>NZ_AXCZ01000313.1 GCF_000767165.1 Cellulomonas bogoriensis 69B4 = DSM 16987
GGACACCGACGCGCCGACCACCCTCACCCCCCGACTACACCCTCATCTGCGAAGAGCCGCCAAACCACGCCCGGGGCGCATCGCTCGAGCGCCAGCGCAGCAGCGCGAACTCAGTGCCGCAAGCCGGCATGAGTCACAGCTGACACCCCGTCTTCGAGACGCGCGTCTCACGCTCCGGACAGGATGTAGCCGGACAATAGCCGCCGATACCATCGGGCTCCGCACGCATGGCGGCGACGGCTCCCTGCTCCTTTGCGAATGCGGTCACAGGTGGGCACAGGGGGAGTTGCGGTGATTCTGACAGGCGAGGAGATCGTCCGGGCGGTCAATTCGGGCGAGATTGTTATCGAACCATTCACGATCGACCACGTGAACCCGAACAGCTACAACTTCCGCCTCGGGGAGAAGCTGCGCGTCTACGACACGGACCTGCTCGACCTCCGGCAGCCGAATGCCTACCGCGAGCTGACGATCGGCCCCGAGGGCTTCGTCCTCGAGCCGGGGCGCCTGTACCTGGCGCACACGGTCGAGCGTCTCGGCGGCGCCGTGTACGCGCCGACCTTCGCGGCGCGGTCGTCGGTGGCACGCCTCGGCATGTTCATCAACCTCTCGGCGTGCCTCGGCGACATCGGCTTCGTCGGTCAGTGGACGCTGCAGCTGTTCACCGCGCACCGCGTGCGCGTCTACGCCGGCATGCCCATCGGGCAGATGATGTGGTGGAAGAGGCACGGAGACGTGGACCTGTACTCGGGCAAGTACCAGGGCTCGACGGGCCCGCGCACGAGCGACATCCACCTGGACCACCGCCGCACCGACGCGCTCGCGACGTTCCCCCGCCTGCGCAGCGACGTCGACCCCGCCGACGTCGGTCCCAAGTTCGCGACGCTGTCGCGCCTCGCCCACCACCTGCCCGTACCCGACGCGTTCGCGGTGCCGAGCTCCGTGCTGAACCGGTCGATCGACCCGGCCGTCCGCAATCGGCTCGAGCACTCCATGCGCGACCTCCGCGCGACCGTCGGAGCCTTCCTGCACGAGTCGACCCGCGAGATCGCCGAGGCCGTGGCGGGCTACCGGCTCGACGCCGCGACCCGTGAGCTGCTCGCCGTCCGTGTCGAGGAGCTGCGGGCGTCGGCGCCGCACAGCCGTCTCGCGGTCCGCTCGTCCGGTCTCGAGGAGGACGGGGCGCAGTCCAGCCTCGCCGGTGTGCACCGCTCGGTACTGGGCCTGGCCGACACCGAGGCCGTCGTGGAGGCGGTCGAGGAGGCGTGGCGGTCGTGGTTCGAGCTGCCCGCGCTGCTGTCCCGCGTGCGCACCGGCAACTTCGACGCGACGCCGAGGCTCGCGTTGTTCGTCCAGCTCATGGTCCAGCCGACCCTCGCGGGCGTCGCCTTCACCGAGCCGGCCGGCGACGGCCCGGCGCGCGTCGTCGTCGAGCACGTCGACGGCCTCGCCGACGGGCTCGTCGCGGGCGTCGACGTCGGCGCCGGCTACAGCACGGACACCCCGCTCCCCGACGACGTCCTCGGCCTGCAGCTCGGCGCGGTCGTCGACCTCCTGCGCGACGTACGCCGACTCGAGGGCCACGAGGTGGACGTCGAGTG
>NZ_AXCZ01000440.1 GCF_000767165.1 Cellulomonas bogoriensis 69B4 = DSM 16987
GGACCACCGCACCGCGGGCGCGGACCAGGTCCAGGACGGTGACGGGCCCGGCGGCCAGTCCCCCGGACAGGTCGCGGGTCACCACGGCCTGCTCCACGAGGTCGGCCCGGACCTGCTGGCGTCGCAGCCGGGCCTCGAGCGCGGCGGTCCGGCCCAGGGCGTCGAGCTGCAGGGCGACCTGCTGGCCGAGCAGCTCGCACGCCCGGCGCAGCAGGTAGGGCACGTGCCGCGGGGTGCCGTTGTTGCAGGAGATCATGCCGACGAGCTCACCGTCGGTGACCAGGGACACCGACAGGGAGCCGCCCACGCCCATGTTCCGCATGTAGGTGAGGTGGTGGGGGGAGACGCTGCGCAGCTCGGACTGCGACAGGTCGTTCGGCTCGGACGTCAGCGGATTCAGCGGTGGGACCAGCAGGGCGGGGTCGTAGGTGCTGGACACGATCATCCGGGAGCGCCGCTGCACGTAGAGGGCACGGGCCTGGGCGGGCACGTCGGAGGCCGGGTAGTGCAGGCCCAGGTAGGGCTCGAGGGACTCGTCCAGGAGGCGCTCGGCCACCA
>NZ_AXCZ01000373.1 GCF_000767165.1 Cellulomonas bogoriensis 69B4 = DSM 16987
AAGTGGTACATCATCACCCGGTCGTAGCCGAGCAGGTCGGCCACCGCGTCGACGGTCAGCCCGCGGAGCTCCTCGACGGTCCGGGCGACCGCGAGGCGCTGCATCACCGCGTGCAGGGTCGCCAGCCAGGCCTCGGGTCCGCGGTCGTGCCCGGGTTCGAGGTCCAGCAGCAGCAGCCCGTCCGGGCTGCGGTGCACCAGGACGTCCATGGCCGAGCCGCAGAGCTCCACCGGGACGGGGTCGGCGGGCTCGGCGAGGTCACGTTCGCTGGCCCGGGCGATCGCCTGCGCGGCGTCGACGCCCACCAGGGTTGCGAGCCCGTGGCCCAGCACGTCCTGGACCGGCCGGCCGGTGAGGGTCGCGACGTTGTCGCTGACCTGCACCACCGCGCCGGTGCCGGGGTCCACGGCCAGGAGCAGCCCGTGGGGTTGGACCGCCCCGGGGCGGTCGATGCGCTCCTGGGCGCACTGGTCCAGCCGGCGCAGCTCGTCCGGGGCCCTCAGCACGTCCGACTCGCTCACGGCCACCTCGTCCTCTGCCCTGCGCCACCGGGACGTGGCTGCGCAGGGGCCACGCTAACCGAGGGAAGGGGGCGCAACGGTCAGGTGGGGGTGATCACGGTGATCCCGGGCGTGCCCACCGCCCGCCCGAACGCCTCGAGGGCGGCGGGGGCGAGCTCGAGGGGGACGGTGCGGGTGACGAGCTTCTCGGGGCGCAGCACCCCGGCGGTGACCTGGCCGAGCATCGGCGGGTAGTCGTGGGCGGCCATGCCGTGGCTGCCGAACAGCTGCAGCTCCCAGGCGATGACCCGGCCCATCGGCAGGGGGGCGTGGGCGTGGGTGCCGAGCAGCAGACCTGCCTGCACGTGGCGGCCGCGGCGGCGCAGGCTCAGCACGGACGCGACCGCGGTG
>NZ_AXCZ01000444.1 GCF_000767165.1 Cellulomonas bogoriensis 69B4 = DSM 16987
CCCGCGCAGGAGGCCGCGCCGTCGGACGGGCCGACCCCCGCGGACGGCACGGGTCCCGAGGGCGACGAGGACCACGACGGCCTGACGGTCCTCAGCTCCGACGTGGTCGCGTTGCGCCGCCAGCTGCCGGAGTGGGCCGGTGACGCCGTTCCCGGTCCGTTGGCCGTGCCGGCACCACAGGCCCCGCCGCCGGCGAAGATCCTGCTGTCGTCGGGTCTGGTCGTGGCCCTGAACCGCCCGGTCCTGCTGGGCCGGGCACCCCAGGTGTCGCGGGTCACGAACAGCCAGCTCCCGCGCCTGGTCACCGTCGCCAGCCCCAACCAGGACATCTCGCGCACCCACGCCGAGGTCCGGATGGACGGCGAGGACGTCGTGGTGACGGACCTGCGGTCCACCAACGGGGTGCTGCTCCTGCGGCAGGACGCCGGGCCGCAGCGGCTGCACCCGGGCGAGCCGACGGTCGTGGAGCCGGGCGTCGTGGTCGACCTCGGTGAGGGCGTGACGTTCGTGGTGGAGCGCGGTACGTGAGTGCTCGCCGCGAACCGTCGA
>NZ_AXCZ01000372.1 GCF_000767165.1 Cellulomonas bogoriensis 69B4 = DSM 16987
ATGGGTGGGTTCGCGGACGTGTTCCTGTACACCCAGCAGATGCCCCGCAGGTCGGTGGCCGTCAAGGTGCTGCTCGCGGGGCACCTGAGCGACTCCGCCCGCGCCCAGTTCAGGGGCGAGGCCGACCTCATGGCCCGGCTGTCCCACCACCCGTCGATCGTCACCGTTCACCACGCCGACGTCGCCACCGACGGTCGGCCGTACCTGGTGATGGAGTACTGCTCCCGGGCGGGCCTGGGTGAGCGGTACCGCACCGAGCGCATGGGTGTGGCCGAGGTGCTGCGACTGGGTGTGCGACTGGCGTCGGCGGTCGAGACCGCCCACCGGGCCGGCATCCTGCACCGGGACATCAAGCCGGCGAACGTCCTGGTGACGGACTTCGGCTGGCCTGCCCTGACCGACTTCGGCATCGCGGCCACGACGGTGGCCTCGGGGGCGGCCACCGGGATGTCGATCCCGTGGTCACCTCCCGAGCTCCTCGCCGAGGAGCCCCGTGGGGACGAGCGGTCCGACGTGTACTCGCTGGCGGCCACCGTGTACTCCTTGCTGGCGCGGCGGTCCCCGTTCGAGGTGCCGGACGGCTCGAACACCGCGGCCGACCTGATCATGCGCATCGAGCGTGGTCCCCTGACCTCGACGGGCCGGGCGGACGTCCCCGAGACGTTGCACGCCGTTCTGGCCCGGGCCATGGACCGGGTGCCCGCACGCCGCCACCACTCGGCGCTCGCGTTCGCGCGGGCCCTGCAGCAGGTCGAGGCCGAGCTGCGGCTCCCGGCCACCCCGTTGGACCTGCCCGAGGAGGTCACGTCGGACGTGCCGGCCGCGGCCGAGGTCGACGGCCTGCCCGGCGAGCTGGGCGAGGCGACCCGGCTGCGACCCGTCCAGTCGGTGTCCCCCGAGGCCCCCGCACGGCAGG
>NZ_AXCZ01000003.1 GCF_000767165.1 Cellulomonas bogoriensis 69B4 = DSM 16987
GCGGCTTCGACGTACCAGAGCCCGTCGTTCTCACCGAGAGCCCCAGCCGGTGCGGCTGCGATCAGTGCACTCAGTGCGGCGGCGAGCACCCCGGCGATCCGTGCTCGGACGCGGGCGCGGTGGCGCCCGTGACGTCCTGCGGTGCTGGTCATGTGTGCTCCTGCTTGTGGCCATGGTCTTGCGTGAAAGTACCTCGCCTGCACGGGCGTCGTTCGCCGATCCACACACCGAGCACCCCGGCACGGGGGGGCAGCGCAGGGACGGTCTCATGTGCGGTGGGGTTGCGCCGATGGTGGGGGAGTGGCATGTGACGTGCGGGGTTGGTGGCGAGGCCGCCAGGATCGTCGTCGCGCCGGGGCGCGTGCGCGGCGCAAGTACAACGAGCTGCGTCGCAGCTGGTTGCGTCGCACCAGGGCGCTGTGGTGCTGGACCGTCGTGTGCCTCGCGGTCGTCTGGGCCGCGTCCAGCTATCTCTTCACCGTGATCTGGCCCCAGTCGTTGGCGATCTGGTTTTCCGGGGTGGTCGCCGGGGCGGCCATGACCATGGTGATTGCTTTGCGGTTGACTCCTCCGGGGAGCATCGAGATGTGGCAGGACGGTGCCTACGGTGAGGAGGCCACGGCCAAGGTGCTGGGCGAGCTCCCGGCCGGGCAGTGGACCGTTCTGCACGACCTGGCGAACGGCAGGTTCAACTTCGACCACGTGGTGATCGGCCCGCCGGGCGTCTTCTGCCTCAACTCCAAGTTCTCGGCCTACCGCCTTCAGGCCGCGGAGTCTGGTGCGCTGGTCGGGGTGCACGTGGACGACCCGACGCTGACCAAGCGCATCGACCGGGACATCAGCGGTGCCAAGTGGGAGGCCGTTGCCCTGCGGAACCAGATCGAGAAGCGAAGCGGTCGCAAGGTCTGGGTGCAGCCCGTCATCGTGTGGTGGGGTCCCTACCCCGACGGGGGCCGCACGGTCGAGGGGGTGGCAGTCGTCCAGGGCAAGGAGCTCGTCACCCGGATCAGTCGGCTGCCATCCAAGCCGACCACGGACCTGGAATCGGTGTGCGAGGTGCTGCGACCAGGTCGGCACCGAAGGTGACCGGCACCTGCACCGCAACGCCCACGCTCATGATCGGGACCGATCTGATTCGGATTCCGTAACTGATCGGTCCCGATCATGAGCATCCCGGCCTGGAAGTCGCCGTGGGCGACGCGGCATGAGGCCAGAGTTCGCCCACCGCCCGGGCGTTCGACGCCCTGTGTCCGAAACAGGGTCGCTGCGCAGTCGGCCACAGGCACGCGAGCCGGTGCTCACCGCGCCGGGGGCCCGGATCGGCGTCCTGGTCACGGTGGTTTCCACCCGCCGACGGGGTATCTCCAGGGCACCTGGGCTGGGACGATGGGTGGACCAGCCGCAGGCGTCCAGGGGGCAAGTCATGAGCGAGATCCAGCCGGGCGAGCCGGGGCCGCCGGTAGCCCCTTCGGCTCAGCACGTCCCGCCGCAGCAGTGGCATCGGCCTGCCGTCATGACGGACCAGAGGCAGACGTCCGGGTCAGTCGTCGCGATCGCGTGGGTGAGCGCCGCCCTCACATTCGGGTACATGCTGCCGTGGGCGATCGCTGTGACGCGAGGTCGGTCGAACATGGCCGCTGTCGGAGTGCTGAACCTGCTCCTCGGTTGGAGCCTGATCGGGTGGATCGTCTCCCTCGTCATGGCGTGTCAGGCGCATGCCCCTGCTGTGGCCGCGGGACCTGTGAACGTCGTCGTCGCGCAGCAGTTCCCCGGTGCGCAGTTCGCGGGCCAGGCGCCCCCACCTCAGGTCCAGGTGACCCTGGTGCCTGCTGGCTGGTACGCGGCGCCGGACGGAGTCGGTCGTCAGTACTGGGACGGCGCCGCCTGGACCGGGCACCGCGCCCCGTAGCTCCGTCCCGTCCCGAACCGAACCGTACGGCTGACCCGCTCGCACGAGCCGCTGACGCGGCCGGGGCCGGGGCGACACCTCGCGCGCCCATGATCGGGACCGATTCGATGCGGAATCCGCAACTGATCGGTCCCGATCATGGGAGTCCCGGCCCCGGGGGCCGCCGCGGGCTGCAGGGCGTGAGGTCAGAGGCCGACCTCGTCCGCCGCGTGCTCGGCCTGCTCGCGGGTGAAGCCCTCACCGTGCTGGCTGGAGAGCTGCTCGATGAGGCCTGAACGCGAGAACGACGTGAAGCTCAGGTAGTTCTCGGCCGACTTCACGGCCTGCTCGAGCCAGTCCACCTCGCCCTCGGCCTCCAGGCGGGCGACGGCGAACTCCGCGTCCTCGAGCGGGTACCCCTCGCCGTAGTCGCTGCTGAGCTGCTGGATCAGCCCGGTGCGGGAGAACGCCGTGAAGGACAGGTAGCTCTGGGCCGACCGGTAGGCGTTCTGCTGGGAGACGGTCCCGGCGGGGGCCTCCTCCTCGGCGGCGGCGTCGGCGTCGGGCTCCTCCTCGACGGCCTCCGGCTCCTCGGCAGGGGCCTCGGGCTCGTCGGCGGGCGACGGCTCGTCGGTAGGCGTCGCCTCGACCGTCGGCGTGGCTGTGGCGACCGGCTCGGGGCCGTCGTCCGCACCACCGCTGAGGGCACCGACCATGATGAAGAAGGCGAGCACGCCCGCCGGGATGATGACCCGCTTCTTGCGGAACCAGGGACGCGCGGTCTGCCCCGAGGGAGTCGGCTGCTGGGGTGGGTGCTGGCCCGGGTGCGGCTCCTGCGGCGGGTGCTGGCCCGCGGGCAGGCCCTGCTGGTGGGAGTGGCTGTCGGACATGAGGGCTCCTCGTGCCGGAGGTCGGCCGGCGTCGTGTCGGGCGGGTCCCGCCTCTGCGGCACCTCGTACGGGACCGACTCTGGCCGCCCGCCCCCGCCCGCCACGTCCTCCGACCGGTCGGACCTGACGGGCCGATCGGACCACCGGACCGACCGGACGGACGACGACCCTGTCGGTCCCCGGCCCTACCGTCGTGCCATGGACCCCGTCGCCCCCCGGCACCCCGGTGCTGCGCCGGTGACCTGGGCACCGCCAGCGGCGTCCGGGCCGCCCCGGGCCGCCCCCTCGCCGCAACGCACGGTGGTGCTTCGCCGGTTGCGGACGACGGGCCTCGTGCTGACGGCGGCGTTCAGCAGCTCTGTCGCGATGGCGTACGCCGTGGAGGACGACGCCCTGCTCATCCCGTTCATCGCGTGGATGGTGGGCACTGCGCTCGCGGTCGGTCTGGTGGTGCGGCACCGATTCCCGGTGGCGCTCGCGCTGACCGCGTCGGCCGCGGCGCTGCTCCTGCCGCTGGACACGTTCGCGGCGCTGGTCGCCCTGGTCGGTGTGGTGGCCCGGCGGCCGCTGCGGGTCGCCGTCGGCTGCGGGACGGCGGTCGCAGTCGCCACGGGGGCCGCGCTGCTGCGTGACCATCTGCGCCCGGATACCGCGACGCTCCTCGCTGCCACGGACCCGGTGACCGGTGAGGTCGACGTGCTCCCCGGGCCCGGGTACGTGGTGATCGGCGTGGTGCTGGTGGCGGCCGCCGTCGGGCTCGGCCTGCTGCGCCGCTACCGCGACGAGGTCCGCGCGGCGGAGACGGGCCGGATCCGGCAGGAGCGGGTGGCCGCAGAGCTGCGCACGGAGATGACCCGGCAGGAGGAGCGCGAGCTCATCGCCCGGGAGGTGCACGACACCGTCGCCCACCAGCTCTCCCTGGTCGCCCTGCACGCGTCCTCCCTGCGCGGCGGCGCACCGGACACCGTCGCCGAGGGCGCCGAGTCCATCCGCGAAGCCGCCGACCGTGCCCGCCGGGAGCTGCGGGACATGGTCGAGATGCTCCGCGACCCCGCCCCCGGCACCGCCCTGCAACCCGCGCCCGTGACCCTGGACGACGTGCCCGCGCTGCTCGACACCGCCCGCCAGGCCGGCGCCCTCATCCGCTCCTCGGTGTACGTCGCGGACGCCGGGTACGCCTCACTCGCCCTCACCCGTGCCGTGTACCGGCTGGTCCAGGAGTCCCTCACCAACGCGGTCAAGCACGCGCCCGGCGCGGAGGTCGACATCACCCTGCACGCCACCCCCCGGGAGGGGGTGCGCCTGCGCGTCACCAATTCCCTCACCGCCGCCGTCGACGTCGCCGACCGTGGCTCGGGCCTGGCCGGCATGCGTGAGCGCGCCGCACTGCTGGGCGGGACGGTCGACGCCGGGCCCCGCGGCGACGCGTTCGTCGTCGAGGCGACCCTGCCGTGGGTGGCCGCCACCTCACCCACCTGACGACCGCCCCCGCTCGGCCCCGGGCGTCGGGCCCGCCCGTCCCGGTCGCGGACGCGCCGGTCAGTAGGTGAACGTCGCGACCCGTGCCCGCAGGGCTTCCGACATCTTGGCCAGCTCCTGCACGGCCCCGTCGATCTGCTGCAGTCCCTCGCTGGAGGTCGAGGCCGACTCCGCGATGCCCGTGGTGTTGGCTGCGATCTCGCCGGACCCGGTGGCCGCCTCCGCCACCCCGCGGGACATCTCCGTCGTGGTCGCCGTCTGCTCCTCGACGGCGCTCGCGATGGTGAGCTGGAAGTCGTTGATGCTGGCGATGATGTCGCCGATGCGGCCGATCGCCCCGACCGCGCCGGTCGAGTCGTCCTGGATGGTCTGCACACGGCGCGAGATGTCCTCGGTGGCCCTGGCCGTCTCTTGCGCGAGCTCCTTGACCTCACCGGCGACCACGGCGAAGCCCTTCCCTGCTTCTCCGGCGCGGGCGGCCTCGATCGTGGCGTTCAGCGCGAGCAGGTTGGTCTGCTCGGCGATCGAGGTGATGACCTTGATGACGTCCCCGATCTGCTGGCTCGAGGTGCCCAGCTGCGAGACGGTGGCGTTCGTCTCGGCGGCGACCTCGGTGGCCTGCGCGGCGACGTGGGCCGCCTTCGTGGCGTTGTGCGCGATCTCCCGGATGGAGGCGTCCATCTGCTCGGACCCGGCGGCGACGGCCTGGACGTTCCGTGACACCTGATCCGCTGCTGCAGCGACCACGCCGGCCTGGGCGGATGTCCTCTGGGCGGTCGCCGTCACGTCAGCGCTGGCCATGGACATCTGCTCCGTCGCTGCGGCGAGGGTGTCCGTGGCCTCGGCGACGCTGCCGAGCGTCTCACGCAGCGACTGCTGCGCCGTGGTCAACGAGCGCGCCATGGTCGCGATCTCGTCCTGACCGGCCACGTCCGCGGTGACGGTCAGGTCGCCGTGCGCCATCGCCTCGAGGGCGTGCTGGACGTGTGCCAGGGACCGCCTGGAGCGGCTCGCGAGCACCATGGTCACGAGGACCACCCCCAGCAGCGCGCCCGTGAGCACGATCCCGGTGACGGTCGAGGCCCGGTTCTGGGCGGCGGTGATGCTCTGCCTCGCCTCCGCGCGGCGATCGTCGAGCAGCGCCGCCAGCGTCGCGGTCTCCTCGAGGATCTGGTCGTAGACCGGGTACACCTCGTCCACGATGAGGTCGTCGGCGGCCTCGATGCTCGCCTCGGTGTCCTGCCGGTAGAGGGCGACGACGGCGTCGTCGGCGGCGAAGAACTCGTCCCAGAGCGTGACGATCCTGTCGAAGGTCGTGCGCTCCTGGGGGACGAGCCGTTCGACCTGCGTCGCGGTGAGGGTGCCTTGCAGGCCAGCGGCGGACTCCAGGTACCCGGCCCGGTTGAGGTTGGACTCGGCGACCGCCGCCGCGCCACCGATCCGCCGGACGTCCCCGGCGTACGCCACCTGCCAACCGGTCACGTCGGAGTTGTACATCCGTACTTCTTGCACGGACGCCATGACGCCGTTGAGCTCGTCCATCATGACCAGCTCGGTCGCGACCGCCCGGGCAGCGACCGTGGAGGTCGCCGCGATGCTCAGGGCACCGATGACCCCGACGGCACCGACCAGCAGGAACCTGCCCGTGAGCCCGCGCACCGTGGCTCCGAAACTCTGCCGCATCCTCGTTGCTCCCAACCCGGGTCGGTACACCGTTTCCTCTCCCATCGCGCCGACGGGTCCGGGGGTGAGGGGACCCGCGGGTGAAGAACCCGGGACGGCAGAGGGGCCTGGGGAGGGCCCCCGACGACAGGCAGCGGCGATTGTGGCTACCGTCGCTGCGTGCAGATGAGCCGGAGTGCGGGTCGCGCCGCTGACGGTGCGCCGACCCCGGACGAGGTCGAGGACCTTTACGCGGCGGCCACGCAGGGACCGCCGCTGTGCGAGCCACGCACCCAGGCGGCCGCCTACGCGAGCGTGTTCAGCTACGTCCTGGCCCGCGGCGACGCAGCCTGGGTCGCCGCCCGGAGTGACGGTGCGCTCGTGGGCATCGCGTACGGGCACCCGTGGGAGTGGGCCCACCAGACCGACGAGTGGTCGGCTGAGCTCAAGGAGCGGCTCGGCGCCGCTGCCCACCGGCTGGAGGACTCCTTCGCCGTCTACCTGCTCGCGGTCCACCCCACGGTGCAGCGCGCCGGGCTGGGACGGGTGCTGCTCGAGGACCTCCTGGCCACCGCGGGTGCCCGTCGAGCCTGGCTGCAGACCAGGGACGAGGAGACACCCGCCCGCGCGCTGTACCGGGCGGGCGGCTGGACCGAGGTCGGCCACGGCCCGGATGCCCCGAACGGTCGCCCGGGCCTGGTGCTCGGACTCCGTCTGCGGGAGGCGGCGCCGCGCTGACACGGTGACCCGCCGCCCGTGTCATCCCGCTGTCACCGCCACCCCCTACGGTCGGGGCATGGTCAGGTTGCTGCTCGTGGACGACGACGCCATCGTCCGACGGCTCCTGGGCGGCAACCTCGCCCCCTTCGGCATCGAGGTGGTCGCCGAGGCCACCGACGGGGACGAGGTCGTGCCGGCCGTCCAGGCCCACCACCCCGACGTCGTCCTCATGGACCTGCGCATGCGCCGGGTGGACGGGATCCGCGCGACCGAGGCCGTGCGGCGCCTACCGGACCCGCCGGGTGTCGTCGCCCTCACCTCGCTGGACACGGACGACGTCGTCCTGCGGGCAGTCCGCGCCGGGGCCGCCGGCTTCATCGACAAGACCGCCGCGACGGAGGAGATCGCCGACGCCATCCACCAGGTCGCGGCCGGTCAGGGCGCCTTCGGGCCTCGCGCGGCCCGGGTCGTCGCCCACCACGTGGCCCAGGACCCGGACGCCCGCCAACGCGAGGACGCCCTCCGCCGCCTCGAGGTCCTGACCGACAAGGAGCGGGAGGTGGCCGCCCAGGTCGCCACCGGCGCCGCCAACGCCGAGATCGCCGGGCGGACGTTCCTCAGCGAGACCACCGTGAAGACCCACCTCACCCGTGCCCTCACCAAGCTCGGGCTGGCGAACCGCACCGAGCTCGCCGTCCTCGTCGCGCGGGCGGGGACCGGGCCCGGGTGAGCCCCTGAAGATCTGCAGCCTGGACTTCCCGAGATCTGTAGCGTCACCAGCCTGAAATCTGTAGCGTTGCTGACCTGAAATCTGTAGCCTAGCCGGATGGTCGACAGCCACGACTCCCGCCCGTACACGAGGAGAGTCGTCGACGACGAGCTCGATGAGCTTCTTGCCGACCTCCCGGCGATCGCCATCGACGGCGCGAAGGGCGTGGGAAAGACGGCGACCGCGGTTCAGCGCGCCGCATCCCTGTTCGCCCTCGACCGGCCGGGCGGGACGGACCTCCTCCGGGCTGCTCCTGACCGGCTGACATCCGCCCCCGCACCGGTGGTCCTGGACGAGTGGCAGAAGTACACCCCCTCGTGGGACGTGGTTCGGCGCGCCGTCGACGAGGACCCCCGGCCGGGCCGCTTCCTGCTCACGGGGTCCGCGTCGCCCAGGTCGCCGGGTACGCACTCCGGCGCAGGCCGGATCGTGAGCATCCGGATGCGGCCGCTCTCGCTCGCCGAACGCGGCGTCGGCGTGCCGACGGTATCCGTGGCCGCGCTCTTGTCCGGTCGTCGACCCGAAGTCGCCGGCGAGACCGAGGTCGACCTCGACACCTACGTCGCGGAGATCCTGGCGGGCGGCTTCCCCGGGATGCGCCGCGGGTCACCCCGGGCCCGGCGAGCGGCCCTGCGGACGTACGTCGAGCGAATCGTCGACCGCGAGTTCGAGGACGCCGGGCACGAGCCCCGCAACCCGGCGCTCCTTCGCCGGTGGCTACGGGCGTACGCGGCCGCGACGTCGACCACTGCCAGCTTCGAGCGGATCCGCGACGCAGCCACCGCCGGTCAGGGGGACAAGCCCCCGCGGTCCACGACGGTCCCATACCGCGACACCCTCAAGCGGATCTGGATCTCGGACCCCGTCCCCGCATGGTTGCCGACCACCAACGCGTTCTCCCGTCTCGCGGCGAGTCCGAAGCACCATCTGGCGGACCCGGCGCTCGCGGCGGCCCTGCTCGACGCCGACGAGGACCTCCTGCTGTCCGGCCGCGACGCAGGTCCGCCCGTACCCCGCGACGGGACGCTCCTGGGTGGCCTCTTCGAGTCGCTGGTCGCACTCGACCTCCGCGTGTACGCCCAGGCGGCCGAGGCCACCGTCGGGCACCTACGGACGGGCGATGGCGCGCACGAGGTGGACTTCATCGTCACGGGGAGGGGGCGGCGCAGTGTCGCGTTCGAGGTCAAGCTTGCCGCGGACGTGCAGGACGCAGACGTTCGCCACCTCCTGTGGCTGCGGGACCGCATGGGCGGCGACCTCGTCGACGCTGTCGTCGTGACCACAGGCCGGGACGCCTACCGGCGCCGCGACGGGGTGGCCGTTGTGCCGGCAGCGCTACTCGGGCCCTGACAGCACCCCCTGATCTCGGCGGGAACCCCCGTCCCGGGTCGGGCGACCCCGCTACCGCCGTCCCCGTGCTCGGCGAGCACCTCACGGGTGAGGAGCGGCGCCTCCCGGCACCGGTCCTGTTCGGGCGCCTCGCCTGGCCTCGGTGCGTCGAGCTCCTGGTCGCGGCCGTCGAAACTGCAGCGCCTGTCACTCCGGCGGAGCCCACGCCCTGATCAGCTCGTCGGGCCCGATGCACGGCACGTCCGGGACGTCGCAGCCTGATCGGCTGACGACGACGAGCGGTGTGTCCTCATCAGCCCCCGGCACCTGGGAACGGTGCGTCAGGAGGCGGCTCAGGTCACGGCGGTCGAAGCGCTGCCGCTCGAGCCACTTGATCGAACCGACCGCCCGGACCTGGTCGGCGACAGGGCTGCGATCGGCGATCACCACGTCCACCTCGGGGTCGTTGGACCGGGTCCAGTACCCGCCGACCATCCCGCCGGGTGCCACGCCCGGGAGCGGCAGGCGCTCGAGCGCCTCGCGCACCACGGGCTCCACCGCCCGGCCCCGCCAGGACGTCCAGCCGGAACGGATCCGGGAGTGGACCACGTCGCCCCGCCCGCGTTCGATCTCCGCGAGGCCGGGGGCCAAGTAGGCCAACCAGAACCGCAGGTAGGGATCCGCCACGCGGTACCTCGTCTCGCGTGAGGCGCGCGTGGAGAGGGGCCGTTCGGCGACGACGACCCGTTTGGTCAGGAGGATCTGCAGGGCGCGGTTGAGGGAGGCCTGCTGGATGTCCCCGGCAGCACGTTGGATCGCCGTGAACGTGCGCTCCCCGGCCCCCACGGCACCGAGCACGCGGCGGGCGAGAGCGTCCGGCGGGAACTCGGCGGCGATGGCCCGCTCACCACTGACGAGAAGAGCCGACGTCGGGTCGGAGACTGCGGCGGCGACGTAGGACCCGAGGTCGGACGCTTCCGGCCACTCCGCGCAGACGAGGGGCAGTCCGCCGGTGACCAGGTAGGCGTCGATCGCCTGGGCGGGCTCGAGGCCCAGCATGGCGCCGACCTCCCACGGGGTCAGCGGGGGGACGACCATCTCGGTCGCGCGCTGGTGGAACGGGCGCCCGTACTCGTTGAGGGCCTCCATCATCGCGAGGTCGGAGCCGATGCCGATGAGGAGGACCGGCAGGCGGGAGAGCTCACGGTCGAAAGCCTTCTGCAGCGTGCCTTCGAACCTGGGATCCTTGCCCGTCAGGTAGGGGAGCTCGTCGATCACCACCACGCTGGGCCGGTCCGGCGGGAGCGCCGTCGCGAGCAACCGCAGCGCCGCGTCCCACGAGCTCACGGTCACACCGCTGAAGGTTCGGGCGCCCGGCAGGTTCGAGGACGCGACCTCGGCGGCGAACAGCCCGAGTTCTCCCTCCGGTGGCTGCATTGACGCCGTGAAGAAGACGTGCGGGACGCCGGACCTCTCAAGGAACTCCTCGACCAACCGCGACTTACCGACGCGGCGCCGGCCCCGCATGAGCAGCGCTCGGCCGGGCCGGTCACGCCGACCGTCCGTGAGGGAGGTGAGCATCTGCTCGAGTCGGTGGAGCTGGGCCGAACGGCCGACGAAGCGCGCCATAAGTAAAGACTGTCATCAAGGATACTATCGTGCAAGATAGTATCGCTGGGATCAGTCGGACCGGCCCGGCGGGTGCAGGCCTACCGGCCATCCGCTGGCGAGCCTGCAGTGGGCGCTCGACCGGCGTGGTGTGGCGACCCTGGCGTTGCAGTCTTGGTCGTTGACGATCAGAACCCAGTTCCCCGGGTCGTCCTGCGCCGCAGTATGGGCCTCAGCCGCAGCGATGCCTCGACGTCCGGGTCGGGGGTCTGGGTGGCTCTCGCGGTCGACGTGTCCGGTGCGCGTCGTCGGGCATACTGAGCGCCGACCGGGAGGACCGCCTCATGAGCAGTGCCGATCAGCTGAGCCGTCCCCGTCGCGGTGGTGTCCATCGGGCTGCGCGCGGAGTCCGGAGAGGGCTGCGGGCCCTCGTCGAGTCGATCGACGTCATCTATTTACTGACCCTCGTCGGCAGGCTCATCGCGCTTCCCTTCCGCCTCATCGCCCGGGCGTTCGACTCCTTTCCCTGACGCGGACGCTCGGTGCGCTGACGGGACCACGTGCTGAGGCCCGGAGGGCCCGGCTACTCGTCCAGCGGCTCGTGGTCGAACTGGTCCACACCTGCCCCCAGCAGGGCTTCCAGCACGTGACGTTTGACGCGAAGGGCAAGGTTCTGGAACCCGAACAGGTGAGTGACGTCCAGGTCGT
The DNA here is from genome assembly GCF_000767165.1 of Cellulomonas bogoriensis 69B4 = DSM 16987. Classification (GTDB taxonomy): domain Bacteria; phylum Actinomycetota; class Actinomycetes; order Actinomycetales; family Cellulomonadaceae; genus Actinotalea; species Actinotalea bogoriensis. The sequence continues at coordinate 11,054 of NZ_AXCZ01000003.1, forward strand.
CCCCGGGGCCGGTGGTCGCGATTCCGAGGTATCCAGGCACCGGGTCCCCGCCCTTGGCGCGTAGGTCCACCTCGAACGTGCGCCACCCCGTCGCGCCGATGGACTCCAGCACCGCCACGAACCGGGTGGAAGCCACCTTGCAGGGCAGCCCACCGGTCCAGAGCATGTCGCCCCAGCGGGTGCCACGGCCGAACGCCTGGAACCACACCGGGAACGAGATCTGGTCGAGGTCACCACCGGCGATCAGATCCACGACGTCCCGGCCGTCCGCCGAGTGCCAGGGACCCAGGGCTGGCTTGCCCTCCCACCTGGGCTGGATCCACACATCACGGACTGCGGACCGTGCCTGCACCAGGAACGTCACTAGCTCTCACCACGTCCGACCGTGCACGTCATCGGGTGACCTGCCGGACGGCGTCGCGGAACGTCCGGTGGGGTCTGGCGTCGGGCAGTGCATCGACCACGTCCTTGAGGGCGCGGTCGGCGTCGATGCCCAGGTGCCGCACGGCGTAGGCGGCGCCGACGGTCGGGGTGCGGCTCTGGGCCGCGGCGCAGTGCACCAGGACGCAGCGACCAGAGGCGCGTAGCTCGGCGACGACGTCCGCTGCCTCCCGGAGCACGTAGTCCAGGTGCGGGTTAGCTACCGGGTCCGGGGAGTCGACCAGCCACACCTCGACGTGGTCTGCGGCGTCCACGCGGTCGGGGCGACGGCGGCCCACCCGGCAGAGGGAGACGACTGCGTCGACCTCCACCGGCAAGGCGTCCAGGACGGCCGCGTCACCGAGGAACACCTCCGCGTCGTGCGGGTGGCGGATCAGCCTGCCGGAGGCGACAGCCCTGTAGTCGACACGGTCGCTGAGAGGCCAGGCAGAGACGTCACTGTGCCGCCGCGCGACGGCCAGGCCGCGCAGGCCCAGCTCGGTGACGCGCAGCCCGGGCCACCCGTGCACGACCCGCCGCCAGCCGGCAGGGACGGCCGATGCCCCCCAGCGTGCGCCCAGGAGAGAACCGGCAATGGCGGCGACGGTGTCGGTGTCCCGCCCGCCCCGGACGGCGGCCTCAAGGGCGAGCCGGAAGTGGTCGGCGGGCAGCAGGTGGCCGGTGCGGTCGGGGACGGCGGTGCGGCTGATGGCCGACCAGGCGCCCTGGAGGGCATGCACGACCCACCCGTTGTGGTCGAACGCTGCGGGCTCGTTCTCCTCGGCCTCGTCAAGGCGGGCAGCCCAGGCTCCTCGCCGGTCCTCCGGGAGGAGGTGGAGCCCGTGCCGGGCATCGAGCTGTCCGGTGAGGATCGCGTGGCGGATGGCCGCGCACCACAGCACGCAGGCGTCCCCGGCCTCGGGGTCGGTGTGGGTGAGCGCGCTGATGGTGCGCGCCGCCTCGGCCATCCCGGCTTCGTCGTGCAGGTAGGCGAGGGCGGCGGGCGCGGTGCGCATGAGCGACCCGTTCCCACCGGAGCGTCCCGTCGCCTCGTGCCGCGCGACGGCAGCCGCGGTCAGACCGGCGGCCGTGGGTGCACCGTGCCGGGATGCAGCGCTGAGGACGCCGCGCGTCTGGACACCGACGTCGGTCGCCTGCTCCGCCCAGGCTGCCCAACCGGCTGCGACGTCGTCGAGGTGGTCGGTGAGGGCGCCCTCCCCGGCGACGGCGCGTTCGGCGGCCTCCAGGAGGACGACGGCCATCTGCGTGTCGTCGGTCCACTCGCCCGGTGCCCAACCGAACGAGCCTCCGCCCACCATCGCGACGGGGGTGTCGGCGGCCAGGGGTGGCCCGAACTCGAACGGCGCCCCGAGGGCGTCTCCGCACGCCAGGCCCATGAGGACCCCTGCGGCACGGTCGGAGGTGGGCGCGTCCCAACGGACAGGGGCAGGTGCGGGCAGGGCTGGGTTCATGGGCGACTCCGGGGCGTGGGGAAGGAGTGGGTGGACGGGGTGGTGCGATCGGGCGTGGTCAGTCGGAGGTCGTCGACGCCTGGGCGGCCGTCGTCTCCGTGCTGCTGGGGTCCTCAGGGGCGTAGTCGTAGAGCCAGGCGCCATCAGGGCCCGGTACCTCGTCGCGCCGACGGTACGCAGCACGCGCAGCGGTCTTCGGGTCTTTACCCAGCGGGATGCTGATGCTGTCGGGCGCGCCTGCGGGGAGCATCGGGATGTCCCCGTAGCGCTGGCCGTCGAGCGGCCCGGCGACGAGCTCGATCGACAGCCAGCCAAGGTCTCCGGGCTGGAAGCACTCGGTCATGGAGCCCTCCCTTCATCAGGGCGGTGGGTCCGCCATTGGACTGACCGTCCCACAAGGGTGTGACACGATCTGCCCAGGTCAGCTGCATAGAAGGCTCAGGGCGTTGCTGGCGGGGTCCCGCCGAGGGCGACGAGCGCCTCCCGCAGCGGAGCCCACCGATCATCCCCACCGGTGGTCCCGAGCAGGGTGAGTAGCTCGCGGGAGGCCGCGGCGACCGCACGGTCGCTTCCGTCCAGCAGGTACCCGTACCGCGCGTCGACCAGGTGGCGCGCGGTGGCGGCGTGCATCGCCACAGCATCAAGGAAGATCGCCAGAAGCCGCGCGGCCGCGCCGGCACGCGCCTTCGGGTTCCCGTCGTTCTGCTCGTCGGTTGCCGAGAGGTGGTCGAACCTGCCGGTCCAGAGTCTCTGCTTGGCGAGGTTGGGGGTGAGGGTCACGACGGTGCCGAGTGGCGCCGCTGCGTCCGACCCGCGGCCTGAGCTCGTGCGGAAGGCCAGGACCTCATGGGCCAGGCGGAGGAAGTTGTCGTCCGTCATGGAGGCGCCGACCACGAGCAGGTGCCGGGTGAGGAGCAGCGCCTGGACGATGCTGCCGAGCGGTCGGGAGCGGCTGTCGTAGCCGACCATGTGGGAGCGGGTCAGGACGATGCTCGCCGGGTCGCGCCGATCGCCGTGCATCTTCAGCACCCATGGTGTGCGGGGCCGGGGGTCGTCGAACGGCAGCACGGGCACTGTGGCGTGGGCGGCGTCCGCGGCGGCCCGCTCGTAGAGGTCGTCGTAGTTGGTGGTGACGACCTCCGTGCAGCCCAGGGTTGCCAAGAGCGAATGCGCCAGGGCGTAGCGGCGGGTGCGGGAGGTGATCTCGGAGACCTTCTCGCTGAGTGCGGGACCGAGCTCGCGGTGCAAGAACTCGGCCTGGTCGAGGGGGAGTCCAGGAGCCCCAGGTCGGCGGCCCGTTCGGGTCCGGCGACCTCCTCGAGCAGTCCACCCCAGGACGGCAGCCCGGCACCCATGCTGACCCCGGCGCCGACGAACAGGGCCAGCGACCCGTCCCGGGCGCGCGTGGCCAGCTTTTGCGCGTACCGCAGGCGCTCGGGGTCGAGGGGCTGAGCGTGTGCGGCCCCCTGGCGGCGGCGCAGCTGGAACGCGGAGTGGTCGGTCGGTCGGGACGCCACGAGGACGACGTCGATCTCGTGCTGGGCGCACGCGGCCTCGCACACCGCCAGGAGCCCGTCCACCACCCGACCGCGGACCTGGTCGAACCCTCCGGCGCCCACCCCGAGGGTCGGCACGGCAACCAGCCGGCGCGGACGCCCGCTGCGGGCGGGCACCTCGGTGGGGTCGCTCGCGGCGACGTCGGCGACGTCGACGAACCAGACCGGCGAGACCGGGGCGAAGCCGGGCGCTTCGGCTGCTCGCCCGTACCGGCGCTCCGCCCAGCCCTCGGGGCAGAGGGTTCGCCGGGCGGCCCCGGACGCAGCATCGACCTCGCCGAGCACGGCCTGCCACGTGTAGGTCACGACGAACGACCGGTCGGTGGGGAGCACGACGACGTCGTGGTCGAGGTGTTCGAGTCGTGCGTGGACGACGAACACGTGGCCCGCTGCGGTCATGAATTCCTCCAGAGGATGCGGCGCCGTGGGGCGCGATCAGAACGCTAGGGCCCGGAACGGGCGGGCGGGTGATCGGTCCCGTCAGTCTCCGTCGGTCGCCCGCCTCGCGCCCGGGGGCTAGTCACGCGCGCAAGGGTGCCTGCTCTACAGCCACCACGCTGTGATGCCGATGGCAGGACATGACTACGGATGAGTGTGTGGCGCCACCGCGCCGGGTGCTGGCGCACTCGTGGTGGTTGGCGGCGGAGATCGTGCGTCGACACCCTGGGGTGTCGCTCACGGAGACGCACCCCTGCGACGGCATGTACGACTGCCTGACGCTGCACGGCCGAGGCCCTGGGTACGTGGACCTCAACCGTGAGGGGCGCATCCACGTGCACCCCGAACTGATCGGCTTCATGACCTGGGCGCGCGCGCTCGAGATGCCCGATCCGCACGATGCGGTCGTGGCGATCGAGGCCGCCTGGGGCCGGCCCGGCCCCCAGAAGGCACCGCGAACCACGGCGACAACCCTCACCTATCGCGTTGTCGCTCGGGCACTGGGGATGCTGGTGAATCACAGGGATGACTGGGACGTGCGGATGGCCAACCCGGGTCAGCCTTACTACGGGGGGCCGGAGCCGACGGTGGCGACGTGGTTGGCGAGCGCTGGAGCCGACAGGCTCTTCCCCAGTGACGCGATACGGGACGGGGTGCTTCGCGCATGGGCAACCCGGAATCCCATCGATTCCGGAGTGTGGGCGGTCTTGCGGGAAGAGGAGGCGCTCGCTGTGCTCGACGCACACGAAGGAATCGCTTACACGCGGACCGGGGCGGTGCCGATGTTGCCGGCCTATCGGCTCAGTGGCCGCAGCGTCACCGCAGCGATGGTGGCGGGCTTGGGAAGCGTGCTGCCCTAGGGCGTGAGCACGCCCGTCGCTGACCCCGGCGGCGACTTCCGGAGGCAGAACTGCAGACCGCCCGGTGAGTCGACCCTGCCAGTGTCTGGCGACGGGCGGGTGATGGCTGTCGCCCTGTAGCCCCGCTCGACCGGGGCTACAGGGCTATCGCTGGCGACGCGGCCTGGGCGATGTGCCGGGCGACCCTTGTCGTCTCTCTGGCGATGTCGGCGGGTGGGCCGGAGAGGTTGATGGCGTGGGCGTGGATCACGGGCCCGCCGCGGATGACCCGAACCTGCCCTGGTCGCTGCTCACCGGCGGCATAGACGAGGTGGCCGTCGTTGAGGCCGGTGGCCGTGCAGTACGCCAGCAGCTGGTAGACGTCGGCGTTGACGGGGCCGCTGCTGCGCTCAGCCTTGTACTTGGCGTCGACGACCGCCCGGACGGTGCCGTCGGGTCCGTACCAGGTGAGGTCCGGACGGAGGGGGATGGTCCGGCCTTCGTCGAGGTGCCATCTGGTGTCTTGGCGCTGGGCACGGCCGTCCTGGTGAGTCAGCGCGGACCCGATGGCTGCGACCAGGAACTTCTCGAACACCTCGTTCATGTCGAACGTCAGGGCGTGACCCGCGCGGCTGCCTGCGTCGATGTCGACCGCGGTGCCGCGAAGGATGAGGCGCGCGAGCTCGACGGCTGACCGGTACCGGGCGTTGAGCAGGTTCCAGGCAACCGGGGGGACGTCATCGGCGTGATAGGCGACGGCCTCGACGTCCGCGAAGTGGCGACCGGCCCGGCCAAGTGCCTGGGAGAGGTGGCGCGGCAGTCCTTCGGTCTGCCGGAGGTGTCTCGTGGCGGCCAGGAGCAGACGGTTCTCAAGGATGTCCGCGTCGTGCTCGTTGTACGTCACAGCCAGAGGCAGGTTCAGCCCGGGGCGCTGCCGGAGCTGGCGGGCGATGTCGATGCGCCCGCGGACGCTGTGGAGGTCGTCCTCGGCGACCCGGAACCCGCGGAGCACACCGCCGGTGACAGCCTGGTTGAGCAGGTTGGTGAAGAGGGAGACGACCCCGGAGGTGAGGTCGGGAGCGTCGGCGAGGGCGGCGTCGTCGGCAGCTGACCACGGGTCCTGTCCGGATCCGACGGCGAGGAGGTAGAGCACGTTGCCGATGGGGATCTTCGGGAGCACCACGAGCTGGTGGACTCCGCGACGTACCGTCCCGACGGTGCTCCCGGGCGTCACGTCCCACCGCGTCTCTGCGTCGGACCGGAGGGAAGGCGCCACCGTGGCGCCGAACCGTGACTGCAGGACGGTGAGGGCGTCCTTATCGAGGGACAGGCTGTAGGAGGTCCGCCACTCACTCAGCCGAGTCGTCACCATCCCCGTCCACCCCCGCCCCTGTGGCCGTTCGCAGTGTGGCCAGGTCCAGCTGGTCCAGCACATCCGCCCGAGCGGGTAGGTGCTCTTGCAAGGTGGGGAGCACGTCGTGCCGCCAGATGCGGGCGACCATCGCCTCGTTCAGGTCGGCTCGCAGGAAGTGGCTGGGGCCAATGGCCGCGAGTGGGTCGTCGACGATGGTGTTGGCAGCGGCGACGACGTCGGCCACCCAGCGCATGTGAGGCACCGATCGGTCGAGGTAGGAGGGCAGCACCCCGGAGACCGGGAGCTGCGTGGCGTCGAACTCGACGAAGGAGAACCGGCGACGTAGTGCGGAGTCCAGGAGGGCGATCGACCGGTCGGCGCTGTTCATCGTGCCGATGATGTGCACGTTGGCCGGCAGCCGGAAGGGCTCGTCGGAGTACATCAGGTCCACTGCGGCGCCCCGGTACTCGAGGAGGAAGTAGAGCTCCCCGAAGACCCGGGCGACGTTGGCCCGGTTCAGCTCGTCGATGACGAGGACGTAGGTGTGCCCGGGGTCTGCTGCGGCCCGGTCGGCCAGCTGTCTCAATGGGCCCTCGCGGAGGACGAAGCCGCCTTCGGCGACGGGCCGGAAACCCTCCACGAAGTCCTCGTAGCCGTACGACGGGTGGAACTGCACCAGCCTGACGCGATCGGCCGAGCCTGCCAGGAACGTCGCGACGGCCTGCGCGACGAATGTCTTCCCGGTTCCCGGCGTTCCGGTGAAGATCACCTGTTTGCGGTCGGTGAGCAGGTCGACGACCACCTCCAGGAACCCGGTGTCGAGGTGGAGCTGGTCGGCGAGGTCAGACAGTGAGCGGTCGTTCTCCAAGGCGGTCGGCGTCCCCGTGCTGGCCTCATCGGGCTGCGACTCCTCGACTGCGGCGGCCCCGTCTCCGGGAGGGAGGGTGGCGCCTGTCGCTCGCCACTCGGTCAGGGCTCGGGCGACGTCGGGCGAGAGCGCCGCCGGGTCCTGGGACATGACCGTCCACACGAGCCCCTGGGCGTCGAGGCGGTCCCGCAAGGTAGCGCCATGGCGTCGGGCGAGGTCGAGGACGAGGTCCAGCAGCGAGAGGAAGTCGTCGTAGATCTCGCTGTCCGGGGCGTTCGTCTGTGGGCGGCGCGAACCGACGAGCTTGGTGAACTTCTCGACGTAGGTCGCGCGCCAGGGCGGCAACGCGGCGATGTCGTGCGCCATGTGGAGGAACGAGGAGACGCTCAGCCGTGCGCCCTCCTCCTGCAGCACGCCTTCAGGCAGGGCTTCCCGGAAGCGGTCCAGGGCGGTGAGGGAAGGGTCTCGCCACAGCTCGAGCAACGCAGACCGCGCTGCCGCGGGATCCGACTCAACCCATTGGAAGAGGTGCCCGTATGCGCGGTAGTCGACCAGGTTGGTGGCCCGGACGGTGCGCTTGAGCTCGGTGAACCATTCGGGGTCCTCCTGTGAGGCCAGGCGCTGGACCTCGTTGAGTCGGGTTGCGGTCTCCACCTTGTAGGAGCGCTCAACCGCATCCAGGTCGACCCGCTCGGCGAACCACCAGAGCCACGCGTCGGTCGTCTTCCACGCCCGAGTCATCGCGGACCACTGCCACAGGTAGGGCGCCCGCCGCAGGTTGACGAAGGTGTCGGGTTCGCCCGACTCGCGCGCGAGGGACCGGTACACGTTGCCGAGGCGGACCGACTCCGGCAGGCCCTCGGGGCCCGCCAGGTGACCCCACGTCTGCAGGACGTCGGCCCTGCCGTCGGTGCTCGTGACCGGGCAGAACACGTCGGGGAACAGCAGGTGCTCAAGGGCGTTCCGTTGGGTCGCGGCCCCGGAGGAGAGGTCGAGGGTGCCGAGCAGGGCGGAGAACGCCTCGGCGTCGTCGAGCACCGCCGCCCGCTCGGTTGCGGGGAGCGACTTGACGGCGACGACCACCTCGATGAGGAATGCGAACAGCTTCCAGCGGTAGGTCCCGAAGGCGGTGCCGGGACGGACGAGTCCGCCGTCCAGGGCCCGGGCCAGATCGTCGGGGACCGGCGTCGTGCCGGGGGCCATGTCCAGGACCTGCGTGACGATCTTGCGTTTCGCGGAGCCGCCGACGGCGTCCGACCGTGCAATGAGCAGGTGGACGTACAGCAGCTCTGCCGCCAGCTGCACCGCCCCAGGCGAGGAGTTGGCGAGCTGGACGGCCAGCTTCCCGTGGAAGGTCCCGCTGCCCACGTCGGGCTGGTCTACGAAGTCCCGGACCAACTCCTGCGCCTGCTCCAGGGTCGAGCCTCGTTCCTCGGAGAAGAGCGAGAGGTCATCCCGTAGGCAACGATCACGCCAGAGCGCGGCGGCAGCGTAGGCCGGCTGGGCGGACGGGTAGGGCATGCGCGTGGCCGACATTCCTTCATCGAACCGGACGCATGCGAAACCACCACTCTCTGACACGGCGATCGCCCGACTTCCACCCGAACGACTTTCAAGGCAGGCCTCCGACGTCCCGACATCCGTTGGGAGGGGGCGCGGGTCCCCGCGTCCAGCCGAGGAGCGGATGATGCACACCGAGATCGAGCTGATCAGCGACGGTGACGGGCTGGCCGTGATCGGCGAACCAGGAGCGGTCGATCGGTTCCTCACGTCCGAAGGGCTGCACTCCAAGGAGCTGGGGCTCGCGAGGCTCGGCTCGGCCTTCAACGCCGGTGCCGGTGCTGCGCAGGCCGGGTCGGGGATCGCCTCCCAGTCCGGGCGATGGGTGCAGCTCAGCGAGCAGTCGGCCCGGGCCATGAAGAAGTACGAGCTCATGACGGGGTCGGACCGCGAGCTGGCTCGCACGGTGCTCACCGAGAACGGGAAGATCACCGGGATCCTCGAGATCGTGAGGACGCCCGGTGCGTTCGTCGCGAACCCCGCGGTCCTCGCCGGTGCCGCCGGCATCATGGCGCAGCTCGCGATGAAGCAGACGATGGACCAGATCACCGACTACCTGGCCGTCATCGACCAGAAGGTCGACGACGTGCTCCGTGCCCAGAAGGACTCCGTCCTGGCGGACATGATCGGTGCCGAGCTCGTCATCGAGGAGGCCATGACCATCCGTGACGAGGTCGGCCGGGTCAACGAGGTCACCTGGTCCAAGGTGCAGGGCACGTCGATGACGATCGCCCGTACCCAGGCCTACGCGTTGCGTCAGCTGGACGCGCTCGCTGAGAAGGTGGAGCGCAAGGCTGAGATGGGCCACCTCGCGAAGGCGTCCAAGGAGGTCGAGGGGAAGGTGCGCGAGTGGCTCGCGGTGCTGGCCCGGTGCTTCTGGTTGCAGGACGCGATGGCGGTCCTTGAGCTGGACCGTGTGCTGGACACCTCACCGGAGGAGCTCGATCAGCACCGGGTCGCACTGCGGACGGCCCGCCGGAATCGTCTCGACCTCATCGCACGGACCACGGAACAGCTGATGGGCCGCATGCAGGCCGCTGCCGGGGCCGCGAACACCAAGGTGCTTCTGCACCCGACGAAGGCCCGGACAGTGGTGCACGCGAGCAACCGCGTGGCGGGCGACGTCGTCGAGTTCCACGGGCGACTCGGAATCGAACGCGCTGGCCAGTCGCTCGAGGTGAGGCGGTGGGTGGAGGCTGCGGCGGACGTGAGGGACAAGGTGGTCGAGACGGGCGCCGGGGGTGTCGACGCCGCCCGGCGTCTCGGCACCGGGACCGTCGAGCAGGCGCGATCGGTCAAGGACCGCCTGCCGGGCGGGATCACCGAGCGCGCGCGGCGTTGGCGCCGGGAGGAGGGCGGCAGCGCGGAGGACTGAGGCCCGCGACCAGTCCTTGCTCGAGGTCAGGGGTTATGCGCGATATGCGCAGCCGGCGCATATGCCCACATCGGTCTATGCGCACATGCGTAACCCTCAGCCGGGTGAGGGTGGGACTGGTGCGGCGCGAGCCCGCTGGCTCAAGCCGCACGAAGTTGCGTCCGTCAGGGTGGTGTACCGGTAGCCCGGTGATCGTGTCGTCGTAGACGGCGGCGCGGTCACCGCGTGACCCTTCGAGTGATCTCTCACAACCGACTCGAAGAAGGACTCCACGATGACCGCACCCACGAGTATCGACCCTGCCGGGTTCCTGCACGAGCAGCTGGCCCAGGCGTCCCCGGACCTGATGCGTGAGCTGCTGAGCACGTTCATCAACGCGCTGCTGTCGGCCGAGGCCGACGCGGTCTGCGGCGCCGGGTGGGGCCAGGTCTCCGAGGGCCGGACCAACCGGCGCAACGGCTACCGCCACCGGGATCTGGACACCCGGGTCGGCACGATCGACGTCGCGGTCCCCAAGTTGCGCACCGGGACCTACTTCCCCCAGTGGTTGCTGACCCGCCGCCGGCGCGCGGAGGCGGCCCTGACCTGGGTGGTCGCGACCTGCTACCTGCTGGGGGTCAGCACGAGGCGGATGGACAAGCTCGTGCAGTCCCTGGGCATCACCTCACTGCCGCGGTTCCAGGTCAGCGAGATGGCCAAGGACCTGGATGAGCAGGTCAGCGCGTTCCGCACCCGCCCCCTGGACGCCGGGCCCTACACACTCCTCGCTGCGAACGCGCTGACGATGAAGGTCCGCGAGGCCGGTCGGGTGGTGGGCGCCGTGGTGCTGGTGGCGACGGGCGTGAACGCCGACGGGCACCGGGAGGTCCTGGGGGTCCAAGTCACCACCGCCGAGACCGGACCGGCGTGGTTGACGTTCTTCCAGGACCTGGTCGCCCGCGGCCTGTCCGGGGTCACGCTCGTCACCTCCGACGCCCACGCCGGCCTGGTCGCCGCGATCGGCGCGACCCTGCCCGGAGCGACCTGGCAACGGTGCCGCACCCACTACGCCGCGAACCTCATGAGCGTGACCCCGAAGGCGTCGCGGCCGGCGGTCAAGGCGATGCTGCACTCGGTCTACGACCAGCCCACCGCCGCGGACGTCCAGGCCCAGTTCGACAAGCTCCTGGACGCAGTGTCCGACAAGCTCCCCGACGTCGCCGCCCACCTGGACGCCGCCCGCGCCGACGTCCTGGCCTTCACCGCCGTCCACAAGGGCCTGTGGCGCCAGGTCTGGTCCAACAATCCGAACGAGCGCCTGAACCGGGAGATCCGCCGCCGCACCGACGTCGTGGGGATCTTCCCCGACCGCGCCTCGGTCATCCGCCTGGTCGGCGCCGTCCTGGCCGAGCAGCACGACGAGTGAGCCGAAGGACGCCGCCACCTCGGCCTCGAGCTCCTCGCCAAAGCCCACCTGAAGATCCTCCCCGGACAGGAAGAGGTGATCGACCCGCCCCTGGCCCTGACCGCCTGACCCACCAGGGTCACGCCGAACCGCCACACCACTCCCCAGGACTTGACCGGGGACGCCGGCCGAGGTGCCCGCGGCGGTGGACTCGTACGCGACACCAGCGGGGTGGGCCGAGGGTGCCGGCCGCGGGGTGGACGAGCGGCTCGATGACCGGCACGAGGTTCAACTCAAGGGCCGGTGGTCTGCAGTCGATGCACCGGATGTCGGCAACCCACAGGAGATGTGATGGGCTACCAGCCACCCACGACGATCGTTGAGACCCTTCGACGGATCCAGAGCGGGGAGCTCATCCTTCCCGCGATCCAGCGGGAGTACGTGTGGAGGCCATCGCAGGTCGTCGCGCTCTTCGACTCACTGATGAGGGGCTACCCGATCGGGGGCTTCCTCTCGTGGAAGGTCGAGCCCGAGACGGTGCGGCAGTTCCGCTTCTACGGGTTCCTCAAGGACTACTCCGAGTTCGACGCCCGGCACTGCCCCAGCCTTGATGTGCCTCCGTCGCGGCCGGTGACCGCGGTGCTGGACGGGCAGCAGCGGCTCACGTCGCTCAACATCGGGCTGCGTGGTACCTACGCGCACCGGGTCTCCGGGGGGTGGCGCAACAATCCGCAGGCCTACCCGACTCGTCGGCTCTATCTGAACCTCGGTGCCTTCGCCCCGGAGAACGAGGCGGGCCTCATCTACGACTTCCGCCTTCTCACCGAGAAGCAGCATGCCGCTGCGAGGGACGAGTCCGACGCCGTGTGGTTCCCGGTGAGCGAGATCTTCGAGGCGCGGGAGAGCTTCGACGTCTGGGGTATCGCCGCAGGGCTGGGGCTCGGAGACGACGCCGAGGTGCGACGCATGTTGTCGCGGCTCTGGGACGCCGTCCACAACCGGCCGCTGGTCCACTTCTACGAAGAGACGGACCAGGACGTGGAGCGCGTGCTGGACATTTTCATCCGCGTGAACTCGGGCGGCACTGTCCTGTCCTACAGCGACCTGCTCCTGTCGATCGCCACGGCGCAGTGGAAGGAACGCGACGCCCGGGAGGCGATCCACGGCCTCGTGGACAACCTGAACCGGACGGGCGCCGGCTTCGACTTCTCGCAGGACGTCGTCCTCAAGGCAGGGCTCGTGCTCGCCCGCGTCGGTGACTTCGCCTTCCGCGTGAAGAACTTCAACGCGGAGAACATGGCGCTGCTCCAGCGGGAGTGGGACGCCATCGGCGAGTCCCTCGTCCTCGCCGCGGAGCTTCTCTCCGACTTCGGGCTCTCTGACGCCACCCTGTCCGCTGACAGCGTCCTCATCCCCGTGGCGTACTACGTGCACACGCGCGGTTTGACCGAGGCATACCGCACGCGTGGCGCGGATGCTGCCGACCGCGCGTCGCTGCGCTCGTGGGTGCTGCGTTCTCTGGTGATGCCGGGCGTGTGGGGTTCCGGTCTGGACACCCTGGTGAGGGACCTCCGCGACGTGCTCAACCGCGAGGGATCCGAGGGCTTCCCGGCGCGGGCCATCGAGGCGCGCATGGCTGCGCTCGGCAAGCCATTGGTGCTCAGCGATGAGCAGGTCGAGGACATCCTGGACCTCGGCTACGGCAGGAGCCGGACCTTCGCCGTGCTCGCGATGCTGTTCCCGCACGTCGACACACGCAACGTTCATCACGTCGACCACGTCTTCCCGCGCTCGCTGTTCCACCGGTCCCGTCTTCGTGATGCGGGGCTGAGCGAGGAGGAGATCGACGACGTCCAGGGCAAGCGGGACCTGCTGCCCAACCTGCAGCTCCTCGAGGGGCCCACGAACATCGAGAAGTCGAACCAGCTCCCGGCAGCCTGGGCAGCTGACCGCTATGGCTCAGGCGAGGCCTACGAGCGCTACCTCGACCGCCACGACCTCGGGTGGCTGCCATCGTCGGCTGCGGAGTTCGCGCGGTTCTTCGATGAGCGACGCGAGCGCCTCGCGCGGCGTATCCGGGCTGTCCTCGTGTCTCAGGACGGTGAGTCCGTGGAGGTGGCGGCGCAGGCGCGGGCTCAAGGTGGTGCGTGAGTGATGAACGTGGGCTTGCCGCCAGTCGGCGAGACTCACGGCTGGACTGACCCTGGCCGAGCTCGGCAATCGCTCACGCCCGCGGTCATGTCGTGACGCCGAACCCAGGTCTCACCCCACCCACGCCGATGGCACAACAGAGCACGGAGTGACAGGCTGCACGCAGCCACGGCATGACGGTCGACAGGGGCTTCACGGCAATGACGGCAGTGACCGACGAGCACCGGCCCGCCGGAGCGATCCCAGCTGACACGATCGCCCCCGGCTCGGGGGTCGTGGTCCGCGATGAGGAGTGGCTGGTCGCCGCGACCGAGGAGATGGCTGACGGCCCGCTCATCACGGCGCAGGGGCTCAGCGAGCTGGTCCGCGAGACCGAGGAGCGGTTCTACACGAGGCTCGACGCCGTCCACCCGCTCGACCCGGCCGAGCCCGCGTCTTGGTGAGGTGGCGGCCGCGGTGGGAGGACCTGCTCAAGTAGATTGTGAAAGATGCCGACGTGGAGTGGATGAGGACGGACCTTGGAGTGCCATGATCCGGACGCATGCTTGGCATCCGAAAGCGCCGTCCCGTGCCGATGGGCCAGGCGGCCTGTCCGTAGGACGGCGCGTCCATGGCCCGCACCTCGGTTGGAGACCGGACGATGAGTAGGGTCGTACGGGCCGGTGTGGCCTCTCCGGCGCAGGTCCTCGTCGCGTCTTGTGCGCCGCTGCCCCGGGGCGGCCGTGAGGGCCTGCCAGGTGGCGGTGTCGTCGACGCGGCGCTCCGCAGTTCTGGGGAATGCCCGTGACGGCGAGGCTGACGGACTACCAAGCGAAGTACTACGCCAACGAGTTGCAGCGGAGCTACACCAATGATCACGTCGGAAAGCTCGCCGGTCTGCTGTTCGACGCACAGGTGGAACCGAAGCCACACCAGATCGATGCTGCTCTCTTCGCGTTGCAGACACCGTTCCTGCCGGGCGTGATCCTCGCTGACGAGGTCGGGCTCGGCAAGACGATCGAGGCAGGCATCGTCATCTCGCAGTACTGGGCCGAACGCCGCCGGAGCATATTGATCGTCGCCCCGTCGAGTCTGCGGCAGCAGTGGAAGCAAGAGCTCTACGAGAAGTTCCTGATTCCCTCGTCAATCGTCGATCCGAGGTCGAAAGATGAGTTGCTCAGCCAGGTTGGTCACCGCTCATCACAAGTCTTGATCTGCTCCTACGAGTTCGCGCTCCGCCATGAGGCATCCCTCCTCCGGCCGTGGGACCTCGTGGTCGCAGACGAAGCGCACCGCTTGCGCAACCACTGGACCGGCCGGACGAAAGCTGCCGCGGCGCTGGCGCACATCGTGCAGGGTTCCCACAAGACGGTCCTGCTGACGGCGACGCCTCTGCAGAACAGGCTTGAGGAGCTGTACGGGCTCGTGTCGATCTTTGACCCGAGCTACTTCCACTCGCTCGCGGCGTTCCGGGAGCGGTACGTGAAGCACCGCGACCTCGCTGGTGACGACCTGGTCGAGCGTGTCGCCGCGATTTCGAAGCGGACGCTGCGGCGTGATGCGGACAAGTACATCCACTTCACCAAACGGCTGCCCCTGACGATCGAGTTCACCCCGTCTCCCGATGAGGTACGCCTCTACAACCTAGTGAGTGACTACCTGCAGCGCGAGGAGCTGTTCGCGTTCACCGGGAGTCAGCGCCAACTCTCAGCCCTGATCATCCGGAAGCGCCTTGGCTCCTCCACGCACGCGGTGGCCAGTACCTTGGAGAACATCGCGAACCGTCTCGCAGACGAGGCTGCTGGCGGGCGGCTCCGGGAGGGTCGGGTTGGTCTTGTCGCAGCGGATCTCGCCGTCGACGATGAGATCACCAGCGACGAGCTCGAAGAAGCCGAAGAGCTCGAGGCAGCGAACCCGCGCTGCCGCGACGCCGCGTCCACGCTGGACGACTCGCGCCTGGTGGCGATGCGCGCCGAGGTGGCCGAGCTGCGTGAGTACGCTGCCCTCGCCCGTTCGATCCGCGAGAACCAGAAGGCCGTCAAGCTCGGGGAAGCGTTGGACCTCGGCTTCGAGCGGCTCCGTGAGCTGGGGGCCTCGGAGAAGGTCATCATCTTCACCGACTCGACGAAGACGCAGGAGTACATCGCCCGGACGCTGCGCGACGCCGGACGTGCCGACGGGCTGGTCTTGTTCAACGGGTCCAACAACTCGCCCGAGCAGACCGCGATCTACCAGGCGTGGCTGGAGAAGAACAAGGATGGTGACCTCGTCACCGGCATCGCCGCGGTGGACCGCCGCAAATCCCTCGTGGAGTACTTCCGCACCGAGGGCACGATCATGATCGCGACGGAAGCCGCGGCAGAGGGCATCAACCTGCAGTTCTGCTCGATGCTCGTGAACTACGACCTGCCGTGGAACCCGCAGCGTGTCGAGCAGCGCATCGGACGCGTGCACCGGTTCGGTCAGAAGCACAACGTCGTCGTGGTGAACTTCGCGAACAAGGGCAACATCGCCGAGCAGCGCATCCTCGAGCTCCTGACGAACAAGTTCCAGCTGTTCTCGAGCGTGTTCGGCGCGAGCGACGAGGTGCTCGGCTCGATCGAGGACGGTCTCGACTTCGAGAAAACGATCAGCGACATCCTGACCCGGTGCAAGACTGCGGACGAGCTGGACTCCGCCTTCCGAACACTGGAGGATCAGTACTCGAGCGAAATCTCGCGCGAGATGGCGACTGCGAAGGCGAAGGTGTTCGACAACCTGGACCCGCACGTGCAGGACCGTCTCAAGGCGTACGACGCGCAGTCAGGCGAGGTGCTCAACAAGTTCGAGCGCCTGCTGCTCGCAGTGACCCGGCACGAGCTGGCTCCGTTCGCCACGTTCGAAGGGGATGGCCGAACCTTCGTCCTCAACGAGCCGCCCGTCCCGGGTGTGCAGACCGGGCGCTACTACTTCAAGTCACAGCCGCTCGCCAACGCCCACCAGTATCGGTATGCGAGCACGTTGGCCCAGCACGTCGTCGATGGCGCGAGGAGTCGCGAGACGCCGGCACGAGAGCTGACCCTCTCACTCGGGCAGTCCCAGCGCGCCAGCAGCGCGGTCCGCGCGCTGGAGGGAGCCCGCGGCGAGCTCACGGTTCAACTCGCGACCTTCCGGATGAAAGCGCGAGACGAGAACGTCTCGGAGTCGTACATGCTCGCAGGCGCGCTGACCGATGACGGCCGCTGGCTCGATGAGGAGTACGTCGCGGACATCCTCGACCTGACCTGTCTCGGTGTCAGTGACGAGCCGTTGGCGATCGATGAGAGCCGCTTCAGGCCGCACCTCGATCTACGCCGGGCGGAGCTCGAGAAGGAGGTGCAGGGCCGCAACTCCCGCTACTACGACCAGCAGGAGGAGCTGCTCTACCGCAACCAGCAGGACCGCAAGGCCGAGCACGAGAGCAGGATCCGCGAGTACCGGGCAAGGGAGAAGGAAGCCCGGAGGCTCGCGCGCCAGGCCGACGACCCGATGGAGCAACTGCGTCTCAAGAAGGTCGCTCGGCGTTGGGAGCAGCGCGCTGAGGAAGCCGACGAGGACTTTCGTGAGACCCGCAGGAAACTCCGAGCCGAGGCCGATACCTATCTTGAACTGATCGAGCAGTCGCTCCAGGGGACCCAGCACACTGAGCACCTGTTTACGATCCGTTGGCGGATCGTCACGTAGACGTCGGGTCGCTCGTGAACCCGAACCAGCGCGAGAAAAATGAAAGTGAGCCGCGAGATGACCGACGAGATCCACGAGACGCCATCGTCGACCCCGAACTTCCGGACCGAGCTGGCAGCCCAGCTGGCCGACCTGGTTCCCGAGGCCGTCGCCGACGGCAAAGTGGACGTCGAGAAGCTTAAGGAGTTGCTCGACGGTGATGCGGCCGACTCCAGTGAGCGGTTCGGACTGTTCTGGCCCGGTAAGAAGCGTGCGCTCCGTGCAGCACAGGAGCCAACCACCGCGACGCTTCGCCCGGACTTCGAGAATTCGAAGGACTGGGACACGACGCAGAACGTCTTCATCGAGGGCGACAACCTCGAGGTGCTCAAGATCCTCCAGAAGCACTACCATGCGAAGATCAAGATGATCTACATCGACCCTCCATACAACACCGGCAAGGACTTCGTCTATCCGGACAACTACAAGGAGGGCCTCGAGACCTATCTCGAGTGGACGCGGCAGGTTAATGAGGAGGGCAAGAAGCTCTCGACCAACGCGGAAACCGAGGGTCGGTACCACTCCAACTGGCTAAACATGATGTATCCGCGGCTCAAGCTCGCGCGGAACCTACTCCGAGACGATGGCGTATTATTTGTCTCCATTGACGATAACGAGGTCGCCAACCTGCGCCGGGCCCTCGATGAGATTTTTGGAGAGTCGAACTTCATTGAGAACTACATATGGGAGAGCAGCTTTCGACCCGATAATAGCTCGCGGCTCGAGCGCGAGAACGCTCAGCACATTTTGTGTTACGCGCGCAATAAGTCACTCATCTCCGGCCTTGTGGGGGCCCAAAAGGTGACGGAAGGGCTCCCGTCGCTGACGAAATCGTCTATGAGACCCTCGACCCTGGCTCTTGACCCCGACTGGGTTGAATTCCAGCTCTCCGACGGCAAGTACGAAGCCGGCCCGCGTCCTTCCGGCTACACGCTCGAGACGGACGTAACCGTCGTTGAGGGCAGGGCTACTGCGCCGTTCCGCCTCACTGGCCGTGTCATATGGTCTCAGAACTATCTCGAGAAGCAGGTGTCCGAGGGAACCCGCATCGTAATTAAGGGTGAAAGCTTTGTTCCATACTCCCGAAAGGTCACCACGTCCGCACTCGCGCCGACCACCCTCGTGCCTCGAGATCACGTCGGCGATGTGCTCGCAGGAGCAGCAGAGATCCGCGGCCTGTTTGGCGCGCGCGTGTTCAATCATCCGAAGCCGACGACCCTCCTCAGCTATCTCATCAACTCCGTGACGAGCGAAGATCCCGATGCGGTTGTGCTCGACTTTTTTGCGGGGTCAGCGAGTACTGCACATGCAGTTTTGGCGCTAAACGCCTCGGCCAGCAGGAAGTGTCGCTTCATTGTGGTGCAACTGCCCGAGCCAACCCCGCCCGACTCGGTCGCCGCTTCCTGCGGATACGACACAATTGCGGAGGTCGCCCGGAAGCGTATTGACCTGGCTGGGGCGGAACTCGTTGGAGCGGTCCACGGTCAAGAGGGCCTGGACGGGACGTTCGATGTCGGTTTTCGTGCGTACAAACTCGCCGATAGCAACTTTCCAAAGTGGCGCGTGTCGAGCGACGTCGAGGAGGGCGCACTGCAACAGCACCTGCTCAGCCTTCGTGACAGCGCGGCGGACGACGCTACTGCGGACGAGCTACTCACCGAGCTGTTGCTCAAGCAGGGCTACTCGTTGACCGAGACCGTCTCGCCCTTCGAGGTTGGCGGGCTCGACGTGCGGCTGGTCCGTGATCGCGACGGCGACATCGCCGTCATGGCGTACCTGAACGAGCACGTCAAGCCGACACTCGAACAGCTTCGCGCGCTTGTTGACGAAGCGCCCGCGCGGATCATCGTCCTGGAGGATGCCTTCCAGGGTGACGACGAACTCAAGACCAACGTCGCCCAGCTCTGCAAGAGCAACGGCATTGAACTCTGGACGGCGTGATGGAACGCTCTGAGTTTCAGTTCGACCCTAGTCAGCCGTACCAGCTGGACGCGATCGCGTCCGTGGTCGACCTGTTCGACGGGCAGCCCAAGGACGCTGAGAAGCTGGTCATGACCCTCCGCGGAGCCGCAGTCGTGTCCGAGGCGGATCAGGCGGCGTTCGACATCGACCTCACCCAGGAGGTCGGTGCCGTCGGCAACAGCCTCGTGCTCGACCGGGACTTGGTCCTTGCGAACCTTCAGCGCGTGCAGGATCGAAGCGGATTGGAGGTGGCACCGGCACTCGCGGGCGACGCCTTCGACTTCGACATCGAGATGGAGACCGGTACCGGCAAGACCTATGTCTACCTGCGCACGATCTTCGAGCTCGCGGTCCGTTACAACTTCACGAAGTTCGTGATCCTGGTGCCGAGTGTGGCGATCCGTGAAGGCGTAAGCACGAGCATCCGGCTCATGCGCGAACACTTCGAGGAGCTCTACAGACCCCGGGGCATTACGTTCGACTCGTCGATCTACAGCGGCAAGAGCCCAGAGGAGGTGCGGTCCTTCGCGACATCGACCAACGTTCAAATCCTGATCATGACTATCGACTCGATCCGGGGCGACGCGAACACTCGCATCGTTCATCAGCCGCGCAACCAGCTGAACGGCTTGCGGCCGATCGATTACCTCAAGGGAACCCGCCCCGTCGTGATCATGGATGAGCCGCAGAATATGGAGTCGCGGCTCTCGCAGTCGGCCGTCGGGGAGCTCGACCCGGTGTTCACCCTGCGCTATAGCGCAACGCACAAGAAGCAGCGCAACGTCGTCTACCGCCTCGATCCTGTCGACGCTCACGATTTCGGGCTCGTCAAGCAGATCGTCGTCGCTGAAGTGCAGCAGCAGGGCGCGGATGCGGCGCCGTACGTCAGGCTCGTCGAGGTGCGGCGTGAGCCGTCGTGGTCGGCACGGCTGGAACTCGCCTGCCGCAAGGCCGACGGGTCGCTCGAGCGTCGCGTCGTGCGCGTCAAGCAGCACCAGGAGCTGTCGGACCCGCGCCTCACGAACAACCCGGTGTACGAGGGCTGGCGCATCAACGAGATGAGCATCGAGCCGGCTTACGTCGACCTCACCAGGCACGGCTTCCTCTACGAGGGCGAGACGGTCGGCGGGTCGGCCGGCGCGCTCTACAAGGAGATGATCCGGGAGACCGTCCGCGAGCACCTCCGCAAAGAGTTGATGCTGCGCACGAAGGGCGTCAAGGTGCTCAGCCTCTTCTTCGTCGACAAGGTCGTCAGTTACCTGGGCGACGGCACGAGCAATGACGACGCGAGCGGTGACATCGTGCAGTGGTTCGACGAGGTCTTCATCGAGGAGCGTGCAAAGTCTGCGCGCTACCAGGAGTTGCTGCCGCAGGTGCCGAGCGAACTTCGCCGGGCGTACTTTTCCCAGATCAAGCGTGGCAAGACGACGACCTTCCAGGACTCGTCCGGCACGACCAAGGCCGATGATGACGCCTACGAGTTGATCATGCAGCAGAAGGAACGGCTGCTGGATGAGAACGAGCCTGTCCGGTTCATCTTCAGCCACTCCGCCCTACGCGAGGGCTGGGACAACCCTAACGTCTTCCAGATCTGCACGCTGCGGGAGATGGGCGCGGAGACCGAGCGCCGCCAGACGCTCGGGCGCGGCCTGCGCCTCCCGGTCGCGCGGACCGAGGACGGTTACACCCGGGTCGCTGACCGGGGTATCGCAACGCTGACCGTCGTGGCGAATGAGTCTTACAAGAAGTTCGCCGACGCGCTCCAGAAGGAGTACAAGGACGCCGGGGTCGAGATCGGCCGGGTGCGCAAGGCCGAGTTCTCGAGGATCCCGCTCCCTAGCGAGGACGGCGCCCTCACCAACGGTCAGCTCGGCTACCAGCGCTCTGTGCAGATCTGGGAGCACCTCAAGGACAACGGTTTCATCGACGAGCACGGCGTCGTCACTCCGAAGTTCCAACCGAACCAGCTGGGTTTCGACCTCCACCTGCCGGTCGACTTCGCCTGGGCCGGGCCGGTCATCGTCGAGCTGATCGAGCGCGCGAACATCGGCACGTACGTCAAGCCCGTCAGCAAGCGGCGTGCGCGCGCGCTCAACAAGCGGCTCTACTCCACTCCCGAGTTCGAAGAGTTCTGGGAGGCGATCAGCAAGAAGACCACCTACCGCGTGGCGGTGGACCGGAAGCGGCTGATCGAGAACTCCATCCGTGCGATCAAGGAAGCGCCCGCGATCGACCCGTTGCGCGTCCAGGTCACGCGAGCGGGCGTCAAGGTGCTGCGCGGCGGCGCCAAGGGAGAGGAGCTCGGCACCCGCTCGGCAGACCTCAAGGGGAGCTACGACCTGCCCGACGTCATCACCGAACTCCAGGAGGCCACCTCGCTGACCCGCAGGACGATCGTCGACATCCTGATCGGCAGTGAGCGGCTGGCTGAGTTCATCAGCAACCCGAACGACTTCATCGCGATGGCCAAGCGCGCGCTACAAAGCGAGCTGGCCAAGGCGGTAGTCGACGGCATCCAGTACGAGCGGATCGCTGGCTCGGTCTACGAGCTTCGCGAGCTGCAGAAGGACGGTGAGGCGGAGAAGGAGCGCTTCCTCGACCAGATGTATGAGGTCCAGAACACCCAGAAGACCGACTTCGACCATGTTGTGTTCGACTCTGACGTGGAGCGACAGTTCGCTGAGCTTCTCGACTCTCGCGAGGACGTCAAGCTCTTCATGAAGCTCCCCGCCAAGTTCAGGATCGACACGCCGGTCGGGCCGTACAACCCCGACTGGGCGATCATCAAGCAGCAGGACGGGGAGGAGCGCGTCTACATGATTCGCGAGACGAAGAGCACCCTCGACTACTCGAGGCTGCGCCCCACGGAGGTCGCCAAGATCAAGGCGGCAGAGCGTCACTTCCAGGCGATCGGGCTCGTCGACTACGCCAGGTCCGCACCAGGCGCGTGGCGCCTATGACCCAGTGGTCTGGAGCGATAGTCGCTCGGTCTCGGCGACGGCTGGCTCAAGATCCAGCTACGTAGGCCGATACCAAGGGCATGCTCGTGTCCCCTGAGGGAGTCATCCACAGCTCGTCCGACCTGACCAGGGCTGCGAACTGCGAATACTCGGTCCTCCGGGAGCTGGACAGGAAGCTCGGCCGGGTCGCTCAGGCGGACCGTGCCGCTGACGCGATGATGGCGCGCACCGCTGAGTTGGGTGCCGCCCACGAGGAGCGGCTCCTTGCGCGATACCTCGCAGAGGTCGGGCCGTGGGACGAAGCGACAGGCCGCGGTGTCTACGTGGTCGAGCGGCCCAGCGGTTCGTCCTACCTGAGAGCCCTTCCCGCGAAGCACACCGAGACCGTCGATGCCCTTCGGGCTGGGGCGGACGTCGTGGTCCAGGGAGGCTTCTTCGACGGTTCGTTCCACGGGTGGGCGGACTTCATCGTCCGTCAGCCCGACGGCAGCTACCTCGTGCAGGACACCAAGCTCGCCCGCACGGCACGGACGACGGCGGTGCTCCAGCTCGCGGCCTACGCAGACCAGCTCGAGCGCGCCGGGGTCGCTGTCCACCCGAGAGCGCAGCTCGTCCTCGGGGACGACTCCGTCTCGGAGCACTCGCTCACCGACGTGATCCCGCTGTACCTGCACCGTCGGGCGCGCCTCGAGGCGGTCCTCGCCGCGCACCTCGCCGGTGACGCCCCGGCGGAATGGGACGACGGGGTCCACAGTGCCTGTGGTCGCTGCGACGACTGCGCTGAGGAGGTCGCGGCACGGCGGGACGTGCTCCTGGTCGCCGGCCTGAGCGTCGTCCAGCGGGATCGTCTCCGCGACGCGGGCATCACGACGATCGAGCAGCTCGCGGCGTCGCAGGGGACCGTCGCCAGGATCGGGGGCCGGACCCTGGATCGCCTCCGGGCCCAGGCAAGGCTCCAGGTCATGCAGCCCATCGCTGAGGACGGGGCGGCACCCGCGGTCAGCTACGAGGTGTTCGATGCGGGGTCTCTCGCGCACCTGCCCGTCCCGGACGGCGCGGACATGTTCTTCGACTTCGAGGGTGACCCGCTCTGGAACGACGGCAACCCCCGGGACTGGGGCCTGGAGTACCTGTTCGGGTGGGTCGACGTAGCGTCGGGTGCCGCCACCCCGCGGTTCACCGCGTTGTGGGCGCACACCCGTCAGGAGGAGAAGGCCGCCCTCGAGGAGTTCATCGACCACGTGACGGCCAGGCGCGCAGCCAACCCGGGGATGCACGTCTACCACTATGCGGCGTACGAGCAGACGGCCCTCAAGCGCCTCGTCGGTCGGCACGGAACCCGCGAGGAGGAGCTCGACGAGCTGCTGCGAGCCGGGGTCCTTGTCGACCTCTACCCGGTGGTCCGCGGATCGGTCCGGGTGTCCCAACCGTCCTACTCGATCAAGAAGCTCGAGCCCCTGTACATGGGGGACGAGCTTCGCACCGGCCTCGACAACGCGGCCGACTCGATCACCGAGTACGCCCGCGCCTGCGCCGACAGGGATGCGGGCGCAACCCAGGCAGCGGATGCACTCCTCGACGACATCGCCCAGTACAACGAGTACGACTGCGTCTCCACCCTGCGGCTGCGTGACTGGCTCGTGGACCGCGCAGCCGAGCACGGGGTCAGTCCCGCCGGGGTGAGGCGTGCTGAGCGCTCCGAGAAGCCGAAGACGGAGAGACAACGGGCCAACCAGGAGCGGCAGAAGGCAGCCGCCGCGGAGGCTGATGCCTCGGTCCGCACCCTCCTCGAGTACGCCGCGACAGCACCCGACGCGGACGCGGTGGCGGCACGGCTGCTCGCCGCCGCCGTCGACTACCACCGGCGCGAGGACAAGCCCTACTGGTGGGCGCACTTCCACAGGCTCTCGAACCCGGACGAGGAGTGGCCGGACTCCCGTTCGTGCTTCCGTGTCGACGGGACAGCCGAGGAGACGTCCGGGTGGGCGCGCGAGAACGGCCGCCAGGCGTGGCGGCGGACCCTGCGGATGCGAGGGGCCCTGGAGCCCGGGAGCGAGATCCGAGTGGGGGCCACCGTGCTGCCCTACTACCGGGACACGCTGCCGTCGGTCGCGCAGCAGCCCGAGGGATGCCCGAACGGCTGGAACCCGTGCGGCGCAACGGTGCTGGAGGTCGGCGTCGAGGGTGACCTTGACGTCCTCGTCATCTCCGAGAGCGCAGGCAGGACGACCGAACCCCCGGACGACTTCCACCACCTGCCCTTCGCCCTGGGCCCGGGTGAACCCGTCCGAGCCGGCACGCTCGTCGAGGCGATCCGCGGGGTTGCTGCCGGCGCGGCGGCACGTCTGCCCGTGCTCCCCACGGCGGCTGTGGTCGACATCCTGCGGCGGGTCCCCCCTCGCCTCCGCGACGGCCGCACCCTGAACGACCTTGAGCTCGACCGGGACCAGCCGATCGACGCGATCATCACGGCGCTCGACGCGATGGCCGACTCCTACCTGGCCGTCCAAGGCCCGCCCGGCACCGGCAAGACGTACACCGCCACGCACGTGATCGCGCGACTCATCGAGCGAGGGTGGCGCATCGGGGTCGTGGCCCAGTCCCACGCCGTGGTGGAGAACGTGCTGCACGGCGTCCTCACCCGTGGGGTCGCACCCGAGCGGGTCGGGAAGAAGAGGAAGGACGACGGCCCAGACGCGCCACCCGTGCCGTGGACCGAGGTCGAGTCAGCGGCGCTCGCCGCCTTCGGCTCGGACGACGCCGGGGGCTACGTCATCGGCGGCACCGCCTGGGACTTCGTCGGTGACCGTGTCCCAGACCCGCGGTACGACCTCCTCGTCATCGACGAAGCCGGCCAGTTCTCCCTCGCCAACACCATCGCCGTCAGCGCATCGGCAGACCGTCTGCTGCTTCTCGGGGACCCGCAGCAGCTCCCCCAGGTGAGCCAGGGCAACCACCCTGAGCCCGTGGACCACGCGGCCCTCGGCTGGTTGACCGGAGGCGCGCGGACCCTCCCGGATGACCTCGGACTCTTCCTCGCCCGCACCCGACGTCTCCACCCTGAGCTGTGCGCGCCGGTGTCGCGCCTCTCCTACGAAGGCCGGCTGACCAGCGTGGACGTCGCCGCACGGCGCCGTCTCGAGGGAGTCAGCCCGGGGCTCCACACCGTGGCCGTCTCCCACCAGGGCAACAAGACCACGTCACAGGACGAGGCCGATCAGGTGGCCGGGCTACTCCGGAACCTGGTCGGACGGCGCTGGGTCGACGAGGAGGCTCGCGCCGACCGCCCCCTCGACCCCAGCGACGTCATCGTCGTCGCGGCGTACAACGCGCAGGTCTGGACGACCCGGGCCGCCCTTGACCGGGCCGGCTTCGCGGCCACGCGAGTCGGAACGGTCGACAAGTTCCAGGGCCAGGAGGCCCCGGTCGCCATCGTCACCCTCGCCGCATCCTCCCCCGCTGAGGTCCCACGAGGCATGGAGTTCCTGACCGACCGGAACCGGCTCAACGTCGCAGTCTCCCGCGGGCAGCACAGCGCCTACGTGGTCCACTCGCCACGCCTCCTGGACCATCTGCCCGGAACGCCCCACGCTCTCGAGGAGTTCGGCGCCTTCGTCGGACTCCTGACCCCACCACACCCACCGACACCACGGAGCACCCCATGAAGATGAAGGCTGAGCTGGCTGAGGACACGACAGGACGTCAGGTTCTCGCCGGGGTGCGGGCGACCGTCCTCGGCGGTGCCGGCGCGGAGGCGGACGGCTTCACGATCGCCCACGAGGTGCGCAAGCCGGTGCCGGCAGGCGCAAAGAGCATCTACTTCCTCGAGGCGACCGGTCCGGGGCAGATCGACGCCTCCAACACCGTCGACTACATCGCCGCCGCGCTGGCGAACCCCACCCCCCGCGCGGGCCAGTCGTTCCTCGCGCTCCTCGGCAACCACGTGCTCCCGGACCCGCTCGTTCCCCTTCTCGTGTGGACAGGCACGGCCGGCCGGCACGGCGTCCTCGCGGCTGGGAAGTCGACGCCCCGCGGTGGGATCGTGACACTGTGGGACCCGGAAGCACAGATCGGCCCGGACTGGAGCATCACGGCAGGGGTGTGGGCCCGGTTCGGCGTCATGCAGGACGCGCTCGCAGGAGCCGGTGTGGAGCACGATGACGCGACCTTCGCGGAGGCCGCCTTCCAGCTCGCGTTCGCCCCTGAGGCGTGGCCATCCTGAGGACCTCCCGCCGGGTCCGGCGAGAGGCAGCGGCCGGCCTCCACGAGTCCCAGCTGGAGCTGGGTGAGCGCGTGGTGCGGCTCCTCGTGGACCCTTCGTGGATCGTCAGGCGGGTCGAGACGGTCTCCCTGCGTGTCGACGGGGAGACGCGGCGCAGGGTGAGCTTCGACCTTGCGGTGCCACGGAGCCTCGCCGTGCAGGCGTCCGAGATCCCAACGGGCGGGACCGGGCTCCAGGCTGAGGTATCGGGCGAGGTCCGCGGGAGTCAGGGCGACGTCGCGGTCGTGCCCCTGTGTTTCATGCGCAAGGGCTCGCTCATCGGCCTCGACGCCGTCGACGAGGCCGGCCGGTCCCTTCCCGTCCTCTCGAGCAGCGAGAACGCCGTCCTCGCGATCGCGGCCGTACAGCACCTCGTCGAACGGCTCGCAGGGACGGCGCGGCTCCGCCGCCCGCAGGTGGACGACGCCGTGGCGGCCATCGTCCGAAGCACGGGGCAAGGTGACGACCGTCGGCGGCGGAAGGTGCTGACCCAGCTCGGTCGCGCGCTCGCAGGCGACCGCGCCGGTGATGCCCAAGCACTCGCCGTGCAGGTGGAGGGCGACTCGGACACGGACCTGGCCCGAATCGTGACCTGGCTGGCCCGGGTGACGACCGCAGGTGACGGTGGGAGGCGCATCGCCGCCCTGATCGCGGCGATGCTGGCGACCCTGAGTGACAGCTACGTCTTCGCCGTCCAGATCGACTCCGCAGTCGCGCTCCGACGGACGATCGTCAAAGTCGCATACGCCTCGAGCCTCAGTCACGTCGACGGTGGGCTGCGTAGGGCGGGTTGGGGCCTGCTCACGACGGAGCGCCTCCGCCTATCCGTCGCTGCGCGCGCATCCCGCAGCACCCACATCGAGATCGAGACGACGCCGAGCGTGCAGGTCAAGTCGGTCGAGCAGCTCGTCGGGACTCAGGGGCGACACCGGGGCGACTCCGGGTCCTTCCAGGTGGTCCGCTCGGCAGGCAGGTACCACCTCATGGCGCAGCACGGGGGGCCGCACGGCGCTGTCGTGGACCTGCTCGTGACAGTCGTGCCGCGCCGCTACGGGACCGTGGTCGTCGCGCTCGTCGGGGCGATCCTCAACCTCGTCCTGCAAGGTCTCGGGCTCCTGCTGGGCCAGAGGGCGATCGCCGCCGCCCTGGACCGGGAACGCGTCAGCGATGACCCGCCGGTGGCGTCGGAGGTCGTCGAGCACCTCTGGCTCCTGCGCGACACCAACTCGATGACGATCGTCACGCTCGTCCTGAGCCTCGTCGCGGCCCTGCTCGTCGTCGTGCAGCTCAACGACGTGGAGCGGCGCGTCACGGCCGCGGCCAGGTGGGTCATCGGTGGCGCGGCAGTGCTCTTCAGCTCCATGCTGCTCGCCCTCTCCTTCCAGGCGCACGTCGCACCGGATGCCGTGGACGCGGTCGGTATGGTCCTCGCGGCCACTGGTTCCTGCTCCGTCGTCCTGGGC
Organism: Cellulomonas bogoriensis 69B4 = DSM 16987; assembly: GCF_000767165.1. Lineage (GTDB taxonomy): Bacteria > Actinomycetota > Actinomycetes > Actinomycetales > Cellulomonadaceae > Actinotalea > Actinotalea bogoriensis. The sequence goes on from NZ_AXCZ01000003.1 coordinate 38,837, forward strand.
GTGTGGGCGATGATCCTGTGGGGCCGTGCCGCCCCACGGAAGCTCCTCACGGTCGCTCCGGTGCGACAGCCACCCGCGCCTCAGCGACCAGTCGACGCCGCGGGCGTCGCGGCGACCGAGGCCGCTCTGTTCACGGGGTTCACGAACGACGCGATCGACGTGGTGCGCGCCGTCCTCGACGACAAGGGGAAAAGATGAGAGTCGTCCCACCGGAGTTCGAGTCCCAGCGTGTCGGCGCGACCGGGTACCGGGTGCTCGGCCTCGACCTCGACGGTGTGTGCGCCGACTACACGGGCGGGCTCCGTGCCTTCTGCATGGAGCGGACAGGCCTGCCGGCGTCGCGCTTCCCCGAGCCCCGGCACTACGACCTGACCCGGTCAGGATGGCCGTTCAGCACCACGCAGCAGTACCTTGAGACGCACCGTGCCGCCGTCGAGGCCGGCCTGTTCCGGGCGCTTCGGCCGGTGCCTGGTGTTGTGGAGTGCCTCAACGAGCTCTCAGCGGCGCAGGTCCACATCAGGATCGTGAGCCACCGTCTCTTCCTCAGCGGCCTCCACGAGCAGGTCGTGGCCGACACGGCCGCGTGGCTCGAGCAGTGGGGTATTCCCTACATGTCGCTCTGTTTCACCGGACTGAAGGACTCCGTCGACGCGACGCTCCACGTCGACGACGCCCCGCACATGGTCGAGAGCTTCCGTGCTGTCGGCGGCAGGGTGCTCGTCTTCGACCAGCCGTACAACGAGCACCTGGCCGGGCCGCGCCTCACGTCCTGGATCGGTGCGACAGACGAGGTCCTAAGACTCTTCGAGGGGTGACTCCTGGGGGGCGTGGTCATGAGATGCCCCCGACCTGGTCGAGGGGTGTGACGTCCCATCCTGGGAAGCCGCGAGAAGCGCGTCCTGCGGGTCGCGTCGAAGATCCGGCACGAGGTCATCCGGACCGTCGAGGCGCGAGACGAGGTGTCCGTGCTCCGAGGAGTACGAGCCCTCACCGATGTCGTCGAAGAAGCGCTTGGACGCGGCGTTCTCGTCGTCGAAGACGAAGGCTACGCGCTCGTCGTCTGTGGCGTAACCGGGCAGGTCCCCGCAGCGAACGACGAAGACGGTGGCCACGGTGTTCACCGCCCGGGGAGGAGGAGCGTGAGGTCAACGTCCCACTCGCGGAGCAGGTCGATCGAGCCGTCGCCCAGGAGCGCGGAGCTGGCGTCAAGCTGCGCGACCCACAGTCGCCAGCCCGAGGCGACGATCGCCCGCGCCACATCCACAAGATCCTGAGGGAAGCCGCCGTCGGGGAAGGGTGCCTTGCCGTCCTCGATTCCGGTGAAGGTAGACCTCGCGACGGGGTGAGTCAGGACTCGCTCGTCGACTGCGACCTGGGCCGCAATGAGTACCACCAGGTCGTGCGCCAACGGGCGCGGCGAGTCTGCGACTGCGCACGCGAGAGCTGGACGTGGAGCAGCCCCCCAGCCGGAGTCTGCGTGGCGGACGTCCCACGCAGGCCGGCCACCTTCGATGAGGTTGACGAGGTGGCTCGGGCGGGCGACGGGGGTCCCCCACGGGTCGGTGATGGCCGGGCCGCACAGGACGGTGGTCGTGGTCTGCTTCATCAGGGCTCCGCTCAGATCAGAGGGTGTACGGGGCCGCGATGTGGCCCTCGCGGTATGCGGCGTGCACATCCCGCCAGAAACCGAGCTCGCACGCGTGGTCCACGTCCGGGTAGGCGCACTCCTGATCGAGCAGGTGCAGGCGCCGAAGGTCGAAGCCGTGGTGCACGAAGAAGTTGGCAGCCAGCACGTCGAGGTCGTGCGCGTCGATGCCCGTCAGCATCACGACGCACTCTCTCAGGCCCTCGATGTCGACCCGCTGGACCTCACTCACCACGGCATCAGCACCGCCTGCGGCGTAGGCGTCCTCGACGCGTTGCCTGACGACCTGCACGTCGGCGTCCGGGGGGATGAACAGCACCCCCTTGAACCACGGTCCTTCACCTCCCGCGACGACGGCCCCGGGCAGCGCATCGAAGGCGTCGAAGGTGGCGTTCATCGGGTCTTCGGATGTCCGGACCGAACCTGACACGACTGCGGCTACGAACCCGCGCCCACCCGTGGCGTGCTCCATCCAGTCCAGGACGTAGGTGTCAGGACCGTGCCCGTCCACCGTGAGCTGCGCCGTGGCGGTGGGCTGACCAGAGATCATCCGCGCCGTGAGGGCCGCCCACTCCGCATCGACATCGACCGGCCCCGTGCCGTGATCCTCAGGCATGCCCACCAATCCTCTCGCGTAGCGCTCGCCTGCTCCATCGGCAGAACTGCCGGCAACATGAGCCGCCTCGCCAGCCCAGGCTGGTGAGGCGAAGGCCCGCGTCGGTGGGGCTGTCAGGGTCCTGTCGACCCAGATCGCGCCCTTCTGGTTCAGGCTCGCCTCGTCGGAGATTAGTGTTCCGATCACCCCTGCTCCCTGCTGGCTGGCCGGCGGGCCACCGATCAACGCGGGGTCCCTTCAGCAACCATCCTCCGGTGCCGATCCTGACTGAACGGGACGGCGAACGGGGGAGGCATGCCAGGCACCTACCAGCTCATGCCCTCCCAGCAGTACCTCAGGGACAAGCGGAGATGCCTCGACAACCCACGGGTCCAGCGGGAGCTGACGGAGCTCGAGGCCCGCCTCAGCAGGCAGGGCACAGCCTCTTTCAAGGAGTTCCATCGCGTAGGCGGCGACGACTGGACGATCTACGCCAGTGGTGGACGGCGGCTCATCGTCCGACTCGCAGGGTCGACGATCCACCTGATGCGGTTCGACGAGCACGACGACGCCTACATGGCGGCAAGGCGGGCCAGGGTCGAGTTGCCGACGGTCCCGCCAGCGCCCGTCGAGGTCGAGCCGTCGCGGCCCCCGCCGCAGCGCGATCAACTCGATCTTGTACGCCGCCCCGGCCGACTTCGAGAAGGACGGCTGTGGCCGCGATTCTGTTCAACGAGCTGCGGGACACGGACCGGGACGACGTCCTCGTCGTCGGGCCGAACGCCACGTTCCTGCGCTACATCGCCCGCGTGCTGCCTGAGCTCGGCGAGCAGCGCGTGGTTCACCTCGACCTGCACCGGCTCATGGACGCCGACGTGAGCGTGTCGGTCACGGAGGAGCCGCGGGCGGCCCAGCTCAAGGGTGACGAGCGGATGTGCGAGGTGCTGGCCCGCGGGCTCCGGCAGCGGGTCAGGGTGCCACGGGAGGACGTGCGGGTCGGGTTCGACGGCGTGCCCTGGTCGGTCACCTTGTCGCCCGCCATGGTCGAGGGGCTCCTCGCCGACCTCGAGAGCACCCCCTACGCCGAGGGTCGCAGGGCGGCGCGGAAGGCGATCGAAGGGCTGGTCGTCAGGGAGGGCCGGCGCACAGACAGGCGAGCCTTCGCCGGCCCGGTCAAGCCCCGGGCCGTCGAGATCGAGGCCTACGTCGAACGGGTGTGGCCACAACTGACGCCCCAGGCGTTCCTCCGTGACCTCTTCGGGTCCCGCGAGCGGCTTGCCGCCGCCGCGGACGGGACCCTGGACGACGAGGAGCTCCGGCTGTTGCGACGGCCACCGGCGCCGAGGTTGGCCGAGCAGGCGTGGAGCGAGGAGGACCTGCCGCTCCTGGACTTCGTCGCCGACGAGATCCGGGGCGACGGCAGGACGTACGCGCACATCGTCGTCGACGAGGCCCAGGACCTCTCGCCGATGCAACTGGTGGCTCTCCGTCGGCGTTCCCGCGCCGGTGCCATGACGATCGTCGGGGACATCGCCCAGTCCACCGGGCCCTGGGCGCGGGAGTCATGGGACGGCATCGTCGAGGCGTTGGCCTCCCCGCTGCCCAGGCGTGTGGAGCAGCTGCGCTTCGGGTACCGGGTCCCGCGAGCGGTCATGGAGCTCGCTGCGCGCCTGCTGCCGGACGCCGCCCCGGGCGTGGACGCTCCCGAGGTCGTGACCGGCGTCGATCGACCACCCACGTGGACGGAGGCCGTGGACGGGCGCGCGATGGCGTCGGCAGTCGTCTCGGCAGTGCAACGGCACAGCGCCCGGGGGCTGTTCGTCGGGGTGGTGTGCCCCGACGAACACCGTGAGCGGGTCGTGGGCGCACTCAAGGAGGCGCAGATCAACTGGTCCGACGCCGAGCAGGGCGGCCTGACCACGGCGATCAACGTGGTGAGGCCGGCCGCGGCCAAGGGCCTGGAGTTCGACGCCGTCGTCGTCGTGGACCCCCACACGATCGCGGCGGACGGCACGCACGGCCTCCGGATGCTGTACGTGGCCCTCACCAGGACCACCGGGTACCTGGACATCGTCCATCACCCGGGTCGGGTGCCCGCCCCACTCCTCGACCAGGTCCACGTGGCCGAAGCCCCCGACGTGACGCCTGTCGACCAGGGCGCAGCAGGCACGGCCCCCGGTGCGACGAGGCGGGACCTCCGCGGCCAGGGTCGCCAGTCCGGGTCGTCCCCGGTGCGGCGCACGGTGGTCGACGCCAACGCCCACCACGTCCTGGACCTCCTGACCGAGGTCGCACCGCGCCACCTGTGGGCAGAGATCCTCGACCACGCGCGTCACCTCGCGGAACCGGACGACCCGGACGTGAGCTGATGCCCGCTCAGCGGACCGTCGGCTCGAGGTCCCGCCACCGCCGCCGCGCGGCCAGGTGGTGCGCTTCGATGAGCGAGCGTCGTGGACGGACCCGATCGGCCACCGCGACCGGTTGCCGGTCGAACGCGGACAACCGCTCGTGCTTGCGCAGCACGGCCGGCGCGACCCGCGACGTCCACGTCGCCGGGTCGATCGTCAGGAGCAACCGGTCGAACATGCGGTGCAGGTCGGCTCGCAGGAGCAGCCCGCCGTCCTCGTCGTGAACGGGCCGGTCGGCGAACGGGAGCAGGTGCGCGGCATCGAGGACGGCCTCCGGCTGGGTGCCCGTCACCGCGCACGTCGCGCCGTACCGGTCGATCAGGCGCTCGCGGAACTGCTGCTGTCCGACCCGTTGCCGGACGAGCCGTTCCACGTGACCCCCGGGCGCCGCCGTCTTGCCGCCCAGGAGCTCCAGATGCAGGAAGGCCTCAACCCCACCGAGCGTCCCGAGGAGCCTGGTCGCCTGATCGGGGACCAGGCGACGGATGGCGTTCTGCCGGTCCCCGCCCGCATAGAGGTCGCTCAGTACCCGGACGGGCACGGTGGACGGGAACTCGAACCACCAGTTCTGGTACGTCGCCGAGTAGAGCAGGACGTCCTTCTCCTCCGGCACGGGCACCGCGAACGTGTTCTTGCAGTCGTTGCAGCGGTAGGTGGGTGACAAGCGTTTGCGCGCGACGATGTCCGCGGAGCGGCACGTGGGGGTGGGGCACCGGCGCATCGTCTTGATTCCCGGTCGCCGGTCGATCGACTCCACGACCCCGTACCCGTAGACCAGGTGTGCGTCACGGATCACCAGCAGGTCGCCCACGGAGACCTGGGCGTGGTTGATCACATGGGAGTCGTACTCGTACCGGTGGCCCAGGCGGTCGCCGTACAGGAGGTCCTCCGGTGAGGCGACGTGCGAGTGGCAGCTCCACACGGCACGCGACAGCGACTCGACCATCGTGAGAGCTCATCAGAACGCCCCGCCGTGCACAAGGGTGAAATTGATACCGCTCGCTGACCTGAGGCTGGAGCCGCCCGAACGCGCGGCCGCCCGCCTCTCGTTGGCGTAGCCGCCCGCCCCCGGCAGCTCCTCAGTTTCGGGCCATGGGTGGAACTCCGCCTACGGAAAGATGTCGGGGCTGGACTTCTGGTTTCAATGCCCTCAGTTTCGGGCCATGGGTGGAACCGTGACATGTCACAACCAGGAGATGAGGGACGAGTTTCAATGCCCTCAGTTTCGGGCCATGGGTGGAACAAGTGGTTTAGGGGTGCGTCCTGCCGCTAAAGGTTTCAATGCCCTCAGTTTCGGGCCATGGGTGGAACTCGACTTAAAATCGATCCAGTGTGGGTTCGATGTTTCAATGCCCTCAGTTTCGGGCCATGGGTGGAACTGACACGATTAAGGCTTGGCGTTTGGAGTACCCGTTTCAATGCCCTCAGTTTCGGGCCATGGGTGGAACTTTAAACCCTTTACATCCCCTCAGGGGATGTTTTAGTTTCAATGCCCTCAGTTTCGGGCCATGGGTGGAACCCTACCCGTTTTGACCCCGGGCTGACCAGGGCTGACGCGGGCGAACGCGCGCGCGAGGGCGTGCGCGCGGGACGGCGTGCGCGCCAGCGGGGGACTGGGGCGGATCGATGGCTGTGACCAGCGCAGATGTGTCGCGCGCGCGGTCCCCGCGCTCTACACGACCCACATGTCTCTCCACTCCTCCAGTATGCGCGTCCCGACGATCTGCGGGCGTGGGCCCTGGCCGCCGAGTTCGTAGACGCGTACCTGGTCCTCCACAGGGTCGATCAGCGCTGCGAGCTCACCCAGGAGCCGGCGCAGGGCCTTCTTGCTCGGCAGGCGGCACTCGAACACGGATTGCTGCACGCGCGGGCCGAGCTCGGCGAGCAGGTCGGACAGGCGGCTGCGGCGGTCGTCGTCGGCGATGTCGTAGCAGGCGAGGATCCAGATCATGGTTCAACGCCACACGTAGGGCCGGTAGGGGCCGCCCGGCGTGCGGAGGGCCTCCGCCAGTCGCATCGCCTGCGTGGCGATCAGCCTGCGGTAGGGCTGGCGGCCTGCGCCCGCGTCGGAGCCGGCGAGGGTGAGCATGCGGGCCTCGTACTCCCTCAGGAACGTCTGGCGCGCGTGTGCTGTCATCCGGGCGCCCTGCTTCGCGTCGAAGGTGAAGTCGGACGGTTTCAGCCGCTTGTTGCTGATGATCCGCAGGACCGTGGAGTCGACGATCACGGGACGCCACTCCTCCATCAGGTCGAGGGCCAGGCTGGGGCGGCCCCACCGGTCCGAGTGCAGGAAACCCATGTCCGGGTCCAGCCCTGCCTGCTCGCACGCTGAGACGCCCTCGGCACACAGCAACACGTACCCGTACGAGAGCATCGAGTTCACCGGATCGGGTGGAGGGCGACGTGCGCGACCGTGAAACCCCCACTCCTCACCCACCCGGGAACCCAACCACCCGAAGTACGCACGCGTCGCAGCGCCCTCCACACCCATGAGCGAGGGGACCGACCGCATCACCGAGGCTCGGGCGCGCGCCTCGGCCAGCTGAGCGGCCACCCGCGCGCCCTCCTCGCTTGTGCCCGCCCCGCGCTGATGACGAAGGACAGCCACCCGCATGTTGGTGATCTTCCCCGAGACGAAGGCGGTGGTCAGCCGTTCCAGGTCGGCCCCGGAGTCGTAGGCGCGTGCCTGCGCGCGGCGCAGCGACGGGTCGCCCGGGCGCCGGCGCGACAAGCGGCCCACGTAACCGCCGGAGCGGGACAGCATCACCACGTCGATGCCACGTTGTGCCGCCTCGTGGAGCAGAGGTGTGGTCAGCCCCACCCGGCCCTGGACGACGATTCGCGCCACCCGCGACAGCGACATGGATGCCACGGTCTCACCGTCACGATCCACACGGACGCGCCCGCGCCGCGTCCGCACCACCGCGCCCCCTTCGCTCACCACCATGCTGATCCGCTGTGGGCGGGAGCGGGCCGGAGGTGGGGCGGTAGAGCTCGGCCGCGCGCGCAGCGTCACACCGAGGAAGTGCACGCCCTCGTCGAAGCTGCGTATGGACGTCTTCGGCGCGCTGCAGGCCAGTCCCAGGCACTCGAGCTGGTGCGCCACGTCCTGCGCTGCGGACTGAGCCTGTGACTCGCTCATGGCGGGGACGGCGATGTCGTCCGCATAGCGCAGAGGGGTGAACCCGTTGGCCATCAGTGCCTCGTCGAACGGGAGCAGGTAGAGGTTGAGCAACAACGGGCTCACGGCGCTTCCCTGCGCGATCCCGACCCCCTCCAGCCCGTAGTCGTCGAGGCGGGCGAGCAGGGATGCGACCACGTCGCACACCCGACGGTCCGGCACCAGACGCGACAAGGCCTGCACGGCCCGGGCCCGCGGTACCGAGTCGAACGCCGCAGCGATGTCGGAGCGCAATACGTGGGTGCTGCCCTCATCCCGCGCCCTGGCCAGGGCGGCGACCGCGTCCTTGACCCCCAGCCCGCGACGGAAGCCGAAGGCGAACGGCGAGAGCAACGGGTCGATCACCGGTGTCAGCGCATTGAGCAGGGACCGCTCGACGACCCGGTCCACGACCGCACCGATCCGCAGGACGCGCTCAGACCCGGACCCCGTGCGCAGACTCACCTCGCTCACCCTCGAAGGTTGGTACCGACCGCTCGAGAGCTCCCCCGACAAACGGACCAGGGAGGCCGCGACCCCGCGTTCGAAACGACGCACCGAGACGGGCACCCGCCCGTCCCGCTCCGCGGCTTCCAGCACCTCCGACCACGCACGGGTCAGGGCACCCTCGTCCGCGACGCGAGCCATCACGTCACCCTCATCCCACCCTGTCATCGTCCGCCCCGCTCAGCCCTTGGGGCGGCCCAGGACGACGCCGCTGCCCGACGTCGTCGCGCGTCCCGCACCCAGCAGCTCTGCGGCGGCGGTCAAGACACCCAGCACCTCACGTGACCGTGTCGGGGACCGTCGAGGCAGATCCACCTCGACACTGCCCACCGCACCGCGCCGCGGCACCCCCCGGACCGTGCTCGTCCGGACGGTACGCAGGTCGAACTGCGACACTCGCGCGTGCTCGAGAAGTGCCCCGCGGTCCTCGGGTCCGAACCGCAGCGGCGCCGGGGCGAACAGGTTCCACCGTCGTAGGAGCGACCCGAGCAGGAGAGTCGGTTCCGGGAGGACGACGTCGGTGCCCTCACGGTTGAAGTACGTCGGGGTCACGAGGTGGAACCCGGCACCCCCGGCCGGCGGCGCCTGGGCGACCTCCTCGTACTCCACCGCAGCCAGCTCGGCCCGGTGGACCCGAAGATCGGCGGGCCCGAGCCGCAGCTGCAGAGGTGGCTCGAGCATGGCCGGGGGGACGTGCCCGTCGGCGAGCCAGGTCAACCGCCACGCAACCCCGGTGGCGTCCGCATCCCTCAGCGGCCACGCCGTCCATGGCTTGACCTGCGTACGGTGGCCACCCTCGCCCTCGAGCAGCGAGCAGGCGACCGCATGCAGCCTGGCAGGGGTACCATGCTCCACCGCGGGCGCGGGCAGCAGCAGGTCCAGGGTCAGCGGCATGACGCACGCTCCCCGCGGGTCACCGTGGGCCTCCCCTTCGGCCACGCCCCTGAGCGTTGCCGCGCCGGGCACCGCCGCCCATGCCCCTGGTCGACCCCCTGCTGGTGTCGCGGTCCTCCAGGTAGGGCAACCCGAAGTCCGGGCCCAGCTCCGGGAGGGGAAGGCGCCTGTCCCGGGTGTTCGCCACGAACCACTTGTACGACTCCCTCTGCGGGGGGACGGGCCCGGCCGACGGGTCACCGGTACGGGGGTAGTGCACCGGGGCGCCCGCGCCGTCAGACGTCTGGAAGCCGCAGGCGGCCGCGAGCCACGCCTTCCGCACCTGTGGCAAGGCCTCGCGCAGGACGTCGTCGAACTTGGACCGGCACAGCGACACGATGCGGGCGGAGTCCGAGGCGTCACTCTGCGGGGCGAGCGACGTGTACCGTCCCGCGACGGCCCGGCCTGCCAGCACCTGCGTCCCAGCGAGGTCCAGGCCGACCCGGACGCTGCCGAAACCCAGGGGTCGTCCGCCACCCAACCGGTGGTGCGCACCGGAGGGCGGGTCGAGCACCCAGAGCAGCGCACCGAGCTCGGTCCCCGTCAGGTTGTCGAAGCGCACCGTCGTCGCGAACCTGGTGCCCGCAGGCACCCAACCCTCGACGCGACGCGTCACGGAGTCCGGTGTCCCGCCGGGCGCGAGGTAGGAGCGGAACGTACCGCCCACCCGATCCTCGGCCGTGGCCCCGGGCCCGGGCGCCCAGTACTCCGGAGGCAGGTCCTTGTGGTGGTGGTGGACGTACACCTTGCGGCCCCGCAAGGTCTGGTCCGGCGCGTACCCCATCGAGGCGCTGTGCGCGGTTCCACGGCGAAGCGGTTCGCCTCTGCCATCACCGACGTAGAAGCGGAACTGGCTCGGCTTCGGGGAATTGAGGACGGCGAGCTTGGCGGACACCTCCAGCCGGTGCACGGCCTGCCCGTCCGTCACGCAGACCACCGGGTCCAGCCTGACGTGCCCCCGGTAGGCGGCGACCGTGCCGTCCGCCGGTCCGGCCGGTGCCACCCACCCGAACACCCGGTCGGCAGGGCTGAGCCTGTCGGGATCCGTCGCCGGGAGGAGGTCCGGACCGGCGACCTCACGGGGTGAGCGCGCGAACGGCGCCCGCCCGATCATGGAGGGCACGATGCGGTCGACGTCGCGGCCCACCATGACGGCGTGGACCGGCCGGCCAGGCTCCAGGTCCCGCCACCTCTCGTGGTCCGTGACGTAGGCCGCGGCATCCTTCCGGCCGTCGCTCGCCGCCACATAGGAGTCGATCACTGCCCGCCAGGACGACAGATGGCGTGTGGTCAGGTTCGCAGTCTGGCACTCCAGACTCGCGGGACCCTCCAGCACCTCCGTCACGACCAGTCGTTCGTCGTGCTTCTTCATGAAGCTCTTGCCGGACTTCATCAGCCGGCCCACGACCCGCACAGGCGCCAGGCCCTCGGCCCTGTACGCGCGACCCTCCACCGGGTCGGAGGCCGTCGGTGCCAGCCGGCCGCGACGTTCGAGGTCGGAGACCCGCCAGATCCGGAAGGTGGCGCCCCTGCCTCGCTGACCCGGGTCGCGCCGGATCAGGTGGACCCACGCCTCTACCTCGTCCCCGTGCTCGAAGCGTGCCACGTCCACACTCCGGGGCGAGGTGTACGCGGGCACCCAGACCTGGAGCCCGGACGGGTCCTCCCCGGCAGGGACCAGTTCGGTGACCAGGAGCCGACCGTCCGCACCCGCCGTGGGGAGCGACTGAACCACCGCGGCCCTCAGGTCGAGGGCCGACTTCGCCGGCTGCCTGATCGCGAGCGGTGTGTCGTGCGGGCCGAAAACACCGAACCGGGAGTTCGTCACCGCCTCGAAGGCACTGCGCAGCATCCCCTTGACCGCGGTCGCCTCCAGCAATGGTCGACCGTCCGCATCGACCCGCACCGGGAACGTCCGAAGGCCATCCTGGTCCTGCACCGGCCGGGCCGTGTCCAGGAGCAGCAGCGGGGTGACGGTCTCAATCGTCACGGCGACACGGCCGTGGAACCGGTCCGACCGGTACCGGTCGTGGCCCGCCGGTGGCCCGTCCGCCAAGCTTGCTGGGAGTCCGGACCGCGCAGGAGCAGGGACGAAGCCGTAAGGGTGGACGAAGTGATCGCCGGCCACCGTGTGGGGCCGTTCGTCGTCCACGCGAGGGTTCTCGGACATCTCAGCTCTTCTCCGTCGTGATGATCCGCACCGTGCGTTCCTGCACCACGCGGGACGTGCCGTGCTCGTCCTCGGCGGCGTACTCCACCACCTCGAGTGCGAGCCGCGACCCGATCGGCGCGTCGATCGGCACCTCGAGGCCCCCCACCCGGGCAGAGACCGTGGTCGACCAGCCGGCCGTGCTTTCGGTCACCTCGCCCCACAAGAGGAACGTGGTCACGCACAGGCGGTCGGGGCCTTGCTCGTCGTCGGCCTCCTCGATCATCACGGCGCAACCCAGCCCGCCCGTCCCATGGGTCCACCTGACCTCCCGGACGCCGTCGAACGCACACACCTCGAACACGTCCGAGAGGTCCACCGGCTCGCCGTCCCGGCCCACAGCGGCTCCCGCCGCAGTCACCCGGACCGCGCGGGCCCCGGCCGGCCCCATCAGCAAGGCCGTTCCCGCACCACCCAACGCAGCCAGTGCCTCGTCCGCACCCACCAGCCGCCCCTCTGCCACCGGACCGGTCCGTACCCTCACAGCCCCACCCCCTGCCCGGCCAGTGCGGCGAGCACCCGCACCGACCACTCCTGAACGGTGCCGTTCGCCCTGACACCCGTCAGGGACGCCCCGGCGAGCTCCTGAGCCACCTCGGCCAGGGAACGCGGGGCGGTACCCGGGTCGAGGTCGAACCTGACCTGCCCCGGGTCCACCTCCACCGAGCCGTAGCCACGCGTCTGGCCGTACCCGAGGCCGAACCAGCCCTCGCACAGGTCCACCAGGACCAGCAGCAGCAGAGCCAGCGCCGCCTCGGCCTCGTCGCCTGCGCGCTCCAGGTCGAGGACCAGCTCGATCGGACGCCACTGCCCCGGGCCTGTCAGGTGAGGCTCGACCACGGTCCACAGAGCCCCGTCTGCCGCGCCCCCCGTCCACCGGTCCAGGGCGACCCTTGTCACCGACCGCAGCTCACCAGGCCCGTCGAGCGCCTCACACAACGCGCCGGTCAGCGGTGGCACCGGCCCGGTCCCCGGGTCGTGGGCGGCCCTCAGCACCTCCCGCCACCTCGCACCAGGGACGGCGCGCTCACTCATGGAGTCCTGGACCACCAGTGCCCCCTTGCGTCCCTGCTGACCGGGATCGTCCGACGATCCCGTCCCGGCGGCGTCGTCCTGGGCCGGCCGCCCGAACAGTGCCACCACCGCGGGTGGCCCGGCCATGCCCTCCAGATGGTCCGACGGAGCCTCGCTCCCCGTCAGCGTGCGGACGATGCGTTCGGCCTGCGAACGCAACGCCCCCTTGATCGACGACCCGGGCAGCAGGAACCGGACCGAACCGTCCAGCGCGTCGCGGCTCGTCAAGGGGACGGTGTCGGCGGCAGCCCCCTGGACCCGCAGGGATGTCATCACCGGGCCGCGCGCGCGCCACGGAACCGTGACGCGAAGCGTGCCCGGGGCAGCGCCGACCTCCACAGGCGCCTGCAAGACGTCCGGCTCCCGGCCCTCCAAGGCCGCGAGCAGGCCCGCACGCGAACCGAGGTCGCGGCGTGTGCGACGGGCGCCCTCGAGAACGACGTGCCCCAGACCCCGGGTCGTGGCTGCACCCAGCCGTAGCCCCGGGCCGGTCAGCACACCCTCGATCAGGGCCGCGAGCGCCGCACCGTCCCCCTCGCGCCCCGACGGCTCCGCCACCAGTACGCGGAATGCGAACGAGGTGCCGCGGGGGAGTACCTCGGCAGATCGGAGGGTGCCGTCGGCCGCGACCCCGCGACGCCTGTCGATCGACGTGGAGGAACGCACCTCGGGGAGCACCAGGTCCTGACCGGTCGCGTCGTCCACGGTGACGAACCCGGCGGCCGCGCCCTCGTCCGCGGTGTTCCTGGAACCCCACAGTCGTGTCGACGCCTCGGCCGACAGGCCCGCCAGGTCGGACGCGCGCTCACAGGCGGAGCGCAGGGCCCCGGCCAACGAGCTCCCTGGAATCAAGGCACGGCCCTGGCCGTCGAGGGCCACCGGCCGGTCCACCAGGTCGCCGGTCAGGCTGCCGATGTGGAGCGGGGTGAGGGCCCGTAGCGTTCCCGTGAGCTCGTAGCGGACCGTTGAGCGTGGACGTGTGGTGGTCATCGGGCACCCCCTCGCTGCCCGGACGTCGCCCGGGTCATGTGCTTGCTCTCCTCGCGGGCGAGGTTCTCCACCAGCAGTGCCCGCGCCTCGCGCACCAACGCGGGTGTGGCACCCGGGTCGGCCATGTCGAGATGCGCCCACACCGAGCCGTCCAGCAGCAGGGCCTCCACGCGGGTCACGTCGTGGGCCGTGGCCCTCGTCTTGTCCCTGGTCTTGCGGCACCACTCGCGGACGGCGCCGTCGTCACCGGCGAGCACGGCGCGTGCAAGCTCCCGCAGGACCCCGAGCTGGGCCCGGGTGGGACCGGCGGGGAGGAGCGCGCGGCGCCGCTGCGCGTCGGTGGTCACCGCCGCCACCTGTTCGGTGATGAGCGCCCGCAAGGCGTCCGTGCGCAACAGCTCGAGTACCTGTGCCCCGTCCGGGTCCAGGTCAGCAGGTCGCGGGACGGACCTGGGGCCGCCGGTGCCCGCGTCGGGTCGCACTGCGACTCGGGTTTGCGCGAGCAGAGGGCTGCCGATCAGCACCCGCCCGAATCCCTCCGCACGTCGCTCACCCAGGCCATCGGTCTGCAACCGGGAGACCCGCGACGCCTCCGGGACGTCCGCGCACCGCACCCGGAGCACCGAACCGGCTCGCAACCCGACCAGGGAGGGTCGCGGCAGACCCCAACGCGCAGACCAGGAGTCCACCCGCCGCGTGGTCGTGAACGCGGCCGGCGCGTGCCCACCCTCGTCGAGATCGACGGCTGTGCCCAGGGAGTGGCTCAGCGCGCCCAGCACGGTGCCGAGACCCGTCGCGGGCCGTCCGGACCCGTCCCGGAGCAGCAGGTCAGAGGTCAACCAGACCGTAAGGACCCGACTCTCAGGGTCCCCGCCCAGCCACGGGTGGGGTGCAGGGTCGGCGACGTCCACCTCGACCCACCCGTAGTCGTCCTTGCTCGACGAGCCCACCCGGTACCGTCCCGGGAGGATGGCGAGGTCCAGGTCGACGTCCGCGGCCGCCCACACCTCGGCACGCAGCTCGGTGCCCTCGGCGATGGCCTCCTGGACGAACAGCCCGCCCGAGTCCTCGCTGGGTCGCCCCAGATCGGGGTCGATCACGGCGTGCGCCTGCTGGACCAGAGGTGCGCCCACCCGCACGGCCGTCCCGTCGGCCCCCGGGGCGAGGTGGCCGGCCAGGGGCCGCAAACGCTCGGCGGCCACCTCCACCAGCACGTTGACGGCAGTGGTCGCCCGACCGGGGTCGGAGCGTTTGGGGGCCTGGATCGAACGCGGCACCGGGAGCGAACGCCACGGCCCGGCGGCCGGGGTCGCATCCGTCACCACGACCCGACCGCCGGTGATCGCAGGTGTGGCCTCCCCACCGAGGGCCCTCGCGAGGATCGGCAGCAGCATCGTGCCGGGTACCTCTTCCCTGCAGGTGACGAGGTTGCCTGACCTCGACCGAGCAGCCGTCACCGGGGTGAGGCACGTCAGGTGCAAGGTGGCGACGTGCTGCAGGGGCTCCTGCGGTCGGTCGCCCAACCGTGCCGCCGCCCCGTGGGCCGGCGCCCGCGGTGGCTCGGGAACCTCAGCGGTCGCGAGCAGGCGCAGCACCTCCGCCATGCCCCGGGGCGAGTCCGGGACCGTGACCGTGCACCTGCCTCCGCCACGCCGGCGGTTCCCGCCCGCGTGCTCGGTCAACCGGGCTGCCGCCAGCAGGACCAGCTCCGCAGGCCACGGCAGCTCGGGGTGCTGCACCACAGCCGTGGAACGGAGCACCAGGCCGGCCCGCGCCCGTTCCACGACGCGGAAGGTGTGGCTCTCCGCCAGGCCCGTCCGGGGGTCCAGCGCCACGCCGGGTCGCAGCGTCACGCATGCGGCAGCGAGGCGCGCCGCCTCGGG
>NZ_AXCZ01000028.1 GCF_000767165.1 Cellulomonas bogoriensis 69B4 = DSM 16987
GCCCAGCGGCGCGCCCGACAGGCGCTCGCGAAGGGTCTCCAGGCCGGTGGCGCCCAGGGACAGGCTCCCTCGCGGGCCCAGCAGGGCGACCCCCACCGTCGTGGCGTCGACCGGCGTCACGTACGCCTCGCACCCGGGCGCCCAGTGCACCTCGACCGAGTCCGACCAGGGCTCGACCCGTGCGTGGGCGCGCAGACCGTACCGACGGACGCCCGACGCCGCCCGGTCCAGGCCCGCCAGGCGTCGCACCGTGGAGTGCAACCCGTCGCACCCCAGCAGCCACCTGGCCCTGAACCCGAGAGCCCGGACGCTCTCGGAGTCGAGGGCCAGGTCCGTCACCCGGCCACGGTGCACCGTGACCCCCACCTCCAGTGCCCGGTCGTGGAGCGCCTGGTGCAGGACCGTGCGTCGCACACCCCGCCCCGCGCCCGAGGCGAACCGGTGCTCGACGCGTCGCCGCCCGGCCTGGTAGGCGATGCCGGCGATCACGTGCCCGGCTGGATCCACCCCGAGGCGGTGCAGCTGTCTCAGCGCCCCCGGCATCAGGCCCTCGCCGCAGGCCTTGTCCACGGGGGCGTCACGGGGTTCGACCACCACGACCCCTCTGCCCTGGAGCCGGGCCTCGATCGCGGCGGCGAGCCCGACCGGGCCGCCACCCACCACGAGCACGTCGGTGTCCACCTCGGGGCCGGGGCGCACCGTCTCAGCCGTCGGTGGTCGTCGGTTCCCCGGCCGACTCCCAGGCGAGGATCCCGTCGGCGAGGTGCACGGCATCGGTCAGACCGGCGCGCGCCATCAGGTCCAGCGCCTGCTGGGAGCGGTTCCCCGAGCGGCAGTACACCGCGTAGGTGCCCGCAGGGTCCAGGCCGGTGACCTGGTCGACGAAGGTCGGGTCGTGGACGTCGACGTTCACGGCCCCCGGCAGGTGCGCCGCGTCGAACTCCTCCGGTGTGCGCACGTCGAGCACGACGGTTCCCGGCCGGGAGATGACGTCCTTGAACTCCTCCACCCCGACGGTGTGCGAGGTGACCAGCACCGGCGGCGCGGCCTCGCCGCCGGTGCTGGTGCACGCCGTCGTGACCACGGTCAGTGCAGTCAGGAGCGCGAGGACGGGGCCGGGTCCGGAGCGCCTGCGGGAGGGAGGTCGGGTCATCACCGAATCGTACCCCGTGGGGTATCGTCCGAGGGAGTGGTCGCGGGAGCGCCTGCGGCGGTCTCCAGCGCCTTCTCCTCCGCCGGGATGCGGAACCGGAGCAGCAGCACGGCGTTGAGGACCGTGAAGGCCGCGGCGGTCACCCAGGCTCCGTGCACCAGCGGAAGCGCCAGGCCCTCGAGCACCACCACGACGTAGTTGGGGTGCCGCAACCACCGGTAGGGGCCACCGGTGACCAGGGGCAGGCCAGGCACGACGATCACGCGCGTGTTCCAGCGCCGCCCCAGGACCCCGATGCACCACCACCGCAGCACCTGGCTCAGCACCACCAGGACCAGGGCCGGCCACCCCAGCCACGGCACGAAGGGCCGGTCGGCCACGACCACCTCCACGGCGCAGCCCACGAGCAGCCCCGTGTGCAGCGCCACCATCGCCGGGAAGTGCCCACGCCCCGACTCGACCCCGCCACGCTCGAACGACCACCTCGCGTTCCGCGCCGACACCACCAGCTCCGCCACCCGCTCGAGGGCGGTCAGCGCCAGCACCACCCAGAAGACCGTGAGCACTCAGCCCACCTCCGTGCGCAGCAGGACCAGCTCGATCGCGACCCCCGGACCGAACGCCACCATGACCAGCGGGCCCCGTACCGGCGCATCCAACGTCGCACGCAGGATGTGCAGGACCGACGCCGAGGACATGTTCCCGACCTCGGCGAGACTCTGCCAGCTCCTGACCAGGGCCTGCGGTGGCAGCCCCAACGCGTCGGTGACCGCTTCCAGGACACGGGGCCCTCCGGCGTGCACGACCCAACCGGCCACGTCCTCCACCGCCAGGTCGTGGCCCTTCAGGAAGCGCGTGACCTCGTGGTGCAGGTGAAGCGCGATCGTGTCGGGCAACCCCGCGGAGAGCACGATCCTCAGACCCGAGGACCCGACCTGCCACCCCAGGTCCGACTCCGTCCCCGCCACCAGGTGGCTGGCACCCCCCACCACCTGGGGTCCCCCCGCCGCGGGATGCTCCTCACCCACCAGCAGCGCCGCTGCCGCGCCGTCACCGAACAGCCCGCTCGCCACGAGGTTCGGCGTCGAGTCGTCCCCGTGCTGGAGCGTCAACGAGCACAGCTCCACGCTCAGCAGCAGCGCCACGGCGCCCGGGTGGCCCACGAGGTGGTCGTGGACCAGAGCCGTCCCCGCCACACCTCCCGCGCACCCCCAGCCCATGGTCGGCACGCGCGTGACGTCCTGCCGGAGCCCGAGCCTGCGAGCGACCAGGACGTCGACCGACGGCACCGCCACCCCGGTCACGGTCGTCAGGACGACGAGGTCGACCTCCTCGGGGGTCATCGAGGCCTCGGTCAGGGCCGACCGCGCCGCTCGCTCGAGCAGGTCCGTCGCCAGCTCCACGAACAGCGCGTTGCTGCGCGTGAACGAGTCCAAATGCGCGTACTTCTCCAGCGGCATCGCCAGGTACCTGCTGCCGACCCCGGTCGCCCCGTGCAGCCGCCGCACGAGCTCCGCGCGCGCCCCGTCCGGGCACAGCAGCGGTGCGACGGTCCGGGTGATCTCGTGCTGGCTGTGGCGGTGAGGGGGCAGGACGGGGGCCAGTGCGACGAGGCGCGACATCCCGGCATCGTGTCACGGTCCGTCGCGGGCGGCGCGCCAGGACCGGACCCGTGCCACCATGAGCCGGACCGGCGCCCACCCGTCGCCGCGTGCACCGTCCCGCGACCCGAGGAGAGGCCGTGCCGACCACCGCCCGCGGCATGGTGACCGCCTCGCACGCCGGACCCACCGCGGTGGTGACCGGGTTGTCGGTGGCCCTCCTCGTCGGCGCCGGTGCACCTCCCGCCACGATCACCCTGGCCGGCACGGCCGTGCTCGCCGGACAGCTCTCGGTGGGCTGGTCCAACGACTGGGTCGACGCCCGCAGGGACCTCGCCGTGCGCCGGGCCGACAAGCCCGTGGTCCGCGGGACGGTGTCGGTCCAGGCGCTGCGTCGCGGTGCCCTGACGGCCGTGGTCGCCTGCCTCGTCCTGTCCGTCCTCGCCACCCCCGCGGGGGCGGCGGCGCACCTGGCCGCGGTCGCCTCGGCGTGGGCGTACAACGTGCGGTTGAAGGCCACGGCGTGGTCACCGGTGCCCTACGCCGTCTCCTTCGGCCTCCTGCCCGTGTTCCTCGTGGCGGCCCTGCCCGCAGAGGCTGCCGCGGCACCGTGGGTCGTGACCGGCGCCGCGCTCCTGGGCGTCGGCGCGCACCTGACGAACGTCCTGCCCGACCTGGAGGACGACGACGCCACGGGTATCCGGGGCCTTCCCCACCGGTGGGGACGACGGGCCACGGCGACCGTCGCGCCCGTCGTCCTCGCCGCGGCCGCGATGGTCGCCGCACTCGCGCCGGGTGTCGCCCTGGTGCCCTGGCGAGGCGCGGTCCTGGTCGGCGCCCTGCTCTGCGGGGCAGCGGCCGGGGCGGCGGGTCTGGCGGGCCGCCGCTCGTCGTTCGCGCTCGCGATGGTGGTGGCCGCGCTGTGCGTGGTGCTCATGGTCTCTGCCGGGTCGGCGATCACCACGACCTGAAGGCGCGCACGGGGGGACCCCGAACGGGGACCGAGGCGTGTCGGTGGGCGGATGGACGATGTGGCCATGACGTGCACCCGGGAGGAGTCGACCGCCGGCCGCGCCCTGCTGCTGCCCGGGTGCCGTGGTGTCTCGTCCTGGGGCCACGACCCGGAGCTGGAGAGCTACTGGGCCGAGGTCGTGACGCTCGACGGTCGCACGCTCCTGGTCGGGGCGGAGCACCTGGTCCCGACGGTCGCGGCGTTGGGTCACGCCCTGGACCGAGAGCTGGGACTCGAGCCAGGGCACGGGACCTTGTGCCTCCTTGGTGGTGTCTATGCAGGTCAGGCACAGTTGTCGTGCGGGAGGCGTGCGCTCGACATAGCGTCGTGAGCGAAGCGGACGAGAGGAGATCCCCATGGGAACCGACGACAAGGCCCGCAACACCGGTGAGGACTGGAAGGGCAAGGCCAAGGAGGCCACCGGCTCCGCCACCGGCGACGAGCAGCTCGAGGCGGAGGGCAAGGCCGACCAGAGCAAGGCCAGCCTCAAGCAGGCCGGCGAGAAGGTCAAGGACGTCTTCAGGGACTGAGTCCCAGCCGGCCGGTGTCGCACGTCGACCCGGTGGGTGCGACGTCAGCACCGTCAGCACCGTCAGTATGAGCGCAGGGCCACCGGGGATCAGCCCGGTGGCCCTGCGGCGTCCCGGGTGCGCGTCGGCAGGTCAACGGCCGGCGGCCCGGTCGCGGTAGGGTGGGGCCGCCGCGGGAAGCGCACGGGGTGAGGCCTCCACCAGGGTCTGTGACGTGGTGGACGGGACCTCATCTGCGGGCCCTGGACCCGCCCCTACACAGAACCGGGAGCTCGATGCGCACGCCCCACCTGCAGAGCCTGTCCGCCCCGCCCCCCCTGCCGCGCAACGGTCTGCGCGTGACGCCCCTCGGGGGCCTGGGTGAGATCGGCCGCAACATGACGGTCCTGGAGCACCGCGGCAAGCTCCTGGTCATGGACTGCGGGGTCCTGTTCCCCGAGGACCACCAGCCAGGCATCGACGTGATCCTTCCCGACTTCACCTCCATCCGGGACCGTCTGGCCGACGTCGTGGCCGTGGTGCTGACGCACGGGCACGAGGACCACATCGGTGGTGTGCCGTACCTGCTGAAGGAACGGCCCGACATCCCCGTCATCGGCTCCCGGCTGACCTTGGCGTTCGTCACCGCCAAGCTCAAGGAGCATCGACTGACGCCCACGACGGTCCAGGTGGAGGCGGGCGACCGGCACACCGCCGGGCCGTTCGAGACCGAGTTCGTCGCGGTGAACCACTCGATCCCGGACAGCCTCGCGGTGGCCGTCCGTACGAGCGCAGGCCTGGTGCTCAACACCGGTGACTTCAAGATGGACCAGTTCCCCCTGGACGACCGGATCACCGACCTCCGGCACTTCGCACGGCTCGGCGAGGAGGGCGTGGACCTCTTCCTCACCGACTCCACGAACGCCGAGGTCGCCGGGTTCACCGTCTCGGAGCGTGAGCTCAGCCCGGCGATCGATCACGTGTTCGCGACGGCCCCGCGGCGCATCATCGTGTCGAGCTTCGCCAGCCACGTGCACCGCATCCAGCAGGTCCTCGACGCGGCCCAGGCCAACGGCCGCAAGGTCGCGTTCGTCGGCCGTTCGATGGTGCGCAACATGGGGATCGCCCGTGACCTGGGGTACCTGCGCATCCCGCGTGGCCTGGTGGTGGACTTCGCCAAGCTGGAGAGCATGCCCGACGCGAAGGTGGCGCTGGTGTGCACCGGCTCCCAGGGCGAGCCGATGGCGGCGCTGTCCCGGATGGCCAACGGCGAGCACCAGATCCAGGTGGGGGACGGCGACACCGTCCTCATGGCCTCCTCGTTGATCCCGGGGAACGAGACCGCCATCTACGGCATCATCAACAAGTTGACGGACCGCGGCGTCAAGGTCGTCCACAAGGGCAACGCGAAGGTCCACGTGTCGGGGCACGCCAGCGCCGGTGAGCTCGCGTACTGCTACAACATCGTGCGCCCGCGCAACGTGCTCCCCATCCACGGGGAGTCCAAGCACCTGCACGCCAACGCCGACATCGCCGTCCGTACCGGTGTGCCGGCCGACCAGGTGATCATCGCGGCGGACGGGGTGACGATCGACCTGGTCAAGGGGCGGGCGTCGATCTCCGGGCGGGTGCCCGCCGGCCTGGTGTACGTCGACGGCCAGACGGTGGGGCGGGCCACCGAGGACACCCTCGCCGAGCGTCGGATGCTGCGCGAGGGCGGTGTCCTGACGGTCGTGGCCGTGGTCGACGTCGCCAAGGGCACGTTGGCCGACCCGTTGGAGTTCATCTCGCGTGGCCTGGTCCACGACGAGGCGACGTTCGCGGGGGTCCAGCCCGAGGTGGAGAAGGCGTTGTCCCGCGCGTCGCGCAAGCAGCTGGACGACCTCGACGCGTTGGAGACGCTGATCTCCCGCACCGTCGCGAAGGCCCTGAGGCGGGCGTTCCGTCGGGAACCCGTGGTGATCTCGGTCGTGATCGACGCCTGAGAGCGTGCGGTTCCCCGTCCGGCGGTCAGACGTCGGACGGGGAGGGGCCGGCTGCGCGCATGCGCTCGTAGTCCATGCGCAGGGTCCGGGCGCGGACCTGCTGGGACGTGGCCGTCCGCTCGGTGCGGCCTCTGCCGACAAAGCTCACGGCCCAGTGCAGCAACGTGGTGACCCGGTTCTTGAAGCCGATCAGGTACACCAGGTGGACCGCCAGCCACAGGAGCCACGCGACGAATCCGCTGACGCGCACGCGACCCACCTCGGCCACGGCGTAGAACCGGGACACGGTCGCCATGGACCCCTTGTCCCGGTACCGGAACGGTGCGCCGGTGGGCAGTCCCTTCGCCCGTCGTCGGATCTGGTCGGCGGCGTGCTGGGCGCTCTGCATCGCGACCTGCGCGACTCCTGGCAGGTCGTCCAGGGCCATCATGTCGCCGACGACGTGCACCTCGGGGTGGCCGGGCAGGGTGCAGTCGGGCTCCACGAGCACCCGCCCGGCGCGGTCCGTGCCGGCACCGGTCTGCTCCGCCACCTGCCTGCCCAGCCCGGACGCCTGGACACCGGCCGCCCACACGGTGCAGCGCGTGGGGATGCGTTCCCGGGTGCCACCGGCGTTCTCCAGGTCCACCCCGGTGGCGTCGACACCGACGACCTTGTGGCCGGTGAGGACCTCCACCCCCATGGCGCGCAGACGTTCGGTCGCCCTGCGCCCGAGCGGCTCGGCGAATCCTCCCAGGACGGCGTCGACCGCGTCCACGAGGACCACCCGCGCCCGCGACGGGTCGATGTGACGAAAGCTGCCTGTGAGCGAGCGGTGGGCGAGCTCGGCGATCTGCCCCGCCATCTCCACGCCGGTGGGTCCGGCACCCACGACCACGAACGTGAGCAGCTCGGCGAGCGCGCGTGGGTCGCTGGTCACCTCGGCGAGCTCGAACGAGCCGAAGATCCGCCCGCGGATCTCCAGGGCGTCGTCGACGCTCTTCATGCCGGGGGCGAACCGGGCGATCTCGTCGTTGCCGAAGTACGACTGGCCTGCGCCGGCAGCCAGCACCAGGTTGTCGTAGCGCAGCCGGAGCTCGCCCGCGGGGGAGCGGGAGGTGACGGTCCGCCCGGGGACGTCGATGTCGGTGACGGTTCCCAGGAGCACCCTGGCGTTGCGTTGGCGGCGCAGGATCTCCCGCGTCGCCGGGGCGACCTCGCCGGGTGAGAGGACCCCGGTCGCGACCTGGTACAGCAACGGCTGGAACAGGTGGTGGCCCGTCTCGGCGAGCATCGTGACCTTCACCGGGTCGTCCTTGAGGGCCTTGGTCGCGAACAAGCCCCCGAACCCGGAGCCGATGACGACGACGTGTGGTAGGTCGGGGGACGGGTGCCTGGGGGTCATGGGTTCTCCCGGTGGTGGGCCGACGGGTGCGCGTCCAGCCTCACCCGTGGTGCCGGTGCCCGCATGCTCAGCGCCGCTCCGGCGTCACGCCGCGGAACTGGGCGCGTCGTCGAACGCGCTGTGGGAGGTCCCCACGTCGCGGGCGATGGCCAGGTGCGCGCCGAGGTACCCGCTCGCGCCGGCCACGGCCGCACCGACCAGCCCGAACGCGACGCCCAGCCCGTGGTGCTCCCGGCGGCGGGAGACGTAGGACGCGGTGAAGAGTGCCAGGCCCACGGTGTTGCCGCCGGCGTGGACGAGGCCGACGCGGGCGTCGCGGCCCTCGGTCCGCGACCACTCGGCCAGGCCCGTGACCGCGGTGGGCACGGCGGACAGGATCCCGAGCCCCACCAGGCGTCGGGCGGCACGCCGCGCCGAGGGGCCGCCGACCAGGTCCAGCGTGATCGCCGACAGCCAGGCCCCGATGGGGACATCGGTCAGGACCGGGTGCAGCGCGTGGCCCAGGCCTCTGCCCCAGAGGACCTCGCGCCGCGCGGGGGAGTCCACGAGGCGGTCCGCGACGGGCTTGAGGGCGTCGACGTAGGAGTCCAGCGCGTCGGTCTCCTCCAGGGACCTGGTCACCGCGATGAGCGGGTTGGTCGGCTCCTCGTGCATGGTCCGGGACTGGTGCGACATCTCGACCTCCGGTGTGACGCGGGACACGGATCTGTCGAGTCTGCGGCACACGGCGGCGGGGCGCAGGACGAGCCGACCCGGTGTCGCCACGGGTGGAGGGGACGCCTCAGCTGTGCGACCGTCTGGGCATGGCACCCATGGTCACGAGCGCCCCGGAACAGGTCACCGACGCGATCACTTACCACGGCGAAGGGCCGTGCTGGTCCCCGCACTGGGGTGGCCTCAGGTGGGTGGACATGCTGGCCGGGGACCTGCTGACCCTGCACGAGGGCGAGGTGAGCAGGCTGCACGTGGGCGAGGTCGCGGCCTTCGTGCGGCCCCGTGCCCGAGGTGGGTACGTCGTCGGGCTGGAACGGGGCATCGGCCTGGCCGACGACCCGTGGTCACCGCCGGGGGTCACCCACATCGTGTGGGACGACCCCGCAGTGCGCATGAACGAGGGCGGGTGCGACCCCGCCGGCAACCTGTACGCCGGGTCGATGGCCTACGACGCGACCCCGGGCGCCGCCGCCCTGTACCGACTCACCCCTGATCTGCAGGTCACGACGGTGCTGAGCGCGACGATCTCGAACGGCATCGACTTCTCGCCCGACGGACGGCACGCCTACTACAACGACACGGGCACGGGCGGGACGGACGTGTTCGACCACGTCGACGGTGCCCTGACCAACCGCAGGCTGCTGCGCCACGGCGACATCGGCGGGCCCGACGGCCTGGCGGTCGACTCCGCGGGCAACATCTGGACCGCGCTCAACGGTGGCGGGACCATCAGGTGCTGCGCGCCCGATGGTGCGACCCTCGCGGAGGTCGAGGTTCCCGTCCGGCTGGTCACGGCCTGCGCCTTCGGGGGCGAGGACCTCCAGGACCTGTACATCACGACCTCGCGGGAGCACCTCGAGGACCCCGAGCCCGCGGCGGGTGCGCTGTTCCGGGTGAGGGTCGACGTCCCCGGCCGGGCCGTGCAGCCCTTCGCCGGGTGAGGCGCGCGGGTCGGCGGGGCTGCAGGGCCGGCGTGCGTTGACATGGTGCAGCTGGTTCTGCCACGCCAGCGCGTGCAGGTGCCGTCGACCTTGCGGACTCCCGGTGAGGACATCGAAGGCCTGGTGTACGACGAAGGCCGCCCCGCAGATCCGGGGCGGCCTTCGTCGTACACCAGTTGGTGGGCGATACTGGGATCGAACCAGTGACCTCTTCCGTGTCAGGGAAGCGCGCTACCGCTGCGCCAATCGCCCGTTACCGCCGGCAACGGTTCGTCATACGAGGTGGAGACGGGATTCGAACCCGTGTGGACGGCTTTGCAGGCCGCTGCCTCGCCTCTCGGCCACTCCACCGCAAGGCTTCGGCCCACGTCCGGTGCTTGTGCCCAGCCACGGGACTACGCCTCCGAGCGGACGACGGGACTCGAACCCGCGACCCTCACCTTGGCAAGGTGATGCTCTACCAACTGAGCCACGTCCGCGCGACACGTTTCCGGTGATCCCGGCGCCGTGTGCGTCCCAGACTCTAACCGAACCGCGCGACCAGAGTCCAACCGGGCCTGCGGTGCCACGAGCAGCAGGCCGGGGGCCGGGCGCCGATACCGTGTGCGGCGTGGTCAGAACCCTTCCCCCTGCCGCACCGATCCGGACCGGGTCCGCCGCGTTCGGCGGGCGCGCCATGGAGCACGTCGTCGACGCCGTCGACCTGTGCGCCGAGCCCGGTGCCCTCGCCGCGGGCGGCCGGTGGGCGGTCGTGGGGGGGTTCGAGGGCCCCGTGCGGGCCTGGAGGTTCTCCGGCACCGGCTCCCCGCAGGCCGACGACCCGGGATGCCCGTGGCCGGGCGTGGCCGACCGCTGGGTCTCGTCCATGACCCGGGAGCAGTACGTCGACGGTGTCGCGTCCGTGCGTGAGCACATCCGGCAGGGGAGGGTGTACCAGGTCAACCTGTGCCGGGTCATGGACGTCCCGCTGCGGTACCCACCGGGACAGGAGCCGCCCGCGCGCGCTCTCGCCCGTCTGCTCGCGGCCGGGAACCCGGCCCCGTACCAGGGGTACGTGCACGTCCCGTCCGGGGCCGTGGCGCCGGACGGGACCCCGATCCCGCCGGTGTGGGTCGTCACGGCCTCGCCCGAGCTGTTCCTGCGCGTGCGTGACGGGGTCGTCAGCTCCGGGCCCATCAAGGGCACCGCGCCCGACGCCGCCGGCCTGACGGAGAAGGACCGTGCGGAGAACATCATGATCGCCGACATGGTGCGCAACGACCTGCAACGGGTGTGCCGCCCGGGGACGGTCGAGGTCAGCCGCCTGCTCCAGGTCGAGCACCACCCGGGGCTCGTCCACCTGGTCACCGAGGTCCGCGGCGAGCTCCGTGACGACCTCGGAGCCGACCTGTGGCCGCGGCTCCTGCGGGCCGCGTACCCGCCCGCGTCGGTGTCCGGTGCGCCCAAGAGCTCGGCGCTCGAGGTCATCGCCGAGCTCGAGACCGCCCCACGCGGGCCCTACTGCGGGGCGGTGGGGTGGATCGACGCGGACGCGGGGGAGGCCGAGGTCGCCGTCGGGATCCGCACCTTCTGGTGGTCCGACGCCGGCGGTGGGACGCTGGCCTTCGGGACAGGCGCAGGCATCACCTGGGACAGCGACCCTGAGCGGGAGTGGGCCGAGACCGAGCTGAAGGCCGCACGCCTGACCCGGCTCGCGTGCGCAACTGAGGAGGACGGTGTCGATGTCTGAACCTGTGGTCTGGGTGGATGGTCGGCTGCTGGATGCCGGCGAGGCCGCCATCCACCCGTTGGACCACGGCCTGACCGTGGGTGACGGGGTCTTCGAGACCTGCGGGGTCGTGGGCGGTGTCCCGTTCGCGCTCACCCGGCACCTGGCCCGGCTGGAGCGCTCAGCAGCAGGGCTCGGGCTTCCCGCACCGGACGCCGATCGGGTGCGCGAGGGGGTCGCTGCCGTCCTCGGGCGAGCCGGCGGTGCCGGCAGGGTCCGGGTGACCGTCACCGCGGGGGTGGGGCCGCTGGGGTCCGATCGCCACCCCGGGGGCATGACCTACGTCGTGGCGGCGGGGTCGGCTGCGGGTCCCGCGCCGGCCGCGGTGATCGGTGTGCCGTGGGTGCGCAACGAGCGTTCGGCGGTGGCCGGCCTCAAGACGACGTCGTACGCGGAGAACGTCGTCGCCCTGGCGCGGGCCAAGGCCAGTGGCGCGGATGAGGCCCTGCTGGCCAACACGCTCGGTGACCTGTGCGAGGGCACGGCGAGCAACGTCTTCGTGGAGGTCGGGGACGAGCTGCTGACACCTCCGCTGTCGAGCGGGTGCCTGGCGGGCATCACCCGCGAGCTGGTCCTGGAGTGGTCCGGGGTCGAGGGGCTTCCGGTACGTGAGGCCCGGCCGGGGGAGCTCGTGTACGAAGAGGTGCTGTCCGGGGTCGCGCCGCTCGCCCTGAGCGGGTCCGTCCGCACCGTCGTACCGGTGACCGCGGTCGACGGCGAACCCCGCGCCGCAGGGCCCCTCGTGGCCCGGGTGTGCGCCCTGTACGCCGAGAGGGCCACGGACGACCTCGACCCGTGAGCCTGCTGGACGCCCGACCCGTGTCAGGCGTCCAGCAGGCTCACGATCAGGCGGGAGATCTCGTCCTCCATGTGGGCGCTCTCGTTGCCGAACGGCACGACGGCCACCGTCGAGTTGAGGAACCGGATGAACGCCTCGGCGGGGCCGGCGAGCAGCGCCTCGCCCTCCACGCCACTCAGCGCGATCAGCAGGTAGGTGGGGTCCTCGTCCCGCCAGATGCGGACGTCACCGGTGCCTGCGGGCGCGGTGGTGTCGGCGAGGATCCCGTGGGCGAAGAGCTCCCGACCGATCAACCAGGTCGACGTGGAGTGGGCTCCGGTGAACGCGACGCGAACCGTGTACGGGTCGGTGGCCTCGAAGCTGAGCTCAGCGCTGATCGGGAGGATGCTCGCATCTGAGAGAACCAGGTGCATGGGCACGACCTCGCAGGTGTCCCTAACCGGTCCTGGCATCGTCACCCCTCTCCGCGTCGTCGTTGCCGTCCATGACGCCCCCTATGGTGCTGGTTCAGGGCCTCTGAGCGCCAGGTTCGGCAAACGGCTGTGGATTCGCTAACATCTCCTTCGCGACCTCCGAGCAGCGCCTCGGGGCCGTGAAGGGCGATTGGCTCAGTGGTAGAGCGCCTCGTTCACACCGAGGAGGTCACTGGTTCGAACCCAGTATCGCCCACCCTGTCCGTGTTTCGGCGTCGGCCGATCGGGTGCAACGCCCTGTATCGCACCCGATGACCAGTTCCTCTCCTGAACTGTGACTCCGGGGTCCTGTCCCTCGTCGGCGGGCTGTGCGCCCGTCACCCCTCCCGTCACAGGACCCCGAACTTCGCCCGCTGCTCTCACCCGTTCGGCGCAGCGGACGTCCGTCGTGCCCCAGGGCGCGACGGCGCGCGCCCACCCGGCGCGGGTCCTGGCGTCGGTAGCATCGGGGGGCCCGTCCGAACCGAGGAGATGTCCCCGTGCCACAGATCACCCTGACCGTCGACGGCGTCGCGCGCAGCGTCGAGGAGGGGACCACCGGTACGGAGCTGTTCGCCGACCGCCGCGACGTCGTCGTCGTCCGTGTCGACGGAGAGCTCCGCGACCTCGCTGCACCGCTGCCCGCCGGCGCGGACGTCGAGGGTGTGACGATCGACTCTCCCGACGGCCTGGAGGTCCTGCGGCACTCCGCGGCGCACGTCCTGGCCCAGGCCGTCCAGCAGGCCCACCCCGAGGCCCGTCTGGGCATCGGCCCGCCGATCAAGGACGGCTTCTACTACGACTTCGACGTCGCCGAGCCGTTCACCCCCGAGGACCTCAAGGCCCTCGAGAAGGCCATGCAGCGCATCGTCAAGGAGGGCCAGCGCTTCGAGCGCTGGGAGGTCACCGAGGACCAGGCCCGTGCCGAGCTCGCCGCCGAGCCCTACAAGCTCGAGCTCATCGGCCTGAAGGGCACGGCCGACTCCACCGACGGGGCGTCGGTGGAGGTGGGCCTCGGTGGGCTCAGCATCTACCGCAACGTCCGCCGTGACGGCACCGTCGCCTGGCAGGACCTGTGCCGCGGCCCGCACCTTCCCACCACCCGGCTGATCGCCAACGGCTTCCAGCTCACCCGCTCCGCCGCGGCCTACTGGCGCGGGTCGGAGAAGAACCCGCAGCTGCAGCGCGTGTACGGCACCGCCTGGCCCACCAAGGACGAGCTCCGTGCGCACCTGGAGCGCCTGGCCGAGGCCGAGCGCAGGGACCACCGGCGGCTCGGCGCCGAGCTCGACCTGTTCTCGTTCCCCGACGAGCTGGGCTCCGGGCTGCCCGTGTTCCACCCCAAGGGCGGGCTCATCCGCATGGAGATGGAGGACTACTCCCGGCGCAAGCACGTGGAGGCCGGGTACTCCTTCGTCAACACCCCGCACATCACCAAGGGCCACCTCTACCAGGTGTCCGGTCACCTGGACTGGTACGCCGACGGCATGTTCCCGCCCATGCACGTCGACGCGGAGCACGACGAGGACGGCACGGTCCGTAAGCCCGGCCAGGACTACTACCTCAAGCCCATGAACTGCCCGATGCACAACCTGGTCTTCGCCTCGCGGGGCCGGTCCTACCGCGAGCTGCCGCTGCGGCTGTTCGAGTTCGGCAGCGTCTACCGGTACGAGAAGTCCGGGGTCATCCACGGCCTGACCCGGGTCCGGGGCATGACGCAGGACGACGCGCACATCTACTGCACGCGCGACCAGATGCGCGACGAGCTGGCACGCACCCTGCAGTTCGTCCTGGACCTGCTCAAGGACTACGGGCTCGACGACTTCTACCTCGAGCTCTCCACCCGCAACCCCGACAAGTCCGTCGGCAGCGAGGACCTGTGGGACGAGGCGACCCGCACCCTCGCCGAGGTCGCGGAGTCCTCGGGCCTGGACCTCGTCCCCGACCCGGGCGGGGCCGCCTTCTACGGGCCCAAGATCTCCGTCCAGGCCAAGGACGCGATCGGGCGCACCTGGCAGATGTCGACCATCCAGCTGGACTTCAACCTGCCCGAGCGGTTCGAGCTCGAGTACACCGCCCCCGACGGGTCCCGTCAGCGCCCGGTGATGATCCACCGGGCCCTGTTCGGCTCGATCGAACGCTTCTTCGGCGTGCTCACCGAGCACTACGCAGGGGCGTTCCCCGCGTGGCTCGCGCCCGTGCAGGTGCTGGCGGTGCCGGTCGCCGAGCCGTTCAACGACTACCTCCAGCAGGTGGTCGACCGGTTGCGCGCCGAGGGTGTGCGCGCCGAGCTCGATCTCTCCGACGACCGCTTCGGCAAGAAGATCCGCAACGCCAGCACCCAGAAGGTCCCCTTCGTGCTCATCGCCGGTGGTGAGGACGCAGCCCAGGGTGCGGTGTCGTTCCGGTACCGGGACGGCCGCCAGGACAACGGTGTGCCCGTGGAGGAGGCCGTCGAGCGGATCCGCAGCGCCATCAGGGAACGGACCCAGGTCTGATGCCACCGGTCGAGGTCCCTGCGGACGCCAACCCGGCCGGCGAGCCGGACGGGTTCCAGCGGCTGTGGACCCCGCACCGGCTCGCGTACGTCAAGGGCCAGGACAAGCCCGCAGGCCCGGCGGCGGACCAGTGCCCGTTCTGCCGTGCCGTCACCGGACCCGACGAGGACCACCTCGTCGTGGCCCGGGGCGAAGCGGCGTTCGTGGTGCTCAACCTCTACCCGTACAACTCCGGCCACGTCATGGTCCTGCCGCACCGGCACGTGTCGGACTACACCGAGCTCGACGAGCAGGAGACCGCGGAGGTCGCACTGCTGACACGCACCGCCATGACGGTCCTGCGCCAGGTCCTCACGCCCCACGGTTTCAACATCGGGATGAACCAGGGTGACGTCGCCGGGGCCGGGATCGCCGCGCACCTGCACCAGCACGTGGTGCCACGGTGGACCGGCGACGCGAACTTCCTGCCCATCATCGCCCGCACCAAGGCGCTGCCGGAGATCCTGGCCGACACCCGCGAACGGCTCGTCGCGGCCTGGCCGACGGGAGGCAGACGGTGCTGAGCCGACTGCGTGGGGGCGCCGCACGGGTCCTCGGCCCGCTCGCCGACGGCCTCGTGCGGCTGGGCGTGTCCCCGGACGTCGTCACGGTCGTGGGCACAGCCGGCGTCGTGGTGGCCGCCCTGGTCCTGTACCCGATGGGACTGCTGTTCTGGGGCACCGTCGTCATCGCGCTCTTCGCGCTCACCGACCTGGTCGACGGCCTCATGGCCCGTCGTTCGGGCCGCACCAGCACCTGGGGTGCGTTCCTGGACTCCACGCTCGACCGGTTCGGCGACGCCGCGATCTTCTCCGGCCTGGTCCTGTGGGCGATCGGCAACGACGACCGGACCACCGCGGCCCTGGCCCTGGCATGCCTGGCACTCGGTTCGATCGTGCCGTACGCGCGTGCCCGCGCCGAAGGGCTGGGCATGACCGCGAGCGTCGGCATCGCCGAGCGCGCCGACCGGCTGGCGGTCGTGCTCACCGTCACCGGACTGGTCGGGCTCGGGCTGCCGACGGTCGTCCTCACCGTCGCCCTGGGCCTGCTGGCCGTCGCGAGCCTGGTCACCGTCGTGCAGCGGATGGGGACCGTGCGGGCGCAGGCGACCCGTGCGGCGGGGGGCCTCCCGTGACCAGCGGCGCCACCCGCCTGTTCCTCACCGCGTGGACGGCGGCCGAGAAGCTGCCCGAGGGTGCGGTGCGCGGCGTGATGCACGTCGCCGCCGAGCTCGCGTGGCTGCGACGTGGTGCCGGCGTCAGGCGCCTGGAGGACAACCTCGCACGGGCGCGCCCGGGGGTGAGCCGCACCGACCTCCGGCGCCTGTCCCGGCGCGGGATGCGTACGTACCTGCGCTACTACGGGGAGGCGTTCCGGCTCGGTGCCCTCACACCCGAGCAGGTCACCGCCCGCGTCCGGCTCGAGAACCCCGGTTTCGTCACCGAGCAGACCCGGGCAGGGAGGTCTGTCGTGCTGGCGCTGGCGCACCAGGGCAACTGGGACCTCGCCGGTGCGTGGGCCACCACCCACCTCGCCCCCGTCACGACCGTCGCCGAGCACCTCGAACCCGCCGAGGTGTTCGACCGGTTCGTCGCCCTGCGCGAGCGTCTCGGCATGCGCATCATCCCCCTCGACGCCGATCGGAGGGTGTTCTCCGACCTGGTCCGCACCGTGCGCGGCGGAGGAGCGGTGATCCCGCTGCTCGCCGACCGGGACCTCACCGCCCGAGGGCTGGAGGTGGCGTTCCTGGGGGAGAGGGCACGCGTGGCAGCCGGTCCCGCGGCCCTCGCCGCCGCCACCGGCGCGCCGCTCGTCCCGGTGACGTTGCGGCACGAGCGGCTCCACGGGGCCCGGCGCCGGGCCGCCGGGTCCCGGTGGGGCCTTCTCGTCCGGTTCCACCCACCGGTGACCCCGGGGGCCGGGGACCGTGCGGCACAGGTCCAGCACATGACCCAGCAATGGGTCGACGCCCTGGCCGCGGACATCGTCGAGGACCCCACCCACTGGCACATGCTCCAACGGGTGTTCGTCGCCGACCTCGACCCCGACCGCCTGACACGGGTGTCACCATGACGGGCGCCGCCCTGCGGGTCGGCATCGTCTGCCCCTACTCCTTCGACGTGCCAGGTGGCGTGCAGTTCCACGTCCGGGACCTGGCCGAGGCGCTGCGTGCGCTCGGCCACGCGGTGTCGGTGCTCGCCCCTGCCGACGACGACACCCCCGTCCCGGACTTCATGACACCAGCCGGCCGTTCCGTGCCCGTGCGCTACAACGGTGCCGTCGCCCGACTCACCTTCGGCCCCCGCAGCGCCGCACGCGTCCGTCGGTGGCTCGCCGAGGGGGAGTTCGACGTCCTCCACCTGCACGAACCCGTCACCCCCAGCCTGGGCATGCTGGCTCTGTGGATCGCCTCGGGGCCGATCGTCGCCACGTTCCACACGGCCCTCATCCGGTCCAGGTCGTTGCAGGTCGCCTACCCTCTTGTGCGCCCCAGCCTGGAGAAGATCTCCGCGCGCATCGCCGTCTCGGAGGACGCCCGCCGTACCCTCGTGGACCACCTCGGTGGGGACGCGGTGGTCATCCCCAACGGGGTGTACGTCGACCAGTTCGCGTCCGCCGAGCCCGACCCCCGGTGGCAGGGGACGCCCGAGGCGCCGACGATCGCGTTCCTCGGGCGCCTCGACGAGCCCCGCAAGGGACTGCAGGTCCTCGCGCGGGCGGTGCCCCACGTCCTGGAGCAGCATCCGGGTGCGAGGTTCCTGGTCGCAGGCCGGGGCGAGAACGGCGCCGCAGAGGCCCGGACGGTCCTCGGCGAGCACGCCCGTGCGATGGAGTTCCTCGGCGGGATCACCGACCAGGAGAAGGCCTCCCTGCTCCGGTCTGTCGACGCCTACGTCGGACCGCAGACGGGCGGCGAGAGCTTCGGCATCGTGCTGGTGGAGGCGATGAGCGCCGGCGCGGTCGTGGTCGCGAGCGACCTGGGTGCGTTCAGCCGGGTCCTGGACGGCGGCCGGGGTGGGGTCCTGTTCCGCACCGGTGACAGCGACGACCTCGGCGCCACCCTCGTCAGGGTCCTCGGCGACGACCGGCTGCGGAGGCGCACCGTCGAGCACGCGACCCGGACGGTGCGCCGCTACGACTGGTCCACCGTCACCCATCACGTGCTCACCGTCTACGAGATGGCGGTGGCCGGCGCCGCGCCGGGGGAACGTGTGCACGAGGACCCGGCGTCCCGACGGGGGCTGGCCGGTCGACTCACCCCGTGGGGAGGTCGGTCATGACCTGGTCCGAGGTCACCGTCCTGGTGGTCCTGGTGCTCCTGGCGGCGCTCTGGTGGGTCTGGACGGCGGCGAACCGCCTGGACCGCCTGCACCGGAAGGTCGGCGGCTCCCGGGTCGCGCTCGGCACCCAGCTCGTGCGGCGCGCGTCCGTCGCCGCCGAGCTCGCCGCCAGCGGTTGCCTGGACCCTGTCAGCTCGGTGCTCGTCGGTGAGGCCGCACGTTCGGCGCTGGCCAGCGCAGAGGCACCGCAGGAGGTGCCGGCAGAGCTCTCCGAACCCGGCCCGGCGGTCCCGTTCGTGCATGCCGAGAGCGAGCTCTCCGCGACCCTGCGGACCGCGCTGGCGGAGCCGACGGAGGTCGAGCAGATCGCGGCCACGTCCCCGGGCCACGAGATCCTCGAGGCGCTCGCCGAGGCCTGGTACCGGGTCGAGCTCGCACGACGGTTCCACAACGAGGCCGTCGCGCAGAGCCAGCGCGTGCGCCGCAAGCCGCTCGTCCGTCTCCTGCGGCTGGCGGGCAGGGCCCGCATGCCCCGCACGGTCGAGATCGACGACGCCTGGCCCGACGCCCTGCCTCGGCCGGGCACGCCCGGAACGGGTGCGCCGCCGGCGGGCCGGGGGGCGGGCTGAGCGCGGTCTAGGATGGTCTGGCCGTCGAGGACGACGCCGTCGGCACTTCCACCACCAGACGACCCGAGGACAGACGTGGGCACCCAGAACAGCGAGAACATCACCGGCACCGCGAAGGTCAAGCGCGGCATGGCCGAGATGCTCAAGGGTGGCGTGATCATGGACGTGGTCACCGCCGACCAGGCGAAGATCGCCGAGGACGCCGGCGCGGTGGCTGTCATGGCGCTGGAGCGGGTGCCTGCGGACATCCGCGCCCAGGGCGGCGTCGCCCGCATGAGCGACCCGGACCTGATCGACCAGATCATCGCGTCCGTGTCCATCCCGGTGATGGCCAAGGCGCGGATCGGGCACTTCGTCGAGGCCCAGGTGCTGCAGTCCCTCGGCGTGGACTACATCGACGAGTCCGAGGTCCTGACTCCCGCCGACTACACCCACCACATCGACAAGTGGGCCTTCACCGTGCCGTTCGTGTGCGGTGCGACGAACCTGGGTGAGGCGCTGCGCCGGATCACCGAGGGCGCGGCGATGATCCGCTCCAAGGGCGAGGCCGGCACCGGCGACGTCTCGAACGCCACCACCCACATGCGGACCCTGCGGGCCGAGATCAAGCGCCTCACCTCGTTGCCCGAGGACGAGCTGTTCGTCGCGGCCAAGGAGCTCCAGGCCCCGTACGACCTGGTGGTCGAGGTCGCGCGCACGGGCAAGCTCCCCGTGGTGCTGTTCACCGCGGGTGGCATCGCCACCCCGGCGGATGCCGCGATGATGATGCAGCTCGGTGCCGAGGGCGTGTTCGTGGGCTCCGGGATCTTCAAGTCCGGCAACCCCGCCGAGCGCGCCGCGGCGATCGTCAAGGCCACGACGTTCCACGACGACCCCGACGTCGTCGCCAAGGTCTCCCGCGGGCTGGGTGAGGCGATGGTCGGGATCAACGTCGAGGAGGTCCCCGAGCCCCACCGCCTGGCCGAGCGCGGCTGGTGACAGGACCGGCGGCGGCTCCGAACGGCGCTGTCGACGCGTTCGGGCCGCCGTGGGTGCTGCAGCCCGACGGGGTGCTCTTCCGCCGGGGCGCCCGCGTGGTCGTGATCGACCCCGACGACCGGGTGCTGCTCGTCCGCGGGCACGACGTGGACCAGCCCGAGAGGTCGTGGTGGTTCACCATCGGCGGAGGGATCGACCCGGGGGAGGACGCCCGGACGGCGGCCGTGCGCGAGGCGCGCGAGGAGGCCGGCCTGCGCCTGCGGCCGGCCGACCTCGTCGGCCCCGTGTTCCGCCGCCGGGCCGTCTTCGACTTCTACGCCCGGCGGTGCCGCCAGGACGAGGAGATCTTCCTCGCCCGGGTCGACGGGCTGGACCTGGCCACCCTGGACCGGTCCGCGTGGACGGCGATCGAGCGGGAGACCATCGACGAGCTGCGCTGGTGGGACCTGGACGCGCTCGAGCAGGTCCAGATCGAGGTCTTCCCCGAGGGTCTACCCGGTCTGCTCCGGCCGGTCCTGGCGGGTTGGGACGGCATCACCCGGGACCTCGGCACCGACGACGGATGAGTCCGGTGCGGGTCCGTTCCCCTAGAATCGCCGCCCGTGACCTCACCGATCCCGACCATCGGCGTCCTCGCACTGCAGGGCGACGTCCGTGAGCACACCGCCGCCCTCGAGGCGGCGGGTGCACGAGTGGTCCCGTTGCGACGTGAGCGTGAGCTGCGCGACGTCGACGGTGTGGTCCTGCCCGGTGGGGAGTCCACGACGATCGAGAAGCTCCTGCACGTCTTCGAGCTGTTCGAGCCGCTGCGGGCGGCGCTCGGCTCAGGCCTGCCGGCGTTCGGGTCGTGCGCGGGGATGATCCTCCTGGCGGACCGCGTGCTGGGCGGTGTGGAAGGTCAGGGGAGCCTGGGCGGCCTCGACATCACCGTCCGCCGCAACGCGTTCGGCCGCCAGGTCGACTCCTTCGAGACCGACCTCGTGGTCGAGGGCGTGCCGGACAGCGTCGAGGACCCGGTGCGTGCGGTGTTCATCCGCGCCCCGTGGGTCGAGGAGTCCGGGGCGGGTGTCCAGGTCCTGGCCTCGGTGGGCGAGGGACCGGCCGCCGGTAGGATCGTCGCGGTTCGTGAGCGTGACGTCATGGCCACGTCCTTCCACCCGGAAGTGACCGGGGACCTCCGCTTGCACCGCATGTTCGTCCAGATCGTCGCCGACCGCGGTTGAGGAGTTCAACGTATGTCCGGTCACTCCAAGTGGGCCACCACCAAGCACAAGAAGGCTGCCAACGACGCCAAGCGCGGCAAGCTCTTCGCCAAGCTGATCAAGAACATCGAGGTGGCGGCCCGGGTGGGCGGCGGTGACCCGGCCGGCAACCCGACGTTGTTCGACGCGATCCAGAAGGCCAAGAAGTCGTCCGTGCCGAACGACAACATCGACCGTGCGGTCAAGCGCGGATCGGGTGCGGAGGCCGGTGGTGCCGAGTACCAGACGATCATGTACGAGGGTTACGGCCCGGGCGGTGTCGCCGTCCTGGTCGAGTGCCTCACGGACAACCGGAACCGCGCCGCGTCCGAGGTCCGGGTCGCGTTCACGCGCAACGGCGGGACGATGGCCGACCCGGGGTCGGTCTCGTACCTGTTCTCCCGTCGGGGCGTCGTCGAGGTGCCCAAGGCCGACGGGCTGGGGGAGGACGACGTGCTGGCGGCGGTCCTCGACGCGGGCGCCGAGGAGGTCAACGACCACGGTGACACCTTCGAGGTGCTCAGCGAGGCGACCGACGTCGTCGCGGTGCGCACCGCGCTGCAGGACGCCGGCATCGACTACGACTCCGCGGAGGCCCAGTTCGTGCCCGCCACGCAGGTCGAGGTCGACGTCGAGGGCGCACGCAAGATCCTCAAGCTGATCGACGCGCTCGAGGACAGCGACGACGTCCAGAACGTCTTCGCGAACTTCGACGCCTCGGACGAGGTCCTGGCCCAGCTCGAGGAGTGACCCGCGGCGCGCCGCCCGGGTCGGCGCCCCGCGGGTGGGAGGGTGGTGCCGTGCGCGTGCTCGGGATCGACCCTGGACTCACCAGGTGCGGCCTGGGCGTCGTCGAGTCCCGGCCCGGGCGCCGGGCCGCCCTCGTCGACGTCGGTGTCGCCCGGTCCGCCGTCGAGGCCGAGCTGCCGGACCGGCTGCTCGCGATCGGGGTCGAGGTGGAGCGCTGGCTGGACCGGGCCCGTCCGGACGCCGTCGCGCTGGAACGGGTGTTCGCCCAGCACAACGTCCGTACCGTGATGGGCACCGCGCAGGTCTCGGGCGTGGTGATGGTGGCCGCAGCAGCCCGGGGCGTCCCGGTGACGCTGCACACCCCCAGCGAGGTGAAGGCAGCGGTCACCGGCACCGGGCGCGCGCCCAAGGCCCAGGTCCAGCAGATGGTCGCGCGCATCCTCGGGCTGGACGAGGTCCCGAAGCCGGCGGACGCCGCGGACGCGCTCGCGCTGGGCATCTGCCACCTGTGGCGGCCGGCCACGAGTGCGGCGGGCGCGCAGGGCACCCACGGGACCGCGGCCCAG
>NZ_AXCZ01000471.1 GCF_000767165.1 Cellulomonas bogoriensis 69B4 = DSM 16987
GGCGCCCCGCAGGCGACCATCAGCCCGTCGACGGCCCCCGCACGCGGAGCCGTCCAGCTGTCGAGCTCACCGGACCCCATCACCGCAGACAGATCCCGTGCCGCGCCCGCCAACGACGCGGCCGCACGCGTCTCGGCGACGCTGCGACGTGCGACCGCGTCGGCCAACGCACCCCGCAGCACCGGCAGGCCCGCGCCCGTCAGCGCCGAGACCGCGTGCACACCCACACCACGCAACCCGTCCTCACGGAGCAACCTGTCGACGTCGCGCATCAGCTCGGCCTGCGCCCCCGCCGGCACCGTGTCCACCTGGTTGAGGACCACCAGCATCGACGACTCGTGCCCCACCAGGCGACGCAGGTACCCCGAGTGCAGCGCGTCGTCGGCGTACTTCTGCGGGTCCACCACCCACACCAGCAGGTCGACCTGCGGGATCA
>NZ_AXCZ01000356.1 GCF_000767165.1 Cellulomonas bogoriensis 69B4 = DSM 16987
GAATCGTGGTCGGGCAGGTCGAGCAGCACCAGCCCCCGCAGGTCCGCCTGGGACTCACCGTCCAGCTCGCTCTCACGCTCGATGCGCCGCTCGGACGGGACCTCCAACCAGTCCAGCAGCGCCTCGGCGTCGTGGGCCCACACGCACGCGGTCGGGGCCGACGTCGTCGGCCGGCGCGCCCCCACGTCAGCGAAGTCCAGTCCCGTCAGCGCGTTGAACAGGCTCGACTTGCCCGACCCGGTGCCCCCCACCAGGGCCACCACCGTGTGGTCCACCCCCAGGCGCAGACGGTCCCGGACGTCCCGCAGGGCCGCGCGGGCGGTCACCAGCACCGGGCCCGGCAGGGCGGCCTCTGCGGGTACCAGGGCGCCCTCGACCTCCTCGACGCTGCGCAGGATCGCCGCGGTACGCGGACCCGTGGTCGGCACGGTCATCAGACTCCCTTCAGGACGGCCGAACGCAGACGCAGGCCCGCGGCCGCGTCGTCGGCCAGGTGCGGTGAGGCCAGCGCCTGGCGCGCGGGTGAACCCCCGGCCCTTGCCTGGGCGGCGGCCCTGTCGACCAGGTCGGCGCGAGCCCGGTCGACGGCCTCACGCCCCGTCACGTGCCCCAGCTCCCGCTCGACGACCACCGCGGCAGCGCCCAGCCCCGCAGCCGCCGCCAGGACCAGGGTCGCGACACCGTCGAGACCCACACCTCGGGCCAAGCGCTCCACGTACCGGGGCGCCTCGGCCTGGAGCCGGTCGCGGACGTCCGCGTCCACCTGGTCCACCCACGCCGACGCCGCAGCAGAAGGGTCCGGGGCGTCCGGCGCACCCGACCCCTGCGCGGCCATCTGGTCCAGCACACCCGCCGCAGCGGGTTCACCGCACTCGTGCAGCGCCCGGGCGACACTGCTCCCGGCCCGGGCCCGGCACGCCGTCAGCACCAGCGCCGTGGCACGGACCAGCTCCTGCCGGACCTGCTCCAACGCCTCGACCCGGCGGGCACGGCCCCGGCGGGCCGTCCACCCCGTGAACGGCCCGCC
>NZ_AXCZ01000321.1 GCF_000767165.1 Cellulomonas bogoriensis 69B4 = DSM 16987
GCCGATGACGAAGTTGCCGGTGTCGCGCCACTGGGTGCTGTAGTTGCCGCCCGGGCCCTGCTGCATCGAGACCGTGCCGGGGGCGTCGGTCCAGAACGAGAAGAAGTACCCGTCATGGGTTCCCTGCTGGTTCTCGGTCACCTGGGCCGATGCGGGCGCAGCGAGCGCCCCGGTGACCAGTGCGCCGGCGGCACCGATGCTGAGTGCTGCTCGGAGGGCACGACCACGGCGCGTCGTGGCGCCTTGTCCGAGGGTAGAGCTGGTGGACATTCTCACTCCTTCGTGAATTGCATGCGTCGCATGAGAAAGGGCCTTCTTCCAAGGGCTTCCCGTGCATTGTCGGCACGTCATCTCTCCATTGATGGCCGACGTGGGTCCGGGCCTTTCTCCGTGGCTCGAGTCTGCGTGGCTGTGACAAACGTCGCAACCCCGTGACCGTGGGGCGAGAGGGGCCTAAGGGATTAACTTGCACCAAGGTGGCAGAAGTGATAAGTCCGGCCTGCTCCGGGTGGGGGCGGTCGGTGTCGGTCGATGCGCGATCGCTGGTCAGGTGCGGGTGGGAAGGCTCCCAGTCGAAACGTCCTGACCAGCCCCCGCAACCGCGTCGTCGGTCGCTCGAAAGTTCCGGGATCGGATCTGAGATCCGTCTCACTGTTCGGACCCGGGAGCGGTGGGACGGCTCTCAGTGACGCCGTGCGCACGACTGAGGGCGGGGAGGCACGGTCGCCTCCCCGCCCTCGGTCCGCTGGGCCGTCAGCCTGCCCGGCAGGTCGCGGTCGGCATCGTGGTGTTGCCGTTGGAGTAGATCGTCGTCCCGAAGCTGTTGCCGGACCCGTTGGACCTTGCGGTCACGGTGTTGCCGCTCTGGGTCACGTTGGCGTTCCAGCTGCTCTGCAGGCTCTGGCCGCCGTTGAGGTTGATGGTCACCGTCCAGCTGCTCGAGCCCGAGACCGAGTAGCTGACGTTGAACCGGTCGCCCCACTGCTCGCCCCGGCTGACCGACACGGTGCAGCCGCTGCTGCCGCCCGTGTTCCCGCCGCCAGGTGCGCCACCGCCGCCGGTGCTGCCCCCGCCGGACGTCGAGCACGTGGCCGCCGGGATGGTGTCGTTCCCGTTCTTCATCACGGTCACACCGAAGCTGTTGCCGTTCCCGTTGGGGGTCGCGGTGCGCGTCGAGCCGCTGCCGCTGAGGTTGGCGTTCCAGCTGTTCTGGATGCTCTGGCCCGAGTTGAGGTTCAGGTTGACCGACCAGCTGCTCGAGCCGCTCACGGTGTAGGTGACGTTGAACCGGTCACCCCAGTCCTCGCCGCGGGTGGCGGTCACGGTGCAGCCGCTGCTGCCGCCACCCCCGGTGTTGCCACCGCCGCCGGGTGCGCCGCCACCGCCCGTGTTCCCGCCGCCACCACCGCTGCCGCCGACGG
>NZ_AXCZ01000322.1 GCF_000767165.1 Cellulomonas bogoriensis 69B4 = DSM 16987
GTTCCTGCTCTCGGGCCGGTCGGCGTACGTCGACGGCCAGACCCTGACCGTCACCACCACCGACGGCACCACCCCCGACGACTGGGACCGGCCCCTGGACGGTCGGGTCGCGCTCGTCACCGGCGCCGCACGCGGCATCGGCGCGCAGATCGCCCGGGTCCTGGCCCGGGACGGGGCCCAGGTCGTGGTCGTGGACGTCCCCGCCGCCGGCGAAGGGCTCTCGCGCGTCGCCAACGAGGTGCGCGGCACGGCCCTGCAGCTCGACATCACCGCCGAGGACGCCACCGCCCGCATCGTCGAGCACGTCCGCACCCGGTACGGGCACCTGGACCTCGTCGTCCACAACGCCGGCATCACCCGCGACAAGCTGCTCGCCAACATGAAGCCCGACGCGTGGAGCTCGGTCCTGGCCGTCAACCTCGCCGCACCGCTGCGCCTCACCACCGAGCTGCTCGCCTCGGACGTCCTGGGTGAGCACCCGCGCGTGGTGTGCCTGGCGTCCACCAGCGGCATCGGCGGCACCCGCGGGCAGACCAACTACGCCGCGTCCAAGGCCGGGATCATCGGCATGGTCCACGCCATGGCCCCCGACCTGCACGGCACGGGCGGCACCATCAACGCCGTGGCACCCGGGTTCATCGAGACCGACATGACCGCCCGCATGCCGTTCGCGTCCCGGGAGGTCGCGCGCCGCATCAACTCCCTGCAGCAGGGCGGCCAACCCGTCGACGTGGCCGAGGCGATCGCGTTCCTCGCCTCACCGCAGGCCGGGGGCGTCAACGGGCAGACCCTGCGGGTGTGCGGGCAGCTCATGGTGGGCGCATGAGCGCCGCGCCCCGTGACGTCGTCGAGCTGACCGACCTGCCGGCCCTGCGCGGCCTCTACGCGCGTGGGGTGGCCGGGTCCGTCCGCGCCCAGGTCGACCGGAGCCGCACCCTGGCGCCCACCGCGCTACCCACCACCCAGGTGGTGGTGCGCGGCGTGGGCGCCGACCGGGACCACCTGGCCGAGTACCAGCACGTCGTCGGCGAGAACGGTGGCGACCAGCTGCCCGCCGGGTACGTGCACGTGCTCGCGTTCCCCGCGGCGATGGCCCTCATGGTGCGGCCCGAGTTCCCCCTGCCGCTGCTGGGCATGGTCCACACCGCCAACCGGGTCACCCAGCACCGGGCGCTCACCCTGGGCGACACGATGGACGTGGCCGTCCACGCCCAGGACCTGCGACCCCACCGGTCCGGGGTGACGGTCGACGTCGTCGCCGAGGTCACCGTCGACGGCGCAACCGCCTGGGAAGGGGTCTCCACCTACCTGGCCAAGGGCGTGCACCTGCGC
The DNA here is from genome assembly GCF_000767165.1 of Cellulomonas bogoriensis 69B4 = DSM 16987. Lineage (GTDB taxonomy): Bacteria > Actinomycetota > Actinomycetes > Actinomycetales > Cellulomonadaceae > Actinotalea > Actinotalea bogoriensis. The sequence continues at coordinate 1,333 of NZ_AXCZ01000322.1, forward strand.
GATGGCGAGCCGGTCGCGGACGCCCGGCGCGACGACGACGGGGCGCCCCCGGTCCCCACGGGCCAGTGGCAGCTCGGCGCCGACGTCG
>NZ_AXCZ01000484.1 GCF_000767165.1 Cellulomonas bogoriensis 69B4 = DSM 16987
CGCGACCGCAGGCCGGGCGGTCGGCTCGTTCACGACCACGCCGGCGTCGGCGAGCCCGCGCACCACCGCCCGCAGACGCTTGGGCGGTACCTCGGCGGACTCGCACGCGGACCGCAGCGCCTCGGCCTCGACCGACCCGTGGGTGCGACCGACGCGGACGAGCTCCTGAAGCGCCGGGTGCTCGAACTCACGCGGCAGGACAGGCTGGGAAGAGAGGGATGACACAGAGAACCTTTCGGCGACGCCAGGCTCGGGAAGAAGGTCCGGGGTTAGGGTGACATTGTAACGTCCCGGGTGCCGGTCGCGCTGGTGCGCGCCCCGCCACGGACCCGGCACGTCACTCCGGCGAGGGCTTGACCGCCAGCA
>NZ_AXCZ01000354.1 GCF_000767165.1 Cellulomonas bogoriensis 69B4 = DSM 16987
ATCCGCTGGGCGTTGGAGCCCAGGATCAGCTTCCCGACCGGGCTGCGGCGCCGCAGACCCATCACGATCAGCGCGCTTCCGGCCTCCTGGGCCGCCCCGATGATGTCCTCGGCGACGTCACGCCCCCGGGTGGTGAGCCGGACCTCGTGGCGCACGTCCTCCTCCTCGAGCCGGCGCCGGACCTCCTCCGCCTGGGCGTCGAGGTCCTCCCCCCCGGAGCCGAACCGGTGACCACGCTCGCTCAGGACGACCACGAGTCGACCGCCGCGCCTGGTGACCTCGTCGATCGCCGCCCGCAGTGCAGCGTCTCCCTCCGGGGTCGCTACGTATCCGACGACGACGCTCATCGATCCTCCTGGGGGCGGTGGCCCGACCGGTTCCGGGGCTCCGCCCGACGCTACCGGAAGCGTCGCCCGCGCTCACGGTCGGGCAGCAGGTCCCCCACCCGCACGACCACGCGACGGGACCGGGCGGCGCAACCACCCGGGCCCCATCCCCTGCCCCAGCGCCTGCTCGACCAGGACCGCGAGCCGGTGCTCGGGATCCACCACCAGCGCTCGTTCGCACAGCACGGACGCCCGGGCGCCGTCGCCGCTCCACCAGGCGAGCACCGCGAGCAGCGTCAGCGGCGCGGACTGGGCGCGCCGGGGCGCGTGGGCCACGACCTGCTCCAGCAGGAGCCGGGCTGCGGCGGTCGGGCCGGGAGCAGGAGGCCTCCCGTCACCCGGGTCCACCAGGCGACGCAACGCGCGTTCCAGCTCAGGGCCCCCGTGGCCGGCCAGGACCTGGTCGGCCACGCGGTCCTCACCGATGAGGGCGATGAGGACCGCGTCGCGCACGAGCACGTCGGCGAGGGCTGCGTGCAGACGACCCAGCTGGGCGGGTCCCGGCAGGGCCTCGTGGGGTGAGACGGTCCCGCCTCCCGCGGCTGCGGCGGTCGCGCGGTGCACCGAGGCGAGGTGCTCGCGCCACGCGGTGAGGCCTTCCCGGCGCCACCGGGTGATGACCGGTCCGCGGGCCCCCTCGGCC
>NZ_AXCZ01000324.1 GCF_000767165.1 Cellulomonas bogoriensis 69B4 = DSM 16987
GTGCCCGTCACGCTGCACGCGGGTGAGGCGGCCGGGCCCGGGTCCATCGCCGACGCCCTCCACAAGGGCGGCGCGGTGCGCCTGGGTCACGGGGTGCGCATCGCCGAGGACGTCCAGGGCCTGGACCGGGCCGTCGCCCCGGCCGCCACCGAGGCCCCGCAGCTGGGTGCCCTGGCGCACTGGGTCCGGGACCAGGCCGTCCCCCTCGAGGTGTGCCCCAGCTCGAACGTCCAGACGGGCGCCGCCACAGGGATCGCGACCCACCCGGTGACCGCGCTGCGCCGCCTCGGGTTCGCCGTGACCGTCAACACCGACAACCGGCTCATGTCTGCCACGAGCCTCAGTCGTGAGATGCACGCCCTGGTCCACGAGGCCGGCTGGACCCTGGCCGACCTGAGGGACGTGACCCTGACCGCGGCCCGCAGCAGCTTCCTCCACCACGACGAGCGCGAGGCGCTGGTCCAGGAGGTCCTCCTACCCGCCTACACCCTGTCGAACGGACGGCACCGCGCATGAGCACCGACGGCCCCACCCCCCACCACGACACCCCCCTGGGTGGCGGCTCAGCCGTACCCGACCGCGCTGCGGTCGCCGGCATGGTGGACCACACCCTGCTCAAGCCCGAGGCGACCGCCGCGGACGTCGAGGCCCTGGTGGCCGAGGCGCGCCGACTGGGCGTCTACTCGATCTGCGTCTCTCCCTCGATGCTGCCCGTGGACGCCGCGCCGGTGCTGGTGGCGACGGTGTGCGGCTTCCCCTCGGGCAAGCACCGCAGCGAGGTCAAGGCGGCCGAGGCCGCGCGGGCGGTGGCCGACGGGGCGCACGAGGTCGACATGGTGATCGACGTCGGTGCCGCCAAGGCGGGGGACTGGGCGGCGGTCGAGGCCGACGTCGCGGCCGTCCGGGCCGCCGTCCCCGCACCTGCGGTGCTCAAGGTGATCCTCGAGTCCGCGGCGCTCACCGATGACGAGGTGGTCGCCGCGTGCCGCGCGGCCGAGTCCGCGGGTGCCGACTTCGTCAAGACCTCGACGGGCTTCCACCCCGCAGGTGGTGCGACGGCGCACGCGGTACGCCTGATGGCGCAGACCGTCGGCGGGCGGCTGGGCGTCAAGGCGTCCGGTGGCATCCGCACAGGGCAGGCCGCGCTCGAGATGATCGCCGCGGGTGCCACCCGGCTGGGGCTGTCAGGGACCGAGGCGGTCCTCGACGGGGTGGACGGCAGCGAGGGCAGCGAGGGCACCGAGGGCACCGCGGACGACCGGTCCAGCAGCAGCGGCGGTGCCGGGTACTGACCCGCTGACCCCGCACGCGATCCGCAGGCGACCGCGACCCGGCCACCTACCGGCGTCGTCTGCCTCGCCGCTCGGGCTTGGGGCGGGCGGTC
>NZ_AXCZ01000325.1 GCF_000767165.1 Cellulomonas bogoriensis 69B4 = DSM 16987
CCGCGGCGGCGGACGTCCCGGCCGTCGACCTCACCGCGTTGTCGGACCTGGACGACGCGCTCGACGAGGCCGGTGCACACCTGGCCGACGCCCGTGAGGCGCTCGCCGACGCCACGTCGGCCCTCGACCCGCAGGACGCTGAGGCGTTCGCGCCCGTGGGGACGGCCCTGGACGCGGTGTCGGTCGCGCTGGACCGGGCGTCCGGGCACACCGACCGGGTCGCGGTCTCCGTGGCGGAGCACCTGGATGCGGTGGCCGGGTCGCTGGTCGGGGTCGCCGACGACCTCGACGCGTGGGCCTCGACCCTGGGTGACCTCGCGGCGGTCCTGCCGGGGGGCCCTGGGCCCGTGCCGCCGGTGGGGGAGCGGGCTGAGGACCTGGACGACGCCCGTGAGCACGCCCAGGCCGTCGTCGACGCACTCACTGCCCTGCACCAGGACGTCCTCGAGCGCCTGGAGGACCTCGAGCAGTGGGAGGACCTCACCTGGGGTGACCTGCTGCGGGATGCGGTGGACGTGCCGGAGGTCGCGCGGCAGGTGCGGGAGCGCCTGGTCGAGCGGCTCGCCGGGGTGGGTGTGGACCTGGACCTGCCGACCCTCGGGGAGCTGCTGGAGGGTGAGTCCCTGACGGTGGCCGAGCTGCTGGACGCCCTGGGCCTGGACCCGACCGAGGTGTTCGCAGGGGTGGACCTGGGTGAGCTGCTCGGTGACGTGGACCTGGCCGAGGAGCTCGCACAGCTGCTGCAGGACGCCGACGTCACGTTCCCTGACGTCCAGGACCTCCTGGCCGGGGCGGGTGCGGACCTCACGGAGGTCCTGGCCGACGTGGACCTGACCGGCCTGCTGGGCGGGGTGGACCTGCCGGACCTGCAGGACGCGTTCGGTGACGTCGACCTGGACCTGGAGGGGCTCCTGGCGGCCGCGGGCCTGGAGCCCGGGGCCCTGCTGGACGACCTGGCCCTGCCCGACGCCCAGGACCTGCTGGCCGGCGCGGACGTCCAGGACCTCCTGGGGGGTGCGGGCCTGGACGAGCTCGGCGACCTGGACCAGATGGTCGACATGCTCGCCGAGGGCATCGCGATGCTCGCGACCGGCGCCGACGAGCTGGCCGACGGCCTCGACGCCCTCGCCGACGAGGGGCTGGGTCGTCTGGTCGCCCAGCTCGACGAGGGCAACGTCGACGCCCTGCAGTCCCTGGCCCTCATCTCCGCCCTGGACGACCGCGCCGAGGAGGCCCGGGGCGTGGCCTACACCTCCGTCGCCGAGGTCCCCGACAGGTGGACCGCCCCCCTGCTGGCCCTGGCCCTCCTGGCAGCCCTCACAGCGGCCGCCGAGGCCCTCCGCCGCCGCTGGACCTGACCCACCCCACCCTCACCCCCACCCA
>NZ_AXCZ01000430.1 GCF_000767165.1 Cellulomonas bogoriensis 69B4 = DSM 16987
CGAGCGACGCCCGGGCCGTCGAGGCCGTCCACGCGCTCCACGCGATGGTCGTGGAGGCATGGGGCGGTCCGGTGACCATCGCCTACGGGTCCGCGGCCCACCCCCGGGTGCCCGTCGCGGTCGCCGAGGCCCCGGCGGGGCGGCGGGTCGTGATCGCCTCGTACCTGCTCGCACCCGGGTTCTTCCACGACCGCCTGCACCAGGCGGGCGCCGACGTGGTCACCGAGCCGCTCGGACCGGACCCACGGCTCGCAGAGATCGTCCTGGACCGTTACGAGGCCGCGCACCAGCTGGCCGCCACCTCCTGAGGCGGTCAGCGGCGCCGCCACCGCGTTCAGCGGGTGCCGTACTCCCAGTGCCACGGCTCCTGCGGGCCGCCACCGCCCGGACGCATGATCGGCGGGTGGAACCACCCGAACTGCTCCGAGTTCGCGCGCATCCACCGGTAGTTGGCGGTGTCGAAGTTCCCGAGCCCGCCGAAGTCCCCGAAGTCGACCGCCAGGCCACGCCCGTGGTTCGAGGTGCCCGGGTTGGCGGCCAGGGCCCCGCGGGTCTCGCGGGCGCGCACCTGGCCCTCGTAGCTGCGGT
>NZ_AXCZ01000401.1 GCF_000767165.1 Cellulomonas bogoriensis 69B4 = DSM 16987
TTGCCGAAGTGCGCACGGTAGGCCTGGTTCAGCTCCTCCAACGCCTCGGCGGCGTCGCAGCGCAGCAGAGCGGCGGGGGCGAAGTCCACCCCGCACAGCACGTCCTGCGGGATGCGTCCGTTCGGTGAGGAGTCGGCCACCCGGATCTTGCGGTCACGCTCCGCGGCGATCGCGGCCTGCGCCTCGGCCTCGGCGATCGCCTCCGTGGCCGTCGCCTCCAGCTCCTCGGACAGGTCGATCACCCGTTGCGCGACCTCCAGCATCTGGTCGCTGACCTCGATGTCCAGCTGTGCCAGGAGGGCCAGGGGGCTCGGAGTCACGTCGGCGGGGATCTCCGACCGCATGACCGCGCCGCGGGAGGGCGCCGGGGAGCGCAGGGTCGCACTCAGGTCGTCCAGGCCCTTCTCGGCCTCGTCGAGATCGACCTCGAAGGACGGCGCCGCGTCGTCCCCGACAGGGGTCGGCTCGGGCGTGCCCGAGGGCTCGACCTCGTCGGACGAGGCCGGCGCTCCGGCCGGGGAAGGCTCAGCCGTCGCAGATGCACCGTCGTCGTCAGCCGCGGTGGCCGGAGCCACGGCGATCAGGTCGTTCAGCTCGGCGACCGCGTCGTCCAGCTGGGCCAGCGTCTCCTCGTCGACGACGTCGGCCGCGAGTGCCACCGTCTCGTCCGCCGCCTTCACCGCCGCCTGCGCGACCGCGATCGCCTCGGCACGGCGGGTGGAGGCGAACGCCGCGGCCTGGCCGGTCATCCGAGCCGCGTCGGC
>NZ_AXCZ01000029.1 GCF_000767165.1 Cellulomonas bogoriensis 69B4 = DSM 16987
CGGCCACCGTCGCGGCATCACACACCCCCGCTGAGCAGCGCGTCCGCACCGGGCCGGGAGCCGGTGGTGTCGACCACGACCCCGTCCCGCAGGAAGATCGTGCGGTCGGCCCAGGCCGCGAAGCGCGCGTCGTGGGTGACCAGGAGGCCGGCGGCACCCACGTCGACCCGGGCCCGGAGCAGACGCATGACGTCCTCGCCGGTCACGGAGTCCAGGGCGCCGGTGGGCTCGTCGGCCAGGACGAGCCTGCGGGGCCCGGCGAGCGCCCGCGCGATGGCGACCCGCTGCTGCTGCCCGCCGGACATCTCGTCGGGAAACCGGTGGGCGGCGTCGCGGACGTCGACGAGCTTGAGGGCCGTCAGCGCCTCCTCACGGGCGATCCGCGCCGGGATGCCGTCGAGCTCACGGGGCAGCGCGACGTTCTCGGCAGCGGTCAGGGCGGGGATCAGGTTGAAGTCCTGGAAGACGTACCCGACGCTGCGGCGCCTCAGGCGCGCCCGACCGCGCAGGTCCATGCCGGTGAGGTCGTTCCCGGCGACCGTGACGGTCCCCTCGGTGGGGGTGTCCAGTCCGCCCGCGAGGTTGAGCAGGGTCGACTTGCCGGACCCGGAGGGCCCCATGACGGCGACGAGCTCCCCGACGCGCACCTCGAGGTCGACTCCGCGCAGGGCGTGGACGGCCACCGGCCCGGTGCCATGGGTGCGGTGCACACCTGCCATCCGCAGGAGCACGGGACCGTAGGTGCCGCTCACCGCCTCGTCCCGTGCGGTCGGCCGGCGTGACGGGCGCCCGCGCCGGGGTCCGCCCCGGAGGTCCTGGCCCTGGAAGCGGGACCGAGGCGGGCGATGCGCGCCTCGACGTGGTCCAGCCATCGCACCTCGGCCTCGGCCGCGAAGATCAGGCTGTCCAGGACCAGTGCCCACGCGAGGTCGGGACGGGCGTCGGCCACCGCCCCGGGTGCCGAGGCCCCGGCGGAGAGCCGGGTGTAGTCGTGCAGGCAGCGCAGGGTCTCGGTGCGCTGGGCCTGGATGACGGCTGCGACGTCCACACCCGGTGCGGTGACCGCGAGCGCGATCTTGATGGCGAGCTCGTCGCGTGCCGGTGCCCCTCGTTCCACGGGCCGGGCCCACCAGGCAGCCGCCTCGTCGCGGCCCCGGGCGGTGAGGGTGAACCGCTCGACCTTGACCCCCGGGTCGTCCGGTTCGGAGGGGTCGGGTGGGTCTGGCAGGGGTTCGACGAGGCCGTCGCGGGTCAGGCGCCCCAGGGTCGTGTAGACCTGCCCGATGTTGAGGGGCCAGGTCGCTCCCGTGCGGCGCTCGAACTCCACCTTGAGCTGGTAGCCGTGCATCGGCTTCTCCGCGAGCAGCGCCACGATCCCGTGCCTGACCGACATGACGACCTCCGCTAGTTACCGGGTATGCACCGAACCATACTCGGTAACTACTGCAGGTCAAGCCCTCGGGAGCGCTCCTCCTCGCCCGCGACGGGCCCCGGTCGCACCGGCCCGACCTTCCCGATCTGTCGTCCCGCGTGATACACACAGTCACACCCGTTGTGACGTGAGCCCGGTATATGGTGAATAATCCGATTCATGGAGCTGGAGCTTCGGCATCTCAGGATGATCACGACGGTGTGTGAGTCCGGCAGCGTCACCAAGGCCGCTGCCGTCCTCGGCCTGTCGCAACCCGCGCTGACCGCGCAGCTGAACCGCATCGACAGGACGCTGGGAGGCCCCGTGTTCGTCCGGGACCGGCACGGCACCCGTGCCACACCCCTGGGCGAGCTCGTGCTACGGCACGCGCGCGTCGTCCTGCCCGCCATGGACGTCCTGCTCGACGACGCCCGCCGGCAGGTCAACCGCACCACCTGGGGGCCCAGGTCCCTGCGGCTGGGCACCGTGAGCACACCCCTGGGCGGGCTCTTCGCCAACCAGGTACGCACCGCGCTGCACGACGTGACCGTCACCCCGTCCACCTCCTGGTCGGTGGCCGGCACCACGTCCCGTCTGGCCGGCGGGGAACTCGACGTCGCGCTCGTGGGGGTGTGCGCGGACTCCGCGCCACCCCCCGACGGCCACGTGGTGTGGCGCCACGTCGCGACTGACCCCGTGTTCGTCATGGTCGACGCCCACCACCGGCACGCCACCCGCCTGAGCGCTCCGCTGACCGACCTCGGCGGTGAGACGTGGCTCAACGCTCCCGGTGACGGGTGCTTCGAACGCTGCTTCGTCTCGGCGTGCGTCCGGGCCGGCTTCACGCCCCGCTCGCTCGGGGAGTCCGAACGCACCGCCGCGATCGACCAGGTACGCGCCGGCCACGCCGTGGCGCTGGTCCAGCCCGTGATGCCCGTCGCACCCGGCGTGCGGGTCCTGGCCCTGGACGGCAGCCCCCTGCGCTGGTCCCACTACGTGGGCTGGCGCCAGGACGTCGCAGACCGCGTGGACGTCGGGCAGGTCGCCCGTGCCGCGCGCTGCGCCCACGACGACGCCGTCCGCCGTTCGCCGGCGTACCTGCGTTGGCTCACCACCCACCAGATCGACCTCCATAACGAGGCCGTATGACCAGAAAGGGATCTGCCACCGCCCACCAGCACGCTCCTAACCTCCGAGCACCGGCGACCGCCGGGTGCGATGAAAGGGACGAACCGAGATGACACCACGCACAGTCACGCGGGCCCTGGCCGTGGCCACCGCAGCCGCCACACTCCTGGCAGGCGGCATGGCCGCCCAGGCCAACGAGCCCGCACCACCCGGGAGCGCGAGCGCACCGCCACGCCTGGCCGAGAAGCTCGACCCCGACCTCCTCGAGGCCATGGAGCGCGACCTGGGCCTCGACGCGGAGGAAGCCGCCGCCACCCTGGCGTTCCAGCACGACGCAGCCGAGACCGGCGAGGCCCTCGCCGAAGAGCTCGACGAGGACTTCGCCGGCACCTGGGTCGAGGACGACGTCCTGTACGTCGCCACCACCGACGAGGACGCCGTCGAGGAGGTCGAGGGCGAAGGCGCCACGGCCGTCACCGTCGAGCACTCCCTGGCCGACCTCGAGGCCTGGAAGACCGTCCTCGACGCCGCCCTCGAGGGCCACGACGACGTGCCCACCTGGTACGTCGACGTCCCGACCAACAGCGTCGTCGTCGCCGTCAAGGCCGGAGCCCAGGACGTCGCCGCCGGCCTCGTCGAAGGTGCCGACGTCCCGTCCGACGCCGTGACCTTCGTCGAGACCGACGAGACCCCGCGGACCATGTTCGACGTGATCGGCGGCAACGCCTACACCATCGGGGGGCGCAGCCGCTGCTCGATCGGGTTCGCGGTCAACGGCGGGTTCATCACCGCCGGCCACTGCGGCCGCACCGGCGCCACCACCGCCAACCCCACCGGGACCTTCGCCGGGTCCAGCTTCCCGGGCAACGACTACGCGTTCGTCCGTACCGGGGCCGGCGTGAACCTGCTGGCCCAGGTCAACAACTACTCCGGTGGCCGCGTCCAGGTCGCCGGGCACACCGCGGCCCCCGTCGGCTCGGCCGTGTGCCGGTCCGGGTCGACCACCGGGTGGCACTGCGGCACCATCACTGCGCTCAACTCCTCGGTCACCTACCCCGAGGGCACCGTCCGCGGCCTGATCCGCACCACCGTCTGCGCCGAGCCCGGCGACTCCGGTGGCTCGCTGCTCGCCGGCAACCAGGCCCAGGGCGTCACGTCCGGCGGCTCCGGCAACTGCCGCACCGGTGGCACCACGTTCTTCCAGCCGGTCAACCCCATCCTCCAGGCGTACGGCCTGAGGATGATCACCACGGACTCGGGCAGCAGCCCGGCCCCTGCACCGACCTCCTGCACCGGCTACGCCCGCACCTTCACCGGGACCCTCGCGGCCGGCCGGGCCGCCGCCCAGCCCAACGGGTCCTACGTGCAGGTCAACCGGTCCGGGACCCACAGCGTGTGCCTCAACGGGCCCTCCGGTGCGGACTTCGACCTCTACGTGCAGCGCTGGAACGGCAGCTCCTGGGTGACCGTCGCCCAGAGCACCTCCCCCGGCTCCAACGAGACCATCACCTACCGCGGCAACGCCGGCTACTACCGCTACGTGGTCAACGCCGCGTCCGGCTCCGGTGCCTACACCATGGGGCTCACCCTCCCCTGACGTAGCGCACACCCCGACGACCGCGGCGGCCCGGACCATCCCCTCCGGGCCGCCGCGGTCCTCTCATGCCCCGGTGTCGAGGGTCACAGACGCCACTGCTGGTTGGCCCCGCCGTGGCAGTCCCACAGCACCAGGCGCTGACCGTCCCTCAGCGGCGTGCCACCCTGGGCGTCCAGGCAGCGGCCGGACGCCGGGTTCACCAGCGCGCGGCTCGCGGCGTCGTACACCCACCTCTGGGCACCGGTGCCGTTGCACCCCCAGATCTGCACCACGGTCCCGTTCTCGGTGCGACCACCGGCCGCGTCCAGGCACCGACCCAGTGCCCGGATCGTCCCGTCCGACCCCCGCGTCCACGTCTGAGCGGCGTTGCCGGAGCAGGTCGCGACCTGGGCTGGGTTCCCGTCCGTGGGGTCCGCCCACGGGACGTCCAGGCACAGGTCCCCGCCCAGACGGATCGGCCCCGTACCCGTCGGGAGCGTCGCGCCCGACCCCGGGCCGCCGGTGCCCCCACCCGAGCCGCCCGTGCCGCCACCGGCGCCACCACCGGACGTCGCCCCGTCGTAGACGCGGATGTAGTCGACCTTCATCTCCTGCGGCAGACGCGTGGTCCCGTCCGGGTAGCCCGGCCACTGGCCGCCGACCGCCACGTTCAGGATGAGGAAGTACGGCTTGTCGAACACCCACTGCCGCGACCCGAGGTCCGCACGCGTCAACCGGTGGTACTCGTGGCCGTTGACCGACCAGCGGATCTCCCCCGGGCTCCAGTCGATCGCGTACACGTGGAAGTCGTCGGCGAACGACCACCCCTGGGGGTGCATGTACGAGTCACCGATGCCGTCGCCGCCGGAGTAGCCGGGCCCGTGGACCGTGCCGTGCACCAGGTGCGGCTCGAACCCGACGTTCTCCATGATGTCGATCTCACCGGAGTTCGGCCACGGGACCTGCGGGAAGTCCGCGCCCAGCATCCAGAACGCCGGCCAGATGCCCTGCCCCCGGGGGATCTGGATGCGTGCCTCGACCCGGCCGTACTGGATCTCGACCTTGTCGTTGGTGTGCAGGCGGGCCGAGGTGTAGGACCCGTCGGGCTCCTGCCGGGCCGTGATCACCAGGTTGCCGCGACCGTCCAGCGCCGAGTTCGCCCGCGAGGTCGTGTAGTTCTGCAGCTCGGCGTTCCCCCAGCCGTGGTCCCCGGTGTCGTAGTTCCACACCGCGGGGTCCGGCGCAGAACCCGCCGGCCCCTCGAACTCCTGGGACCACACCAGGTCCCCCGCTGAGGTCGGAACCGGCTGGGACGCCGTGACCGCGGTCGCCGGGCCCGACCCCGCGACCGCACCGGCAGCCAGGAGCACGGTCGCGGCGGCCGCGCCACGGCGGCCTCCTCGTCGTGACATGCGCATGTGTGCAGCTCCCTCGACGGCCCGTGGACCGTGGCCCCGGCGCGGGCCGCGCGAGGACGCCGGGCGGGCCCAGCACCGTCGCCCCGGGCACCAGTCACACTACGACGTAACGGGTCAAAACGGGCGCCTTCACCGCTCCAGAGTTCAGTCCAGGTCGGCCATGGCGAACTCCCGGACCGCCCCGCCCTCGCCCGTGACCCGCACGACGCCCGTCACGGCCGCCACGTCGGCGACCAGCTCGGCCCGGTGGTCGCCCGCCGTCCACGTCACCGTCAAGGTCGAGCCCTGCACCCGGTGAGTCGCCGTCCCGGCGAACGCCGGGTGCCGTGCGCGCAACCGCAACGCCGCCAGCTGCCGTTGCACCACCGGCCGCTGAAGGTCCGCAGCGATCTCGTCCCGCGTGTAGTGGTGCCGGTTGATGTCCCGGCCCACCCCGGTCCGGTCCAGCAGCTCCATGTCGTTGGACCCCGCCATCAGACCCACGTAGTAGACCTGGGGGACCCCCGGCAGGAACACCTGGATCAACCGCGCCAGCAGGTACCTGTCGTCGTCGGCGCCCAGCGCGTCGTAGTACGTGCAGTTCACCTGGTACAGGTCCAGGTTGGACGCCGCACCCCCGGTCGCGCGACGGCTCTGGCCCCCGCTCCGCTCGTGGATGCCCTCGACCAGGCGGTCGATCTGCTCCTCGTCCAGCAGACCCGGCTCCCCCGCCGGCCCCTTGCCCGCGTCGATGATCCCGATCCCGTCATGGGTGTCCAGCACCGTCACCGTGTTGGTGGGCCGGATGTCCAACCACGCGGCCAGCGGCGCCAGGTCACCCGCCGACAGCGCGTGCAGCAGCAACGGGGGCAGCGCGAAGTCGTAGACCATGTCCACGGTCCGGGCGATCTCGACCTGCTGACGGTGGTACCCGTGGATCTCGAGCAGCACCCGGGCCCCCCGCACCCGGGCGTGCTCACGGATGCGGGCCACCACCTCGGTCGCCTCCGGCAGCATGAAGCAGCTCGTCCCAGGGGCCTTCGCCACGTACCCCACGGCGTCCAGACGGACCATCGCCACCCCCGCCGACGTCTGGCGGTCCACCACCTCGGTCAGGTACTCCCACGCCAGCGGGCTGCGGATGTCCAGGTCCACCTGCTCGGCGGTGAACGTCGTCCACACCAGGCGCCGCTCCCCACCCAGGGTCATCGCCGTGAACGGCAGACCGGGCCGCGGACGGTAGATCGCCGCGAGGTCGGCCTCCGTCGCCCCCCCGGGGAACACGCCCTCGAGCGTCAGGAACATCGGCGCCCAACGGGAGTCACGCCCCCGACGCACCACGTCCTGGAACGCCTCGGAGCTGCTCGACACGTGGTTGACGATCAGGTCCGCCATGACCGTGTGGTCGCGGGCCAGCCCGGCCACGTCGTCCCACGTCCCCAGGCGCGGGTCCACCTGCGTGTGGTCCACCGGGTCGAAACCCGCGTCCGCGCCGTCGAACGGGGTGAAGAACGGCAGGACGTGCACACCGTCGAACGCACCCGCCAACGGGCCACGGAGCAACTCGGCCAACCCGGCGACCGACCCGCCGAACCTGTCCGCGTACGCGATGAGCTGGGGGCCGTCCCCCCGGCGCGTGGTTCCTTGATCACCCATGATCGATCCTCTCTGAACGGTGGGTGGCGACGACGCCACCCGAGCGGGCGCACCCGGTGACGAACTCCACGGTCTCGCGGATCACCAGGTCACGCATCGGCACCGTGGACCACCCGTGGTCGGCGCCCGGCACCACGGTCAGGTCCATCGCCTGCCCGTAGACCTCCCGGTACGCCTCGGCGCACCGCACGGGCACGAAGTCCTGGTCACCGTGCAGCACCCGCACCGGCCCCGTGAAGCCCCGGGCTCGCCCGTACACGTCGAAGCCGGGCACCTCCTGGAACAGGCCCGGGCCGATCCGCTGACCGTAGAAGTCGAACCACCCGTCCCGCGCGACCCCGTCGACCGGGCGGCCCTGCAGGTGACCACCGGTGATCTCCTCGACGAACACCGACGCCACGGACCAGAACGTCAACGACCGCACCGGGAGCGGGGTCTGCGCCGCCACGACGCTCGCGACCACCGCACCCATGCTCAACCCCATCAGGTGCAGGTCATCGGGATCGACCTCGGGGAGGCCCGCGACCCGGTCCAGGAGCTCGACCGAGTCGCGGACGTCCCGTTCGACCGAGACGTCGGCGAAGTCCCCGTCGCTCTCGCCGTGACCGGCCCGGTCCATCGACACCACCGCGAACCCGGCACGCCCCAGGGCCCGGGCCAGATCGACGAACGCCCGGCCACCCTCGCTGCGGTTGCCGCCGAACCCGTGGTGCAGCACGACCGTCGGCCACGGCCCGGCACCGGGCTCCTGCGGCAGGTGCAGACTGCCACGCAGCACCAGGCCGTCGACGGTGAACGCCAGGGGGCGCAGGTTCACAGCTCCTCCTCCATCGGGTGCGCCGGCAGGACCGGCAAGGTCAGGTACGACGGGGAAGCCGCCCCCAGGTGCACCGTCTGGTGCGACACGACGTGCTCACCGGGGGCGGTACGCGACCACGGCAACCCCGTACCGGGGTTCACGTCGAACCGGGGATGGTTCGACCCCGACACGTCCACACGGATGCGGTGGCCCGCCCCGAACCGCTGCGCGGTGGGCCCCAGCTCGACCTCCACCCGGTGCGGGACCCCCGGCTCCAGGAGCGACTCGGTGGCGTCCGACCCGCTGAACCGGGCCCGCACCACCCCGTCCACGACGTTCAGGGCCCGCCCGTCGGGGTGGACGTCGACGAGCGTCGCGCACCAGTCCGCGTCCCGGGCCGTCGTACTCACCACCAGGCTCAGGCGCACCGTCCCCACCACGTCGACGTCCTCGCTCAGCACACCCGACTCGAACGACACCACGTCCGGCCGGGCCGCGCGGGCACCCTGGTCCCAGGCGCCGGTCCCGTAGGCGGCGTCGCCGTGGGCGAAGATGTTGGGCCCCCCGACCGTAGGGACCGGATCGGCGGGGTCGTGGACGAACCCGACGTCCCCCGACGCCCCAGGGGCGGGCTCGTGCACGGCCAGCGTGCCGTCGGGGTGCAGGTGGTACCGGTGGTCGACCGCGGCCGGGTGCGGCCAGTCCGTCGTCCTCACCCAGACGTCCGCACCCATCAGGTACAGGCGCACCGGGGCGTCCTCGGCCGTGCCCGGCACCTCACCACGGGCGTACGAGGCCAGGAAGCCCAGGATCTCCTCGTCCAGGCCCAGGGCACGGGCATCGGCCCGGGGCCCGTACCGCGCCTCCCCCAGTGCCGCCCCACCCGGGCCGTGCCCCCACGGGCCCACCACCAGCGTGGACCCCGGGTGCCGTGACCGCATGAACTGCTCCACGGTGCCGCGCACGAAGATGTCGTGCCACCCACCGACGTAGAACGACGGCACCGGGTCACGGTCCGGCAACGCCCGGCGTGCCCACCACCCGTCCCGGGCCGGGTGCTCGAGCCAACCCCGCCAGCTCGGCATGCCGGCGTCGAACGGCACCGCGACCGCCTCACCCCCGCGCAGCACCTCACCGACCTCACCGGGCAGCTCCCGCCAGGCCCGCACCACCCCGGACGACACCTCGCCGCGGGCCACACCGCGCGCCAGCGCCAGGCCCGTCTGGCCCACCGCCCACCCCACACCCGACCCCGCGAGCATCGCACCGCCGTGGTGCACCACGTCGTACGGGTCACCCGGGCACACACCCAGGCCCATGGCCCGCAACGCAGGGGGCCGCTCCCCCGCCGCGAACAGCTGCGTCTGGGCCAGGTACGAGCGGCCGTACGTCACCACGTCACCGGTGCACCACGCCTGCGCGGCGCACCAGTCGATGACGTCCGCGCCGTCACGCGCGTCGTCGGCCCACGGCTCGAACACCCCGTCCGAGGCACCCGTACCCCGGTTCGCCACGCACACCAGCGCCAGACCCCGACGCACCACCGCGGCCACGTCCACGTCGAGCCGCACGTCCTGCACCGGGTAGGGGGTGCGCATCAGCAGCACCGGGACCGGGCCCGGCGCCTCGGGGCGCGTCACCGTGGCCCGCAGGACGGTGCCGTCCCGGACGGGGACGGGTACCTCGTACTCGGTGACGGTACGCAGGGGCACGTCCACGGAACACCTCCAACATCAGGGGCAGGGGGTCGGTGCGGGAGCAGGGTCAGCCCGCCAGCTCGTCACGTCTGGTCGTCGAACCTCGTGGTCATGAGGCGGTGCAGCACCAGGGCCGTGGCCACCCGCACCCGACCGGGTGCCGTGCCGACCCTGAACCCCAGGAGGTCCTCCAGGTGCTGCTGACGGGCCTGCACCGTCGAGTGGTGCAGACCCAGCACCTGGGCCGCGGCACGGACGCTCTCCGTCATCGACAACGCCTCCAAGGTGTCCAGACCCCACGGCTCACGCGCGGCACCGGCCACCGCGGACACGTCCGGGTGGTGGTCACCTGCACGGACGTCAGCACGACCGAGCGCCGTCAGGGCACCGAGATCCTCCCACCGCACCCGCGGGACCAGACGCGAGGCCACCCGCAACGCCAGGAGCGCCTCGTCCCAGCCACGCGGGACGCCGGCGATCCCGGTCACCGCGCTCACCCCGTGCCACGGGGCGTCCCACGGCTCGTCCGCGCGCACGATCGACGCCCGGACAGGCCCGAACGGGGTGCTCACCACCGCCGACCGCGGCACGTCCGCGACCCCGGCCGGCCCCAGGGCCACGACCCGGACGCGCGCGTCGTCACGCAACCTCAGCCGACGCGCGGCCTTGCGGCGGGCGTCATCGGTGGACGTCGCCGACAGCAGCAGCTCGATCGCCCCGGCGTCGTCCAGGTCCAGGGGGCTGACCCGCTCGATCGTCAGGTGCAGGCACGTGGCCAGACGCTCCAGCAGCACCGCGTCATGGGCGGCTTCCCCCGAGGGGCGCTCGAGCCACACCACACCACCGGACCCGTCCGCCAGCTCCTGGTGGGGCCAGGAGCGCGCGACCGCGACGTCCTGCACCGGCGCCAGGGCGTGGCCCTCGGCGTCGACCCGCAACCAGATGTGGTGCAACGGGTGGGCGAACCCGGCCGGGCACCCGGCCAGCACCGCGGCACCGCGCACGAACGGCTCCAACCCGGCGCGCTGCCCCAGCAGCGCGTCGAAGAACGTGATGATCTTCAGCGCGGCGGACGCGTCCTCGTCCAGTGCGCTGAGCCGGTGCAGCAGCTCCTTCACGGCCCCGTCACCACCTCCGGTCCGACACCGCAGGGCGGCGCCCACGCGCACACCACCTGGGCGACCACACTACCGACCCGGTCCCGGGGCCGACCGGGCCCCACGTCACACCCTCCCGGTGAAGCCCAGGGCACGGTCCATCCAGCTGTGGAGCGCAGCCAGCGCCCCACGCGAGATCGCGGTGTGCGTGAGCGTCTGGAACCCGTGGAACCCACCCGCCCACACGTGCAGCTCGGCCTGCCCGCCCGCCTGCCACAGCCGGGTGGCGTAGGCCACGGACTCGTCCCGGAACACCTCGGCGCTGCCCACCTCGACGAACGCCGGCGGCAGGCCGGACAGGTCCTGCGCCCGGGCCGGGGCCGCGTGGCTCGGCACCTCCGGGCAGCCGTGCAGGTCACCCAGCAGGGACCGCCACCCCAGCTCGTTCTCGGCCGCGTTCCACAGGCCCGTGGGGTACTGCCGGGCCGACGGGGTGTCGTTGCGGTCGTCGATCATCGGGGCGAGCAGCAGCTGACCCGCCACCTGGGGACCACCACGGTCCCGGGCCATCAACGTCACCGACGCCGCGAGGCCACCACCCGCGCTCGTCCCGGCGATGAGTCCGGTCTCGACGTTCACACCCAGGTCGCCCGCGTTCTCCTCCAACCACAGCAGACCCGCGTAGCAGTCCTCCTGCGGGACGGGGTAGGTGTGCTCGGGCGCCAGCCGGTACTCCACAGTCGCCACCACCGCGTTGTACCTGTCGATCCAGTCCAGGAACGTGTCCGCACCGCTCCACCGGTTGCCCAGCATCATGCCGCCACCGTGGATGTAGTAGATCAACGGGCTGGTGCGGATGCGGTCCTTGCGGTGCACCACGCTGACCGTGACCTCCTGCCCGTCGTAGGAGGTCACCGCGTGATCGGCGCGCACCAGGCCACGCCGGTCCAGCATCGTGAGCGTCGCCTGCGCCGCGGCCTCCTCCTCGGCCCGCTTGTGGGGGACGTCCGCGGCGGTGATGGGCGACGGGTCGCCCAGCATCTGCAGCGCGAGTGCCGCAGCGCTCTCCGGGTCCAACGGCGGTGCGCCCGTACCGACAGCCATCTCGTTGATCATCCTTTGACCGATCCTTGCAGGAGGGCAGCGACGAACTGCTTCTGGAACACGGCGAACACGACGATGGTCGGGAGCATGATCAGCAGCGCACCCGCGGACAGCAGCACGATGTCCGTGCCGTACTGCCCCTGGAACGCACCCAGCGCACCGGCGACCGTGCGTCGCAACGGGTCGTCCATCATCACCAGGGCGACCAGGAACTGGTTCCAGGTCCACAGGCTGTACAGCACCGCCAACGTCGACAGCGCGGGCTTCGCCAACGGCAGGTGCACATGACGCAGGGCCCGCCACGGACCGGCGCCGTCGATCGACGCCGCCTCGTTCAGCTCCTTCGGCACACCCGAGAAGTGGGCCCTCATCCAGAACACCCCGAACGGCATGTACAAGGCGATCAACGGGAGTGCGATCGCCGGCCGGGTGTTCAGCAGGCCCGCGTCCCGCATCAGGTAGTACAGGGGTGTGATCAGGCCCTCGAACGGGATCGTCAGGCCCATGAGGAACACCAGGAAGACCAGCCGGCCCCCCGGCACCCGCAGCACCGAGATCCCGTACGCCGCGGCCGTCGCCAGCGCCAGCGCAGCCGGCACCACCATCAGGACCAGCAGCGCGCTGGAACCCATGAGGGTCGGGACGCGCGCCATGGTGAACGCGGTCGCGAAGTTCTCCGGGTGCGCCGGGCTCGGCACCGACAGGCCCGTGGGGTTGGACCCCGCCTCCTGCAGCGCAGCGCTCAGCATGGACACGAACGGCAGCAGCGTGAACGCCACCATCACCACGAGGATCAACCGGCCCGTCCACGCCTCGGACCGGCTCGTGCGGACGTTGCTCATGATCGCTCCCGGACGAGGTACTGCAGGGGCACGACCACCGCGAGCACGAGCGCCATCAGCACGACTGCCATGGCGGAGGCGGCACCGACCCGAGACTGGTTGAACGCGAGCTGGTAGATGTCGACACCGGGCACCATGGTCGCGCCACCCGGACCACCCAGGGTCATCGTGTAGATGACGTCGAAGCTGGCGAGCGCGGCGATCAGCGTGACCGTGAGGCAGACGGCGAGCTCTGCGCGCACCCCGGGGAGGGTGACGGCGAAGAACTCCTGCACCGGACCGGCCCCGTCGACCCGGGCCGCGTCGTACAGGGCCGGGTCGATCTTCGCCATGCCCGTGCTCAGCAGCATCGTGCACAGACCGACCAGCACCCACGTACCGACCACGCCCACCGCAGGCAGCGCCAGGTCGAAGTCGGCCAACCACGGGCGGGTCCACGACTCCAGGCCGACAGCGGTGAGGATCTGGTTGATCGCCCCGTCCGAGGCGTAGAGCCACGTCCACGCGATACCCGCCCCGACCAGGGGCACGACCTGGGGCAGGAACAGCGCGGTCTGCGCCGCCCGCGCCCACCGCGAGGCCAACGAGCGCGTCAACGTCGCGGCCACCAGACCGATGGCGATCGACAGGAAGCTGTAGAAGAAGATCAACCGGAAGGAGTTGCCCAGGGCCCGAAGACGGCTCGGGTCCTGGAAGACCTCGGCGTAGTTGTCCAGCCCCACCCACGTCGCCGCGCCGATGCCGTTCCAGTCGTAGAACGAGTACTGGATCGACATCGTCAGCGGCCGCAGGACGAGCGCCGCGTAGACGATCAGCGCGGGAGCCACGAACAACCAGCCGACCCACGAACGACCACGGAACCGACCGCGGATCCCCCGGCGGCGTCCACCGCCGGGCAGACCCACGTCCCGGCCCGGGCCCGCCGCCGGGGCCAGGGCCCCGGCAGCGACCTGGCGTGCGTGGGACATCAGCGCCCGAGCTCCGTCTGGTAACCCTGCTGGACGCTCGCGGCGAACTCCTCAGGGGTGATCCGGTCGGAGACCAGCAGCTGCAGGTCCGGGCCGATCGTCGAGGTCAGGATGCCCGTGGTGGCGTTCCCGATGAAGTCGATCGCACCGTCGTCGTCGGCGAGGGTCGCGGCCGCCGCGAGGGTCTCCTCGATGACCGAGCCCTCGGGGGCGACCGGGGCGGGGAGCTCGGCCGGGCCGCCCGGGCTGGAACCCGTGACGTCCAGGACGATCTGCCGCGCGACCTCGTCGGTGTGGATCCAGTCCAGGAAGTACGCGACCTCGTCCTTGTTCGACGCCGTGGACGGCACCACGTACGTCGCCGGAGCGGCCATGGCGACGTGCGGGGCCCCCTCCTGGACGCCGGGGAAGAGGAAGAACCCGAAGTCCCCGCTCCCGCCCGACGTCAGGCCACCGGCCTCCCAGTCACCGTTCGGCATGAACAGCGCCCGCCCGTCGGCGAACCTCCCGACCATCGTCGAGTAGTCGATCGCGTTGACGTCGTCCGGGAAGTACCCCTCGCCGGCCCACCGCTGGATCGTCTCGGCCGCGGTCACGGACGCCTCGATGTCGAACGAGGCGTCCGGGGCGTTGTAGATCCAGTCCTTGAGGTCGTCCAGGCCCGGCTGCTGGTTCTGCACCATCTGGTACGGGAACGCCACCGTGAAGTCGGCGTTGCCGACCATCATCGGCACGACGTCCGCGGCCTTCGCCGCCTCCATCATCTGCTCCAGCTCGGCGATGGTCGCCGGCGGGACCTCGATGCCGAGGTCGGCGGCGATGTCCTTGTTGTAGTAGAGCCCGGTGGTGTTGTACCCGACGCCGAGCGCGTACAGCGAGCCGCTCCCGCGGGACCCGTCGGGCTCCACCCGCACCTGGTTCAAGGTGCCCTGCGGCCAGTCGTCCCACCCGTAGGCAGCGGCGTACGGGTCGAGGTTGGCGAGCAACCCGTCCTTGGCCGCCGAGGCGACCGTGGGGAACCGGATCAGGTCGGGGGCGTCGGGGGCGTTGATGATCCGCACGGCGTTCTGCGCCAGGTTCTGGAACGAGTCGGCACGGACCCGGAACGTCACGTTCGGGTACTGCCGGGTGAACTCCTCCTGCAGGGCGTCCCACGCGTCGGTGAAGCCGCTCTCCAGGTACAGGTCCAGCTCGACGTCCTCGGTGGTGAGCTCGGTCGAGACCTCCTGCACGGGTGCGTCGGGGTCCGGCTCCGGCGTCGTCGAGCCGCTGCCGGGCGGTGCGCACGCGGCGAGCGCGGCGACGGTCAGGATGCTGCCCGCCCGGACCAGGGCCCGGCGGGTCGACGTGATGGTGTCTGGCTTGTCCCGCATGTCTTCTCCCTCGAAGTCATGTCCCAGGTGGGGGTGCCTGGCTCCATCGAGTCTGGCGGGTGGATGCAACCTGGACCACCGCCGCCAGGGCTCACATCGACCCCCCGCGCCCGCCACATGGCGGTCGACGGCCGGCGGGGCGCGATGCCGAGCAGCGGCCGGGCAAGCCTCACCTCAGCATTCTGAGGATTGCCTTTCCTCACGAAACCGATCACGTATTCGCTGTTGCTTCCTGAAAGAAGTGGACGAACAATCAGAATGTCGATGACAAGAGAAGGAGGCACGCCATGACCGTCATGCCGGCCGTCAGCGAGTGCACCGTCAGCGGGTGCTCCTACAACCACGACGGGTGCCACGCGTTCGCGATCACCGTCAGCGGCACCAACGGGACCGCCGACTGCGGGACGTTCATCCCGTTGAACACCAAGGGCGGGCTGGACCGCGTCGTCGGTCAGGTCGGCGCCTGCACCCGTGCCGACTGTGCGCACAACGAGTCGCTGGAGTGCACCGCGGCCGAGATCCGTGTCGGGTCGGGCCCCGGTGACCACGCCGCCAACTGCCTGACCTTCAGCGCAGCCTGAACACCGCCGGGACGCGACCCGGGCACGACGCGACGATGCCCGGCCCCCAGCAGGGGCCGGGCATCGTCGGAGTCCGGCGGGTGCAGTGGCGCCGATCAGGCCGTCTGGCCGGTGTGCTGCCCCTCCTCGATCTCCTCGACGAGCTTGGCGTTGAACGCGGGCAGGTCGTCCGGGACCCTGCTCGACACCAGACCAGCGTCGACGACGACCTCCTCGTCGACCCAGGTGGCGCCCGCGTTCGTCAGGTCCGTGCGCAGGCTCGGGTAGGACGTGAGCGTCCGGCCACGCAGGACGTCCGCGTCGGTCAGGATCCACCCGCCGTGGCAGATGACGCCCACGGGCTTGTGCTGCTCGAAGAACGCCCTGGTGAACCGCACGGCGTCGACGTCGGTCCGGATGGTGTCACCGTTGGTCACACCGCCGGGCAGGACCAGAGCGTCGAACGTCGAGGCGTCCGCGTCCGCGGTGGTCCGGTCCACACGGGCCTCGTGACCGTTCTTGCCGGTGATCGTGCCGGACTCGCTCGAGACGAGCACCGCCGTGGCGCCGTGCCCGGTGACGGCCTCCCACGGGCCGGTCAGCTCGCTGTCCTCGAAGCCGTCGGTCGCGAGAAAGGCCACGGTCTTGCCGGTCAGGTGAGACATGCTGCTCCTCCGTCTCGTGGACGTGCGGGGTCGCTCCCGACGGTAGGTCGGGATGCGGCGGTCTGCATCCGCTTCCCCACCAGGCGCGACCTCGACGGTGCCCTCGGCCGACCACTGCCCGGATCGATACGGTAAGGGCCATGCGCGTGACCGCGATCGACATCCCCACCGACCACGGCCGGGCCAGAGCCCACCTGCACCTGCAGGCCGGCGCCCACGCCTGCACCCCCCACGGACCACGCGGCGCGCTGATCCTGGGCCACGGCGCCGGAGGCGGGATCGACGCACCGGACCTCGTCGCCGCCAGTGACGCGGCGAACGCCCTGGGGCTGTTCGCCGTCCTCGTCGAACAGCCGTACCGCGTCGCCGGACGCCGCGGCACGCCCCGAGGCCCTGCCCTCGACCTCGCCTGGACCCAGGTCGTGGCCCACCTGCGCACCGCAGTCCTGGGCGACATGCCGATCATCGTCGGCGGACGCTCCGCCGGGGCGCGCGTCGCCTGCCGCACCGCGACCGCCACCGGTGCCCTCGCCGCCCTCTGCCTCGCGTTCCCCCTGAAGACCCCCGGTCGACCGGACCGCCCCGACCGGTTGCCCGAGCTCCACGACGCCGGCGTCCCCGTCCTGGTGCTCCAGGGCGAACGGGACCCCTACGGCCACCCACCCGTGGGCCCCGACCGCACCGTCGTCGCCGTGCCGGGTGACCACTCCCTGCGCGCCGGCACCGCCGAGGTCAGAGCCGCCGTCGGACCGTGGCTGAGCGCCCAGTTCGCGGTCCTGACCGACGCCGTGTGACAGGATCCGCCCACCACGACGCTCCGGACGCACGGATGGGCCCACGGAGAAAACGGGGGCGTCTGCCCGTGCCACGCGGATAACCTCTGCGAGCTCCTGGTCAGCAGCCGGGCGACGTCATCGCTGCGGGTCCTGCGCGTCGACGGGAGCACCTTGTGTGGTGAAGCGCCTCATCCGCGCCCGGGTTCAACTCCCGAGCCGGTCGGTGCACGGTCACGAGGGTGGACGCGGTCCGCGACCCCCGGCACACCGGAGGGTCCCCCGTGCCGACCCGACCGCGCACCGGCCGGTCAGCGGAGGACGCCCCACCGCACCGGGCGGTACCTGCCGAACGACGGCAGGCCAGGACGGGAGGAGGGCCGGGCCGTGCGTCTGGTGATCAACGAGTGGGAGCGGGTCCTGGTGTACCGGGACGGTCGCTTCGAGGGCGAGCTCGGTGCCGGCCGGCACCGTGTGCGCCGGTGGGGCCGGCAGGCCGTGCGGTCCGTCGTGCGGGTGGCGGTACGCCCCCGGCAGATGCAGGTCCCCCTGCAGGAGGTGCTCACCGGTGACGGGCTGTCGGTCAAGGTCAGCCTCACCGCGACCGTCCGCGTCGAGGCACCCCGGGCCTGGCACGAGGCCGTCGAGAACCCCGACGCGTTCGTGTACACCGCCCTGCAGGTCGCCCTGCGGGAGTCGGTGGCTGCACGGTCCCTGGACGAGCTGCTCACCGACCGTGCCGAGGTCCGCACCGAGGTCCGGGACTCCGTTCTCGAGGCCGCAGGGACCGTGGGGATCGTCGTGCAGGACGTGACGCTGCGTGACGTCGTGGTCCCCGCAGAGCTGCGACGGGCCGCCGCGCAGGTCGCCACCGCACGCGCGGAGGGCCTGGCCGCGCTGGAGCGTGCTCGCTCCGAGGTCGCCGCTACCCGCGCCCTGGTCAACGCTGCACGCCTGCTCGACTCCCACCCCGGCCTGCTGCAGCTGCGCACGCTGCAGGCGGTCGAGGTCGGCGGTGCCACCGTCGTCCTGAACCCGGACCCCACCAGCAGCCGGCCCGGGGCCTGACCCCAAGCCCACGTCGGTCGGGGTTGCGGGCGCAGGACGCGGCGTCGACCATCATCAGATGGGCGACGGCGGCGGCTGCACGGGACGTGACCATGACATCGTCCTGTTCGGGGCGTCGGGCTTCGTCGGGAGGCTGGTGGCCGAGCACCTCGCCCGGAACGCCCCGGCCGGCACCCGGATCGCCCTCGCCGGTCGATCACGGGGCAAGGTCGAGCAGGTGCGTGCGACCCTGCCCGGGCGAGCCCACGAGTGGCCGGTCCTGGTCGCCGACTCCAGCGACGCCAGGTCGTTGACCCTCATGGCCGCCTCTGCCCGGGTCGTGATCAGTACCGTCGGCCCCTACCTCCGGTACGGGATGCCGCTGGTCCAGGCGTGCGCCGACGCCGGCACCCACTACACCGATCTCACCGGTGAGGTGCCATTCATCCGCCAGGCCATCGACCGGTACGACGACCTCGCCCGACGCACCGGCGCCCGGCTGGTGCACGCGTGCGGGTACGACGCGGTCCCCTCCGATCTGGCCGTCCTGTGCCTGCACCGCCAGGCCCAGGCCGACGACGCGGGGAGCCTGGCGCACGTGCGGGCGGTGGCCACCGCCCGTGGCGGGGTCAGCGGCGGGACGGTCGCCTCGATGCGGGGGGTGTTCGAGCAGGCCGCCACCGACTCTGCCGTGCGCCGCCTGCTCGCCGACCCGCACTCGTTGAGCCCGGACCGTGCCGTGGAACCGGACGTGCGGCAACCACCGGACTTCCCTGCCCCGGGACGCACCCACGACGGCGGGTGGGTCGCACCCTCCCCGATGGCCTCGTTCAACACCCGGGTCGTGCGACGGTCCAACGCGCTCCAGGGCTGGGCGTACGGGCGCGACCTGCGGTACGGGGAGGTCACCGGGACCGGCCACGGCCCCACGGGTGCGCTGGCCGCGGCGGGCCTGACCGCCGGGCTGGGCCTGCTGGGGGTGACGTTGAGCGTGCCACCCGCACGCAGGCTGCTGGACCGGGTGCTGCCCGCCCCCGGGACGGGACCCGACGAGCAGACCCGTCGCACCGGGTGGTACCGGATGGACCTGCACGCCACGACCACCGCCGGGCGCCACTACCAGGCGGTCAGCGCCGGTGAGGGTGACCCCGGCTACGCGGCCACCGCGGTGATGCTCGGGGAGTCGGCCCTGGCCCTCGCGCTGGATGGCGACCGGCTCCCGGACCGGGTGGGGTCGCTGACGCCCGCGACGGGCATCGGGGAGGTCCTGGTCGAGAGGATGAGGGCAGCCGGCCACACCCTCGTGGCCGCGCCACGCTGACCACGACCGTCAGGCGAGCCAGCCCCCGTCCCGCATGACGTCACGCCCGCCGATCTCGTTCTCCTCACGCCACGCCTGGATCCGCCACGGACGCACCCAGAAGTAGACGTACGGCTGGGCCAGCCGCCGTGGGTCGAACCCGGTGGCGGCGGCGAACGCGTCACCGGCCGCTGGCTCGAGGTCTGCCGGCTTGACGAGCTCAGCCGTCCCGTCCACGACCACGACGTCGCGCGTCTGCCCGAGCGCCAGGCGCACCCGGCCGTCGAGCACCAGGTTGCGTGCGGTGACGGTGGAACGGGCAGTGGAGACCAGGATCCTCGACCCGTCCCACAGGTGCGACAACGGCACCAGGTGAGGACCCGCGGCGCCTGACGTCGCGACCCATAGGTCCACGTCGTCGGCCAGCCGGCTTCGGGCGTCCTGCGCCCGTTGCTCCAGCTCGCGTGGGGCTGCTGACACGGGGCCTCCAGGTGTGATGTGCCCGGTGCGGGCGAACGGTGCGGGCGACGTCTCAGCGCCTTCCTACCGTCCGGGGCTGGGTCATGCGCCGGTGAGGGCCTCGCCGGCACCCCATGGCACTGCCCCTTGGCGGCAGCCCGGTCCGCCCGCTCCGCCGTCGAGATCGTGCATCTTCGTCGAGATCGTTCCTCAGGACTCACGATCTCGACGAAGATGCACGATCTGGAGAACTGAACGGGCCGTCCCTCAAGCCCGCCACCATGACTGCCGATCATGGAACTATGACTGCACCGACGACCCCGCCTCCGGGCTGGTACCCCGACGGCGTGACCCCCGGGGTCGTGCGCTGGTTCGACGGGATCGCGTGGACCACGTACACCGCGCCGGCGCCCGTCGGTCCCGGCCCGGGCTCCGCTGCCGTGCGGCCCGAGCCGCAGGCGTCCGTCATGGACGCGGGCCCACGCGACCCGATGCACTGGCTGCTCCCGGTGGGGCGCTCGTGGCAGTCCGTGGCGGCGGGCTACGTCGGGCTCGTCGCCCTGGGGCTGTGGATCCTGGGACCTGTCGCGATCGCCCTGGGGGCCGTCGCCCTGCGGCGTGCGAGGGACGGGGGGCACGGTCGGGGACGCGCGATCTTCGGGATCCTCACCGGCGCCGTCGGGACCGTCGCGCTCGTCATCGCCACGGTGCACTGGCTGGGGTGACGCCCGGCCGGACGCTCGACGAGGAGCCCGCTACTCCGGGACGACCGTGAACTGCTGCACGGCGGCTTCGCGGGCGTCGGCGACCTGCTGCGGGTCTGCCGTCCCGGATGCCTCGACCACGGCGACCCACCGGTCGATCGACGCCGCGTTGAACTCCACGACCGCCGGGGAGTTCGCCATCTCGAGCGGGTCTCCGATCGGTACGCCACGCAGGTGCAGGCCCAGCCCCATCACGGCCCCGTCCCACCCGGGCCCGACGTACAGGGCACCGGCACCGGACCCCACGTGCGGGAGCGCCATGGTGTGGACGAGGTCCACGGTCGTGCCGTCCGGGCCTTCTGCGAGGTGCAGGTCCACGATGCTGTCCGGCGCGCCGAAGGTGACCTGCACCCTGGACGGCCGTTCGCACACGAGCACCTCACCACCGGCGTTGCCCTCGATCTGGTAGGTGCCGCCGACGTGGAGGTCACCGTGCACCGGCGAGAACCACCGGGCGAGCCGCTCACGGGTGGTGAGCGCGTCCCAGACGTCCTCGACGTCGGCCTCGAACGTGCGGCTCACCGTGACGGCGACCACCTCGTCCGGCCCCTCCCCCTCCCGGGTGACCCTGCGGCGGATCGCGGTCTGCTCTGCGGGCAGGTCGAACATGTTCAGCCCTCCTCATCCCTCTCGCGACGGTGTCTGCGGCCTCGGGCGAGCTCAGTGCCGAGCGCGTCCAGGCGCTGGTCCCAGAAGGTCCGGAACTGCTCCAGCCACGCGTCGACGTCCTGCAACGGCGCCGGTTCGACGACGTACAGACGTCGCGCGCCCTCGGCCCGCACGCGCGCGAACCCGTTCTCCCGCAGGACCCGGAGGTGCTGGGACACGGCGGGTTGGCTGATGCCGTACTCCTTGCGGATCACCTCGGTGACCTCACCTGCGGACATCTCCTGAGCGACGAGCAGCTCCAGGATCCGCCGCCGGACCGGTACGCCGAGGACGTCGAACGCGTGCACCCGGCCACCATATAAACGAGCACTTATAGGACGCAAGGGGTCACTGGGCAACCCGACCCATCGACGCGACCAGGTGCCGCACGCCGTACTCGAACGCCGCGTCGACGTCGCCCCCCAGGCCGAACGCGTCGGCGAGCTCCATGCCGATGAACCCCCGTGCCCAGGCCGTGAAGGTACGGGCGGCGGCGAGCGCGTCCCGCTCGCCGGCCAGCTCGGCGGTCGCCGCCAGGACCGGGGCCACCGCACGGGCACTGACCTCCGGGCCAGGCCGGTGCCCACCGGGCCCCGGGTGGAAGACCAGGAGGAAGGCCTGAGGCCG
>NZ_AXCZ01000328.1 GCF_000767165.1 Cellulomonas bogoriensis 69B4 = DSM 16987
GACGGGGTCGGCCCGTCCGGCGACGCCGGGCACGAGCGCGGGGGTGTCCGGGATGACGACGGCGGCCACGAGCACGCCCCGACGCTACCGTGCCGGCCGGGCCGTGCGGCGACGGGGGCGGGCGCTCACGGGGTAGTCTGCCCCGATGGGGTTCTTCTCCTGGGTGCGACGTGTCCGTGAGACGACAGCCGTGCAGGAGGCCGGCGAACGGCCCATGGCTGGCCTGCTGGGGGCGCCGTCGCGCCTCCCACCGGCCCAGAGCGCGCCACCGGTCGCCGCGACGGGCCTGCCGATCGCCTCACCCGTGACACGTGACCGGCTGTGCTCGTGGTTCACCGAGCACGGGTACACGTACTTCGTCGACAACGACGGGGACGTGGGTGGGGTGTGGCGCGGACGGCTGTTCTACTTCTTCCTGTTCGGAGAGCGCGGGGAGATCCTGCAGATCCGGGGGCAGTGGAACCGGGAGTTCGCGATCGAGCGGCTCACGTCGGTGCTGGAGGGCTGCAACCAGTGGAACGCCGAGCGCATCTGGCCCAAGGCCTACCTGCGGGTGCGTGACGACGGGATGGTGCACGTGACGTGCGAGGTCTCCACCGACCTGGAGCACGGAGCCACGGACGCCCAGCTGGGTCAGCTGATGCACTGCGGCCTCAGCGCGTCGAGCACGTTCTTCGACCTGCTGGACGAGATGTACCCCGACCCCGCCGCGCAGGCACCGTGAGGGGGCGGTGGTGAACCCCCTACGCCGGCAACCCGCACCCGTCGGCCCGGACCCGGCCCGGCTCGTGCCGCATCCCCTGGACGCCGCGCGCGTACGGGAGTACCTGACCGGGCAGGGGTACAGCGTCGCCGTGGACGAGGACGGTGACCTCACCGGCACCTGGGACGGTGACCGGTTCTGGTTCATGCTCCTGGGCGAGAAGAAGGAGATCCTGCAGGTCAGGGGACGGTGGCAGCGGACGTTGCCGCCGGGCCGTCGGGCGGCGGCCCTCCTGGCGGTCAACGACTGGAACCGGGAGCGGATCTGGCCCAAGGTGTACCTGCGTGACGAGGAGGACGGCACCGCCCTCTACGCGGAGGTGTCGGTGGACCTGGAGCACGGGGTGTCCGACGCCCAGCTCGCGCAGCTCGTGGCGTGCGGCCTGGGGACCGGGGTGCAGTTCTTCTCCGCGCTCGGCGGGCTGGTCCCCGAGGACCCCGCCGGCTGACGGTCAGCGACGGGCAGGGATCCCCAGCATGACCGGCCCCGCGGCCGGCGTCGCGCCGTGGTCGTGACCGCCGTCGGCGCGCGCACGTTCCCTGGCCGCCCACGCGTCCCC
>NZ_AXCZ01000490.1 GCF_000767165.1 Cellulomonas bogoriensis 69B4 = DSM 16987
GGAGCCGGTCGACCAGCCCCGACCACACCAGCCGTCCGGACGTCGCGTCCATCGCACCCGCAGGCGCGGTGCGGGCCTCGACCTCAGCCGCGTGGTCGAGCCGCAGCAGGACCGTGTTCGCGGCGGTCCCCGCGACGGTCGTGGGCGTCGCGGCGCCGTCCGGCACCCGCACGACGGTGACGACGTCGGTGGGACCTGGGGCCTGCGTGTCGTCGAGCAGGTGGCGGGGGCCGAGGACCAGGCGGGCGGTCATGCGTCGACCACCTGACCGTCGGCGACGAGCACGCGCGGTCCGAGATCGCCCGCGCTGACGACCGCAGGCACGCCGGCCTCGCGCAGCAGGATCGCGAGGT
>NZ_AXCZ01000366.1 GCF_000767165.1 Cellulomonas bogoriensis 69B4 = DSM 16987
AAGACGAACGCGCCGGCGTGGTCGAGCAGGACCGACAGCACCGCGTACGGCCTGGACGCGAGCACGACGGGCCGCTCGGCGGACTCACGGAGCTCGTCGATGATGGCGGCCACCGGCCCGTGCGCCGTGACGTCGAGCGACTTGTCGATGCTCACCGCGGGGCCCACCGACAGGCGTTCGAGCAGGTGGTCACGGTCGCGCAGGTCGATCACCGGCCCTGCGTGGGTACCGGGGGAGAGCACGCGGCCCGAGCGGGGGCCGTCGGGCGACTGCGTGGGCGGCACGGAGTAGTCGGTGAACAGCAGGTGGCCGTCGTGCAGCACCCACTCCAGGGTCACCTCCCCGTGCCGCTCGGCCATGGCGTCCGTCATGGCGAGCAACGGCACGCGCCAGCGCTCGAGCGCGGCGAGTGCGTCGGCCGGCACGTCGTCGACCGCTGTGACACCGTGCGGGCCGACGACCGCCTGCGTCGCCGCGGCCGTGCCCCGGTTGAGGGCTAGCAGACCCTCGGGCGCCACCTCGACGAGCACGCCGGCGGTGGTCCGCGTCGAGATCACGCCGGCCGACCCGCGCACGAACTCGCGGACGACGGCGTGCCCGAGCGCCCCGGCGGGAGCGGCGGCGACGTGCTCGGCCAGCAGCGGCAGCACCTTGTCCCGTGGGCGGATGAGCTGGCGCAACGTCGGGCTCAGGTCCACCACGAACTCCGACGCACTGCTGTCGCGCAGGAACTCCTCGAGCGCGTGGCCCGGACGCAGGAGCCCGCGCGCGTCGTAGCTGACGACGAGGCCGTCGCCGGTGCGGAAGCCGAGCTCGCGTGCGAGGCGGTGCGCCGGACCGCGCTTGGCCACGTACCCCGCGTAGACGGCGGCGACGTCGCCGAGCACGACCTCCTCCGGCGTCCCGCCGTCGTAGAGGGCCGCCGCGGCCAGGTGCGGTGTGGCGACCGTGCG
>NZ_AXCZ01000329.1 GCF_000767165.1 Cellulomonas bogoriensis 69B4 = DSM 16987
CGTGCCGTGGCCGGCTTCGTCCGCGAGCACCGGGACCGTGCGCAGACCGCGGGCGACCCCGTGCCCACCGCGGCGGTGCTGTGCCGGCGCCGGTCCCAGTTCCCCGTCCTGCAGGCCGCGCTGCTCGGTGCCGGGCTGCCCGTCGAGGTCGTGGGCCTGGGTGGGCTGCTCAGCACCCCCGAGGTCGTCGACCTGGTCGCCGCCCTGCAGTGCGCCCACGACCCCTCACGCGGGGACGCGCTCATGCGTCTGCTGACCGGGCCACGGGTCCGGCTCGGGCTGGCGGACCTGCACGCGCTCTCCGACCGTGCCACCGAGCTCGCCGGTCCGCGCCCGGTGCGCGACCCGCGCGACCCGGGCGGGCCTGCACCGGACGTCGTGGACGAGCGCAGCATCGTCGATGCCCTCGACGACCTGCCCGACCCCACGTGGGTGAGCCCCCGGGGCCGGTCCCTCAGCGACCTCGGGCACCGTCGCCTGGTGGGGCTCGCGGGCGTCCTGCGTGCGTTGCGGGAGCAGACGTTCCTTCCGGTGGTGGACCTCGTGGCCGAGGCGGAGCGCCTGCTCGACCTGGACATCGAGGTCGCGGCCCGCCCGGGGACCCACCACGCGGGCGCGCGCGCCAACCTGGACGCGTTCCGCTCGGTGGCGGCGTCGTTCGGTGACAGCGACGAGCACGGCACGCTCGGTGCGTTCCTCGCCTGGCTGGACGCCGCCCAGCGGGAGGAGCGGGGCCTGGAGGCCCCCGTCGCCGAGATCGACCCCGAGGCCGTGCAGCTCCTCACCGTCCACGCCGCCAAGGGCCTGGAGTGGGACGTCGTGGCGGTCCCGGGCCTGGTCGACAAGACGTTCCCGGGCGCCCCGCGCACCACGGGTTGGATCAAGGACCGTGGGGCCCTGCCCACGTCCCTGCGTGGTGATCGTGACAGCCTGCCGGACGTGGACGTGGCCCCCGGGTTGGAGGTCGCCGAGCTCGCCGAACGGTTCGAGGCGTACACCGCGGCGCACGCCGTCCACCACCACGACGAGGAACGACGCCTGGCGTACGTGGCGCTGACCAGGGCCCGCACGCACCTGATGCTGAGCGGGTCGTGGTGGCGCGAGGGGTCCCGCCCGACGGAGCCGTCGGTGTTCCTGACCGAGCTCACCGACGGCGCCGGTGAGGGCGCCCCCGTCGTCACGCTGGTTACCGCCGCCCCCGATCCGCGGGAACCGGACGAGCACGGCCGGCCGGGGCGCGCCACCAAACCCGAGCCGCCCGCCGTGGAGCCGCCCACGTGGCCACCTGACGACCTGGGCCGCCCC
>NZ_AXCZ01000480.1 GCF_000767165.1 Cellulomonas bogoriensis 69B4 = DSM 16987
GCCAGCGCCGGTACAGGCGCCCACGGCCCAGGGTCGTCTCGACCGCGCGCACCGTCACCGGCAGCGGCTCGGTGACGACCCGGCCCAGGCCGCGGCCCTGCCACAGGGCGAGGGCGAGCACCACGAGCACGAGCTGGGCGGCCAGGACCCCGGCCCACGAGGGAAGCAGGTCGCCCAGGCCCCCGCCGTCGGCCTCGGCGGTGTCACCGAAGGTGGGGATGTACCACACGAGGGTCTCGTGACGGCCCAGGGTCCGCAGCGCGAGGGCGGCGTGCCCCCAGTCCGCGAGGTGGGCGTTGGTCAGCACGCTCGAGTCGTCCAGGGCGGTGACCCTGGCCCCCTGGTGCTCCCAGGTGGCGTAGGCGCCGGCGCCGAGCTCCCCGGCGGGGAAGCACAGGGT
>NZ_AXCZ01000377.1 GCF_000767165.1 Cellulomonas bogoriensis 69B4 = DSM 16987
ACCCCCGGCCGCCGGAGACGATGCGCTCGGCGGCGGTGGCGTCCGGGTCGGGGCAGGACGCGGCCCGGGGGGCGTCCTGACTGGTGAAAGCCGGTTCGACGGTGCCGTCGCTGGTCAGGTCCAGCACGTCCCACACCGGGTCGACCAGCACCAGGTCCGCGCCGGTGTCGAGGAGCGCCTGGACCTGCGGCGCCTCGACGAGGTGCGTGCTGGTCACCAGGACCGTGGCAGGCCCTGCGGCGCGCCGGACCGCGTCGGCGGTGGTCCGGACGTAGTGCACCTCGACGCCGCGGTCACCCAGGATCTGCGCGACGGCGCGGGCGCCCCCGTCGTCAGGGTTGTCCGGTGCGAGGGGGATCTGGGAGGTGCGCGGGGTCAGCAGCGAGGCGAGCACGCCGCCGAGCACGACGACCGCGAGCACGGCCAGGGGCCAGCGTGCGGCCCGCCAGCGGGTACGCGCACGGGACCGTGCGGTCGTCCCGTCCCCGACGACGGAGGTGCGGTTCTGCACCGGTGCGCGCGGGGGCGTGCCGGTCGTCCCGGTCATCGCGTCACCACCGGCAGGCTCGGGCCGGAGACCGGGCTCGGCCCCTGCGGCGTCGCGGGGGCCGGCCGGGTGGCCACGATCGTCTCGTCGAGCGTCTGCACCCAGGTGTGGTCGGCCTCGGCGGCACGGGTCCCGCCGTAGCAGACGTCGTCGAACAGCCGCGCGGCACGGTCCAGGGCCTCGGTGTGCTCAGGGAGCCTGCGCGCCGCCTCGTACGCGGCCTCGTGGGCGGTCCGGCCGGGGCGCTCGTCCAGGACGGTGCGCTCCTCGAGCGACCGCAGCACGGCACGGAACCGGTCGAGCACCGCTTCGCTCCAGCGGCCCTGCGCGGCGAGGGCGG
>NZ_AXCZ01000333.1 GCF_000767165.1 Cellulomonas bogoriensis 69B4 = DSM 16987
CGCCGGTGGTCGTGCGACTCGTCGCGCCAGCTCGTGCCACGCAGCGGCGTCCTGCACCGGAGCGGCGAGCACCTGCGCGACGCACGTGACGCCGGCGACGCGGTCGCGGACGCGGCGCGCGGCGAGCACCTCCTCGTCCTCGACGACGAGTACCGAGCGGGGCGGCAGCCGACGCTCGAGCTCCTCGACGAGCACCGAGCTGTAGCTGACGAGCACGTGCGTGATGCTCACGCGACCATCTCCCGGGACCGCGCGGCCCACCGGGTGGCCGGTACGAGAGCCAGCCCCGCGCCGACGAACAGTGCGGCCACCGCCACCCAGCCGCCCGCGCCGAGGGTCGCGACGATCGCCGTAAACAGCAGAGGCGAGATCATGCCGCCGAGGTCCTGCCCGGCGTTGAACACTCCGTGGTACTGGCCCTGAGCCGTCTCGGGGGCGAGGTCGAACGCGAGCTCCCACGCGGCGCAGGCCTGGAACAGCTCTCCGCCGAGGTGCGCGCACGCCGCGAGCAGGATGAGCGCCACCGTCGCCGCCCCGCTGACCAGTCCGCTGGCGCCCAAGGCGACGGCGGCCACCGCCAGCAGCACGGCGGCGAGCCGCCCGGCCCTCGCGGCGGTCGATACGTCGCGCACGCGGCGGCTGGCCGGCACCTGCAGCAGCACGACGCCGACAGCGTTGAGGACGATGGCCGCGGAGACCACCCACAGCGGTGCGTCGGTCCGCTCGGCGACCCACAAGGGCAACGCCGTCGTGATCATCGTCGTGTGCAGCAGCAGGACGGCGTTCAGCCCGGTGATGACGAGGAATGGGCGGTCCCGCGCCGCGGTGTCGAAGCGCAGACGCTTCGGGGGCGCGGGCGTGGTCGGGGGGATCAACGTGCCGACGGCGATGGCAGACGGTCCGGGCACCGGCGTGCTTGCGGCCGTGGGGGGCGCAGCGGCGTCGCGCAAAGATGCGTCGGCCGGAGGTCCGCCGCCGTGCCGTGCCTCCGACGTAGCCGCGCGGCGCGACGCACGGACCCCGGCGGTCGCGACGAAGAGCGCCGCGACGGCGAACGTGAGCGAGTTGATCACGGCCGCGCCTCGGTACGCCTCCGCGGTGTCCCACACGAGCACGAACGAGCCCGCCGCTGCGCCGAGCGCACCTGCGGCGTTGGTCAGCGAGCGCAGGACGGCGCGGAAGCGGACGCGCCCGTCGCGCGGTACGAGGGCCGCGATGAACGCGCCCCGTGTCGCTGCGGCACCGCGCTCAGCGACGGCG
>NZ_AXCZ01000519.1 GCF_000767165.1 Cellulomonas bogoriensis 69B4 = DSM 16987
TGACGGGGTGCCCGGCCTCGTCCCCCGCGAGGTCGAAGCCCACGACGTCCCGGCCGCGGCGCTCGATCACCAGGCGCGCGACCTCCCCGGAGCGGTCCCCGTGCCGCATGGCCGTCAGGAGCTGGGTGACGCGGATCGTGCGGCCCTGCGCAGCTGCGGCGGCGGTGCCGTCGGCGAACCCCTCGGTGACGGCGTCGACGACCTGCGCCAGGGGCAGCCCACCGGCGGTGTGCAGCTCGGGT
>NZ_AXCZ01000357.1 GCF_000767165.1 Cellulomonas bogoriensis 69B4 = DSM 16987
GACCCCGTCCGCGGCGAGGTCCTGGGCGGCCTCGGACGCGATGCGGTGCAGGGCGGTGACGGTCTGCATGACCGCCACGGTGTGCTCGAAGGTGGTGAGGTACTCCACGAGCGACCCGGCGGAGGCGGTGGCGGTGAACCAGGCGGCGAGCGCGTCCGGGGCGTCCGCGGGGAGCCGGTGGCCGATCTCGTCGGCGAGCTCCAGGAGCGTGGTGGGGCGCAGACCCCCGTCGAGGTGGTCGTGCAGGAGCACCTTGGGCAACGCCGTGATCGTCTCGAGGGTCAGGGGCGGGGGCACCGGTCCACGCTACTGCGCCCCGGCCCGTGGCAGGTTGCCGCGGGCCGGGGCGCGCCGTCGGGACACCCGATCGGCTCAGATCTCGACGTAGTCGTCCGAGGGGTCCTCGGGCAGGTCCTGGGCCTGCTCGACGACGTCCGGCTCGTTCGCCTCGTCCCGCAGGTCGGGCCGGGGTGCCGCCGGCTGGTGCTCGGGCTCCACCGGCACGGTCTCGCGGGTGGAGTCGGGGACCTGGGAGCTGTCCGGTGGCACGAGTCCCGCGTCCGCCCACGTGCTGTCACCTGGCGTCGTGCTCATGGCGCTCCTCTCGCTCGTGCCCGCCGTCGGCGGGCCCATGAACCCGGCCCGCCGACGGCGGGCCAGGACGTACCCATGGTGACCCGGGCGGCGGCGTCCTGCCACAGCGCGGGGACGGTCGCCGGTGGGAGGAGTCAGTCCGCGGCGACGCGCTCCAGGACGAGGGGGCGCTCGGGGGGCCTGGACCCCTCGGGGGCGATGACGACGGCGTCGGCCAGGGCCTGCCGGGCGCGGTCGAACCGTTCGGGGGTGTCGGTGTGCAGGGTCATGATCGGTTGGCCTGCCCTGACCAGGGCGCCGGGCCTGGCGTGCAGCTCGACGCCGGCCCCCGCCTGGACGGGGTCCTCCTTGCGGGCCCGCCCGGCGCCCAACCGCCAGGCGGCGACCCCGACCGCGAGCGCGTCGAGCCCGACGAGCAC
>NZ_AXCZ01000334.1 GCF_000767165.1 Cellulomonas bogoriensis 69B4 = DSM 16987
TCTTGACGAACCGAGCGGTCTTGATCTTCTTCTCACCCTCGATGATCGCCTGGGCTCGTTGCTCCTGTTGGTTCAAGGTCTTGGTGTCGCGTACGGCTCGTTTGCCCGAGTACTGCCACACCGCCCGCCACGCACCGGTGTCGCGGCCCGGGTCCCAGACGGGTTCGTCCCGGTGGGCAGGGTCGTTGATCTTGGTGTTGGCGTGCCGGGCGGTGACGGTGTCGATGACTTGCCCGTCACCGAAGGCGTCTCCGTTCCACCGGAAGTGGCTTTCCAAGTCCGCTGGGGCCTTGGTCACGCGGGAGCCGACGATGAACCGCAGGTGGGCATCGTCCAGATCGCCCAGGTTCGCAGCCGACAGCATGCCGGCGTCGGCGACCACCACGACCTGCTCCAGGTCGTGGCGCTGGGTGAACTGGCTGATGATCGGGATCAGCGTGCGGGTCTCGGCGTGGTTGCCCTCGAAACAGCCGATCTCCAACGGGAATCCGGTGCGGTCCACGAGCAGACCGACCACGATCTGCGGGTCGACCCGGCGCTCCTTGGAGTAGCCGACCTTGCGCAGATCGTCTTCCTTCTCCGCCTCGAAGTACAGCGTCGTCACGTCATACAGCACCAGGCTCAGCGCGCCGCGACCGGCGGCGTGGGTGAAGCACGCCTGGGCCAGCTGGTCGCGGTAGTCCCGTCCGGCACACCGCTTCAGGGCATTGGTGAAGGTGTTGCGATGCGCCGGGCTCACACCGAGCTCGCTCAGCACGCGGATCGAGTCCACCTTCGAGGTCGGCTCGACCAGGCGGGCCAGCACGAGCTGGAAGAACGCCTCATCGCCCACCACATCGAACCCCAGGCGCGAGTAGGCCTTGCGGATGACCTCGATCAACATCCTTGAGGCGCTGGCCTCGAGAACCGCGGCCCGGGGGTCGGTCCCAGGGTCCAGGCCCAGGTCCAGCTCGTCCTGGCCGCCATGGAGCTTGGCCCGCCCGATCTGCATCAACGCGGCCAGCTCGGCCTCGGTGTGCGCCGACCCCAGGTGCTCGATCACCTTGTCCCGACGACCGTCCTTGACCGCGATCTGGACCGCCGTCGCACCCGACGCGGTCCGCACCTTCCGCAAGAACGCCACCCCGTTAGTGTGCCAACCCGCCCACCACCAACACCGTGACCAGCACAAACACCCCAGCGGAACGCGCAACTACGCATCACCTGTGCAAGTCAGGTTCGACGCGACCCGCAGGACGCG
>NZ_AXCZ01000030.1 GCF_000767165.1 Cellulomonas bogoriensis 69B4 = DSM 16987
CCGCCCTGCGGCACGTGGACCACGCCGCCCGACGGGCGGCGGCCGCGGCCACCCACGGACCCGGACCCTGGACGGGGTGAACCGGCC
The DNA here is from genome assembly GCF_000767165.1 of Cellulomonas bogoriensis 69B4 = DSM 16987. Lineage (GTDB taxonomy): Bacteria > Actinomycetota > Actinomycetes > Actinomycetales > Cellulomonadaceae > Actinotalea > Actinotalea bogoriensis. The sequence goes on from NZ_AXCZ01000030.1 coordinate 88, forward strand.
CCCGGATCAGCCCAGTGCGGCCCGGTACACCTCGAGGGTCCGGTCGGCGATCGCGTCCCACGAGAAGTGCTCCTCGACCCGGACGCGCGAGGCTGCGCCCATGCGTGCCGCCGCCTCCGGGTCGGTGGCCACCGCCGTCAGCGCCCGTGCGAGGTCGGCCACGAACCGCTCCGGGTCCACCGGGGTGCCGGTGCCGTCCTGCACCTGGTCGATGGGGACCAGCACCCCGGTGACACCGTCGTCGACGACCTCGGGGATCCCCCCGGTAGCGGTCCCGACCACCGGGACCCCGCAGGCCATGGCCTCGAGGTTGACGATCCCCAGCGGCTCGTACACCGAGGGGCAGGCGAACACCGTGCCCGCGCTCAGGACGGCGACCAGGTCCTGCCGGGGCAGCATCTGCTCGATCCACACCACCCCGTCACGCTGCGCTCGCAGGTCCGCGACCAGGCCCGTGACCTCGGCCGCGATCTCAGGGGTGTCGGGCGCGCCGGCCACCAGGACCAGCTGGACCTCCGCCGGCAGGCGCTCGGCCGCCCGCAGCAGGTACGGCAGGCCCTTCTGCCTGGTGATGCGGCCCACGAACACCACCGCCGGCCGGCCCGGGTCGATGCCGTGCTCACGCACCACCCGGGCGGCGTGCTCCCGGGCCGGGTCGTCGGCGGGGCGGCGCCACCCGTCCAGGTCGATCCCGTTGTGCACGACGTGCACCTTGGCGGGGTCCACCTGGGGGTAGCAGCGGAGGATGTCGGTGCGCATACCCTCGCTCACCGCGATGATCGCCGCGGCGCCCTCGTAGGCGGTGCGCTCGGCCCAGCCGGACAACGCGTACCCCCCGCCCAGCTGCTCGGCCTTCCACGGGCGCAGGGGTTCCAGGCTGTGGGCACTGACGACGTGCGGCACCCCGTGCAGCAACCCGGCCAGGTGTCCGGCGAGGTTGGCGTACCAGGTGTGGGAGTGGACCAGGTCCGCGCCCTCCACGTCCGCGGCCATCAGCAGGTCCACACCGAACGTGGACAGTGCGGCGTTGGCGTCCACCAGGCCGGCCGGGACGTCGTAACCGTCGACCCCGGCCTCGGTGCGGGCCCCGTCGAAGCACCGCACCCGTACCTCGACCCGTTCACGGAGCACGCGGCTGAGCTCGGCGACGTGGACACCGGCTCCCCCGTAGACGCGCGGCGGGTACTCCCTGGTCAGCAGATCGATGCGCACGACGACACGCTAGCGCCACTCGGCCCCCACGTCTGGCCGGGAAGTGATCTCCCCTCTAGGGTCGGGGCATGGCATCACCTCGAGTCCTGGCCATCGTCCTCGCCGGCGGAGAGGGCAAGCGCCTGATGCCGCTCACCCAGGACCGCGCCAAGCCCGCGGTGCCGTTCGGGGGGCTGTACCGGCTGGTCGACTTCGCCCTGTCCAACCTGGTCAACTCCGGGTACCTGCAGATCGTGGTCCTGACCCAGTACAAGTCCCACAGCCTGGACCGGCACGTGGCCAAGACCTGGCGCATGTCGCCGCTGCTCGGCAACTACGTCGCACCCGTGCCGGCGCAGCAGCGGGTGGGCAAGCACTGGTACCTGGGCAGCGCCGACGCGATCTTCCAGTGCCTGAACATCATCGCCGACGAGCGTCCCGACATCGTCGTGGTCGTGGGCGCGGACCACGTCTACCGCATGGACTTCGAGCAGATGGTCGCCGCCCACATCGACTCCGGTGCGGAGCTGACCGTGTCGGCGATCCGCCAGCCGATCGAGATGGCCGACCAGTTCGGCGTCATCGAGGCGCGCCCCGACGACCCGACCCGCATCGCGGCCTTCCGCGAGAAGCCGACCGACCCCGTGGGCCTTGCCGACTCCCCCGGCGAGATCCTGGCGTCCATGGGCAACTACGTCGCGAACGCCGACGCCCTGATCGAGGCCGTGACACGGGACGCCGAGAACCCCACGTCCAAGCACGACATGGGCGGCGACATCGTCCCGTACTTCGTGGAGCGGGACACCGCCGGGGTGTACGACTTCATCCGCAACGACGTGGCCGGATCCACCGACCGCGACCGCGACTACTGGCGCGACGTGGGGACCCTGGACGCCTACTACGACGCACACCTGGACCTGATCTCGATCAACCCGGTGTTCAACCTCTACAACACCGGATGGCCGCTGTTCACCGGGTACGCGGGGCTCCCGCCCGCCAAGTTCGTGCACGCCGGCCCCGGCCGCCTCGGGCACGCCGCCGACTCCCTCGTCTCACCCGGGGTGATCGTCTCCGGTGCGACCGTCAGCGGGTCGGTCGTCTCCCCCGGGGTGTACCTGCACTCGTGGTCCTCGGTGAGCGACTCGGTGATCCTCGACGGCTGCACCGTCGGCCGCCACGCCCAGGTGCACCGGGCGATCCTGGACAAGCACGTCGTGGTCGAGGAGCGTGCCCGGGTCGGCATCGACGCCGAGCACGACCGTGCCAGGGGATTCACCGTCACCGAGTCGGGCATCACGGTGGTGCCGAAGGGCACCCGGATCGAGGCCTGACCGACCCGCGGGCACCCGGTGCCGTCCCCCGGACCCGCCGCTACCCTGCAGCCGTGACCACCACTCCCCCTCCCGCAGGCGCGCGCCGGGTCGTCGTCATGGACGTCGACTCCACGCTCATCACCGGTGAGGTGATCGAGATGCTGGCCGCCCACGCCGGGTCCCTGGAGCTCGTGACGGACGTGACCGAACGGGCGATGCGCGGGGAGCTGGACTTCACCGCCTCGCTCCACGAACGGGTCGCCACCCTCGCAGGTCTGCCGGTGTCCGTGTTCGACACGGTCGGCCAGGAGATCACCCTGACCGACGGTGCCGGGCAGTTCGTCGACGAGCTCCACCGACGCGGCTGGCCGGTGGGGCTGGTCTCCGGTGGGTTCACCGAGCTGGTCCGACCCCTGGCACGACGACTGGGCATCGGGTTCGTCCGTGCGAACTCCCTGCAGGTCCGCGACGGTGTGCTCACCGGCGCCGTGGAAGGCCCGGTGATCGACCCGCACGCGAAGGCCGAGGCGCTGAAGGAGCTGGCCGGGATGCACGGCGTCCCGCTCGACCACGCGGTGGCCATCGGGGACGGCGCCAACGACCTGCTCATGCTCCGTGAGGCCGGCCTCGGGGTGGCGTTCAACGCCAAACCGGTGGTAGCCGAGCAGGCCGACGTGGCTGTCGCAGGGGGGCGCCTGGACGCCGTCCTCGAGGTCATCGACCGCCACCACCCCTGACCGGGCCGGAGGACGGTCAGGCCGGTCGCACGAGGTCCAGGAGCTGACCGGCCCCGCGCCCGGCACCGTCCCAGGCGTCCAGGGCCAGCACGGCGAACGTCGCCGTCGGGATCCCGGCCCGCACCTGGGCCAGGTGGGCGGGGTCCCCGACCGACCCCGTCAACCACGCAGCCGTCGCCGACATGGTCGGCTCGTGACCGACCACCAGGACGGTGCGCACCTGCGGGTCCACCGAGCCGAGCGCGGCGACCACCTGCTCGACTCCGGCGCCGTACAGGCGGTCGTGGACCTCCACCCGTGGCTCGGGCGCCTCGCCCAGTGCCGCGCGCACCAGCTCCCACGTCTGTCGGGTCCGCACGGCCGAGGACACGAGTGCGACCTCGGGCACCAGACCCCGGTCGGCGATCGCCGCACCCACCTGCCCGCACTGGCGCCGGCCCCTGAGCGCCAGTGGCCGCAGCTCGTCGACCACCGACCCCGCAGGCTCGGCCTTCGCGTGACGCAGCAGGACCAGTCGGCGGCCCGCGCCGGTCACTGACCCATGGCGTGGAAGCCGCCGTCGACGTGCACGATCTCACCGGTGGTCGCGGGGAACCAGTCCGACAGCAGCGCCGCGACCGCCCGGGCGGTCGGCTCGGGGTCGTGCGCGTCCCAGCCCAGCGGCGCCCGATCGGGCCAGCCACCCTCCATCGCCTCGAACCCGGGGATGGACTTCGCGGCGGTGGTGCGCACCGGGCCGGCCGACACCAGGTTCACCCGCACACCGTCCGGACCGAGATCGCGCGCCAGGTAGCGCGCCGTGGACTCGAACGCCGCCTTCGCCACACCCATCCAGTCGTACACCGGCCAGGCGTACCGGGCGTCGAACGTCAGCCCCACCACCGAGGACCCCGTGGTCAGCAGCGGGCGCGCGGCGACGGCCAGTGCCTTCAGCGAGTAGGCCGAGACGTGCAGAGCGGTCGAGACGTCCTCCCACTCACCGGCGAGGAAGTTCCCGCCCATGACCGACTGGGGGGCGAAACCGATGGAGTGCACCACACCGTCCAGGTGGTCCACGTGCTCGCGCACGCGGTCGGCGAGCGCGTCGAGGTCCTCGGTCGAGGTCGCGTCGAGCTCGACGACGGGTGCGGGCTCCGGGAGTCGACGCGCGATCGTCTGGGTCAGGCGCAGCTGGCGACCGAACGACGTCAGGACGACCTGCGCGCCCTCCTCCTGGGCCAGACGTGCGACGTGGAACGCGATGGAGGAGTCCATGAGGACTCCGGTGACCAGGAGCTTCTTGCCCTCGAGCAGTCCCATGCGGTGTGCCTCTCTCGATCCAGGCGCGGCCTGGAGGTGCTGGTGCTTCGGACGGGTGCCGGGACGTGCCCGGTCCCTGCGGACGCGACGGCTCAGTGACCCATGCCCAGACCGCCGTCGACGGGGATCACGGCGCCGCTGACGTACGCGGCGGCGGGTGAGGCGAGGAACTCCACGACTCCGGCGACCTCGTCCGCCTGGCCGAACCGGCCCGCGGGGATCGCCGCACGGTAGGCGTCCTGGCGTTCCTGTGGCAACGACGCGGTCATGGCGGTGTCGATGAAGCCCGGTGCGACCACGTTGGCGGTGATGCTGCGGGACCCCAGCTCACGGGTGAGGGACCGTGCCATGCCGATGAGCCCGGCCTTGGACGCGGCGTAGTTGACCTGCCCCTGGCCGCCGTAGGTCGCGACCACCGACGAGATCAGCACGACGCGTCCGCGACGCAACCGGATCATGCCCTTGGACGCGCGCCGCACGCACCGGAACGCCCCGGTGAGGTTCACGTCCAGGACGTTCTGGAAGTCCTCGTCGGTCATGCGCATCAGGAGCTGGTCGCGGGTGATCCCGGCGTTGGCGACGAGCACCTCCACCGGACCGTGCTCCTTCTCGACGGCGGTGAAGGCCGCGTCGACCGAACCGGTGTCGGCCATGTCACCGCGAACCCCCAGGACGCCCTCGGGCAGGTCACCGCCGCGGTGGATGGTGGCGACCTTGTCACCGGCGGCGACGAACCTCTCGGCGATCGCGCGACCGATGCCGCGGCTCGCCCCGGTCACCAGCACGCTGCGCGGACCACCAGCGCTGTCGGTCACGGTTGCTCCTGTCGTCTCGACCCAGGCCGGCACGGGGCGCGCACGGCCTGCCCGACGTTAGCCGACCCGGCGGTCCGTGCGCCGCCACCGACCACCGGGCGGCGGCACGAGGCGCGCGGGACGGGGATAGACTCAGGTGGTGAGGCGCCATGCGGACAGCGACCACGACGCAGGTCGCCCCGACGACGAGGTCCTCCAGATCACGGACGCCCCCGTCCCGCTGGACCAGGACCAGCAGCGCCGCGCGCGCAGGTACCTGATCCAGATGGGGATCCGGGTCGCGTGCTTCCTCGGGGTGGCGCTCATCGACCACTGGTCCCGGTGGCTGCTGCTCGTCGGGGCGGTGGTCCTGCCGTACGTCGCGGTGGTGCTGGCCAACGCGGGGCGCGAGCGCGGGCAGGCGTCCACCACCCTGATGGACGCCCGGGCGCTGCCGTCGTCGGCGGGTCTAGGGCCCGACGGCGGCGGTGCGCACGGCCCGACCGCCCACGACGAAGGAGCACGATGACCCAGGCGGACCTCCCGCACCCGCCCGAGCCCGCCGACATGCGTTGCAGCGCGCGCGGGTGCACCGACCTCGCGCTCTGGGGGCTGCGGTGGAACAACCCGCGCCTGCACACCGAGGACCGGCGGAAGGTCTGGCTGGCGTGCGACGGGCACCGGGCCCATCTCGAGACGTTCCTCGGTGCGCGTGGGTTCCACCGGGACACGGTGGCCGTGGCGGAGCTCGGTGCCGGTGACGGCTGAGCGCACCCGGGAGCTCCGCCGGTGGGTCGCCACCGGCCTCATCGCGGCGCTGGTCGCGACGGTGTGCGTGGTGGCCGGGATGTGGCAGTGGAGCCGGCACGTGGACCGCAGCGCCGCGGTCGCGACCGTGCACGCCAACCACGACGCCCCACCGGTGCCTCTCGACCAGGCGATCGAAGGCTCGACCGTCCACGACGACGACCAGTGGCAGCCGGTCCGGGTGCGCGGCAGGTACGTGCCGGACGGGACGGTGCTCCTGCGCAACCGCCCGGTGTCCGGTCAACCCGCGTTGCACGTCCTCGCACCCCTCGTGGTCGAGGGCGGGCCCCTGGACGGGCACGTGGTGCTCGTGAACCGGGGCTGGGTACCCGCCGCGTGGGAGGCGGACGACATCGCCGTGCCTCCGCCCCCGGCCGGCCCGGTGGAGGTGCTGGGACGGTTGCGGGCCGAGGAGCCCCCCTCCGGTCGGCCCGCTCCACCAGGTCAGGTCCAGTCCTCGGCGATCTCCGAGGTGCGGGCCGCGGTCCCGGGCTGGCCCGACGCCCCGTCCGTGAGCGGCTACCTGGCGGTGGTGACCGAGGACGGCGACCCGCTCGTGGGCCTCGGGGCGTTCCCCCGACCCACCACCGACCTGGGGTCGCACATGTCGTACGCCTTCCAGTGGTGGGTGTTCGCCCTCGGCGCCATCGGTGGCGCCGTCGTCCTGGCCAGGCGGGACCGCGCAGCCACGGCAGCCGGCTCACCACGCACCCCCCCTCGCTGCCGCCGGCCCACGGCAGAGGAGGAGGAGGACGCGATCCTCGACCAGCAGATGCACTGACCGCCCGTCCCACCGGCGGGCCGCCCGGGGTGCGGCGACGTCGTCCGCATCCCCGGGCGGGGACCGGTCAGGTCCCGAGCGCCTCGCGGCGGGCCTGGGCCGCCGGACCACGGGTCGCGCCGCCACGGCTGCGCATGGTGACACCCGCGTCGACCAGCACACCGTGCACGAACCCGTACGAGCGCCCGATGTCGGCCGCCATCGAACGGATGCTCTCCCCCCGCTGGTAGCGCTCGACCAGGTCTGCGGTCAGAGCCTCACGACCCTCACCGGTGATCCGGGCCCCTTTGGGAAGCTTCTTGTCCATTGATCGTCCTCCTGGTGCAGGTTCCGCACGCCCCCGGTGATGCAGGGGACGCCGCCCTGCCCGGGACCCCCTGCCCCGGACGGGACGAGCTCACGCGAGCGAGATGAGGTCCGCGTAGCTGTCGTTCCACAGATCTTCGTCCCCATCGGGCAGAAGCACCACTCGTTCGGGCGCCAGGGCCTCCACCGCGCCCTCGTCGTGGGTGACCATGACCACCGCACCGGTGTACCCGTGCAGCGCGCCCAGCACCTCGGCACGGCTCGCCGGGTCCAGGTTGTTGGTGGGTTCGTCCAGAAGGAGCACGTTCGCGGCCGACACCACCAGCACCGCCAGCGCCAACCTGGTCTTCTCACCGCCGGAGAGCACCCGCACCGGCTTGTCGGCGTCGTCACCGGAGAACAGGAACGACCCGAGGACGCTGCGGACCTGGGTGTCGGTGAGGTCCGGTGCGGCGTGGCGGAGGTTCTCGACCACCGTCCTGGCGGTGTCCAGGGTCTCGTGCTCCTGGGCGTAGTACCCGATCTTCAGGCCGTGCCCGGGCAGCACCTCACCGGTGTCCGGGGCCTCCACCCCCGCCAGGAGCCGCAGCAGCGTGGTCTTGCCCGCACCGTTCAGGCCCAGGACGACCACCCGGCTGCCGCGGTCCACGGCGAGGTCGACGTCGGTGAACACCTCCTGGGACCCGTACGTCTTGCTCAGGCCGCGCGCGGTCAACGGCGTGCGGCCGCACGGCGCCGGGTCGGGGAACCTCAGGTTCGCGACCTTGTCGCTCGCCCTCTGGTCCTCCAGGCCCTCCAGCATGCGCTCCGCTCGCCGCAGCATGTTCTGGGCGGCCACGGCCTTGGTGGCCTTGGCGCGCATCTTCTCCGCCTGGGCGACCAGGGCCGAGGCCTTCTTCTCGGCGTTGGCCCGTTCGCGTCGGCGACGACGCTCGTCGGTCTCGCGCTGCGTGAGGTACGCGTCCCACCCCAGGTTGTACTGGTCGAGCTCGCCCCGGTTGGCGTCCAGGTGGAAGACCTTGTTGACGGTGGCGCGCATCAGGTCGGTGTCGTGGCTGATCACCAGGAATCCGCCGTCGTACTCCTTGAGGTACTCACGCAGCCAGACGATCGAGTCGGCGTCCAGGTGGTTGGTCGGCTCGTCGAGCATCAGAGTCTCAGCCCCGGAGAACAGGATGCGCGCGAGTTCCACCCGTCGGCGCTGCCCGCCGGACAGCGTCCCCAGCGGCTGGGCCAGGACCCGGTCGGGCAGGCCCAGGTTGGACGCGATCCGCCCCGCCTCGCTCTCGGCGGCGTAGCCGCCGGCGGCCACGAAACGCGCCTCGACCCGGGTGTAGCGCTCCATCGCCTCGTCACGGGTGGCGTCGTCGGCGCTGGCCATCGCCCCCTCGGTCGAGCGCATGGTGCGGATGATCGTGTCCAGACCACGGGCCGAGAGGATCCGGTCCATCGCCGAGACGTCCAGGTCCCCGGTCCGGGGGTCCTGGGGCAGGTAACCGACGTCACCACCCCGGACGACCTTGCCCCCGGCGGGCTGCCCCTCCCCCGCCAGCACCTTGGTCATCGTCGTCTTGCCGGCACCGTTGCGCCCCACCAGGCCGATGCGGTCACCCTTGGCGATGCGGAACGACGTGGGGTGCAGCAGGACGCGGACGCCCACGCGCAGCTCGAGGTCCTGGACCGTGAGCACTCAGACTCCTCCGTCGGGAATCCCGCCCGGGTCCGGGCAGGCACAAACGCCGACCATCCTAGGGGTCGCCGAGCGACGGATCAGATGTTGAAGCCCAGTGCCCGCAGCTGCTCACGACCGTCGTCGGTGATCTTCTCCGGGCCCCACGGCGGCATCCACACCCAGTTGATGCGGTGCCCGTCGACGAGCCCCTCGAGCGCCTGGCCGGTCTGGTCCTCGATCACGTCGGTGAGCGGGCACGCCGCCGAGGTCAGCGTCATGTCGATCACGGCGTGGTTGTTCGGGTCGAGCGCGACGCCGTACACCAGGCCGAGGTCCACGACGTTGATGCCGAGCTCGGGGTCGATGACGTCGCGCAGCGCCTCCTCGACGTCGGCGGCCGTGGGGGGCGTGGGTCGGGTCTCGGTGCTCATGCGTTCTCCTGAGGGTCGGTGGTACCGGTGTCGGTGCCGGCGCGGTGCACGCCCTGCGCGCCGGACTGGATGAGCGCGTCGTGCAACGCCGCCCAACCGAGCAGGGCGCACTTGATCCGTGCCGGGTAGCGGGCCACGCCGGTGAACGCCGTCGCGTCGCCCAGGGCGTCCTCGAGGTCTTCCGACAACCCGGCACCGCGTGACCGCATCAGGGCACGGAACACCTCGCCGAGCTCCTCGGCGCGCGTGACCTCGACGTCCTCCACCAGCTCGGCCATCACCGACACCGACGCCTGGGAGATCGAGCAGCCCTGTCCCTCCCAGCTGACGCCCGTGAGCCGCCCGGGCGCGCCGTCCCCGAGGTGGACGCGCAGGCGCACCTCGTCACCGCACGTGGGGTTCACCTGGAACGACTCCGCCGCGTGCCCCTGCCGCAGTCCGCGGCCGTGGGGTGTGCGGGCGTGGTCGAGGATCAGCTGCTGGTAGAGCTGCTCCATCGAGCTCATCGTGGTGCTCCGTCCGTCAGACCGAAGAAGGGGCGCACCCGGGCGAGCGCGTCGTGCAGGGCCGCGACCTCCTCGGCGGTGGTGTACACCGCAGCCGAGGCCCGGGTGGTCGCAGCCACCCCGAAGCGACGGTGCAACGGCTGAGCGCAGTGGTGACCCACACGCACCGCCACACCGGCGTCGTCGAGCACCTGGCCCACGTCGTGGGCGTGGACGCCGTCGACGACGAACGACACCGCCGCGAGACGGTCACCGGCATCGGTGGGTCCCACGACCCTGACCCCGGGCACCGACGTCACGGCCTCGAGCAGGAGACCGGTCATGCGGGCCTCGTGAGCCGCGACGGCGTCCATGCCCAGCTCGGTCAGGTAGCGGGCCGCGGCCCCCATGCCCACGGCCTGCGCGACCATCTGGGACCCGGCCTCGAACCGTTGCGGGGGCGGGGCGTACGTCGTGGTCTCCATGGTCACGACCTCGACCATCGACCCGCCGGTGGTCACCGGTGGCATCGCCTCCAGGACCTCCCGACGCCCGTACAACGCACCCACACCCGTGGGGCCGAGCATCTTGTGCCCGGAGAAGGCCGCCAGGTCCACACCCAGCGCAGGAAGGTCCACCGGCAGGTGCGGGACGCTCTGGCACGCGTCCAGGACCGTCAGGGCGCCGACCTCGCGTGCGCGTGCCACGAACGCCGGGACGTCGGTGACGGCGCCGGTCACGTTCGACGCGTGGGTGAACGCCAGCACCTTGGTGCGCTCGGTCACGACCGTGGAGAGCTCCTCGGTACGCAGGCGCCCGTCGTCCCCCAGACCGATCCACCGCAGCGTCGCACCCGTGCGGGCGCACAGCTCCTGCCACGGGACCAGGTTCGCGTGGTGCTCGGACTCGGTGACCACCACCTCGTCACCAGGTGCCAGTGCCAGGTCCCGGGCCGCCCGCCCCCCACGGCCCTGGCTCGCGTTGGCGATCGCGTAGGCCACGAGGTTGATCCCGGCCGTCGCGTTCGACAGCCACACGATCTCCTCCTGCTGGGCCCCCACGAGAGCGGCGACCTGGGCCCGCGCCTCCTCGAACGCCTCGGTGGCCTCCTCGGCGAGCTGGTGGGCGCCACGGTGGACCGCGGCGTTGCGCTGGGCGTAGAAGTCCTGCTCGGCGTCCAGCACCACGTCCGGCTTCTGCGACGTCGCCGCCGAGTCCAGGTACACCAGCGGCCGTCCGTCACGGACCGTCCTGGCCAGGAGCGGGAAGTCGGCACGCACGGCCCTCAGCTCGGCCTCGCTCAGCTCACGACCGGCGTCGGCGCGCCCGGGGTCCAGCACTGCGGTCATCGCGGTCCCTTCGGTGGTGGGTGGCAGGAACGGGGCGGGCCGTCACGGCGGCCCGCCCCACCGGCTCAGACCGAGGTCGTCAGGAAACGGTCGTAGCCCTCGGCCTCGAGGCGCTCGGCCAGCTCGGGGCCGCCCTCCTCGGCGATCTTGCCGTCGACGAACACGTGGACGAAGTCCGGCTGGATGTACCGCAGGATCCGCGTGTAGTGCGTGATCAGCAGCACACCCACCTCACCGGTGGCCCGCACCCGGTTCACGCCCTCGGACACCACGCGCAGGGCGTCGACGTCCAGGCCGGAGTCGGTCTCGTCCAGGATCGCGAACTTCGGGTTCAGCAGCTCCATCTGCAGGATCTCGTGGCGCTTCTTCTCACCACCGGAGAACCCCTCGTTGACGTTCCGCTCGGCGAACGTGCTGTCCATCCGCAGGTTCTCCATGGCCGCGCGCACGTCCTTGACCCAGTGGCGCAGCGCCGGGGCCTCACCGCTGATGGCCGTCTTGGCGGTCCGCAGGAAGTTCGAGACGCTCACACCCGGCACCTCGACCGGGTACTGCATGGCCAGGAACATGCCCGCGCGGGCACGCTCGTCGACGCTCATCTCCAGGACGTCCTCGCCGTCCAGCGTCACCGAACCGGCGGTGATCTCGTACTTCGGGTGCCCTGCGATCGAGTAGGCCAGCGTGGACTTGCCCGAGCCGTTGGGCCCCATGATGGCGTGGGTCTCGCCGCTGGCGACCGTCAGGTCGACACCGCGCAGGATCGGCTTGGCGCCCTCCTTGGTCTCGACGCTGACGTGCAGGTCACGGATCTCGAGAGTGGACATGGGTTCTCCTCAGGCGTTCACGGTGGTCTCGACGTCCACGAGCACGCGCTCGCCGTCGACGGTCACGGGGTACACGGGCACAGGCCGGGTGGCGGGCAGCGCCAACGGCTGACCTGAGCGCAGGTCGAAGGTGGAGCCGTGGAGCCAGCACTCGATGGTGCAGCCGTCCACGTCCCCGTCGGACAGGGACACCTGCCCGTGGGAGCACAGGTCGGACACGGCGTGGAAGGTGCCGTCGGAGTCACGGACCACCGCGACCTCGACCGGGCCCTGCGGGCCCTCCAGCTCCACGCGCAGAGCCGCACCGGGCGCCACGTCGTGGATCGTGCAGGCGAGCTGGGCGGTCACCGGCCCACCGCCGCCCCGGATCCGTCGATCACGCTCATGCTCTTGGCCAGCTCGGCGTCGATCGCCTCGACCAGGCGTTCCTCGACCGCGGGGACGCCGATCTGCTGGATGAGCTCGGCGAAGAAGCCACGTACCACCAGGCGACGCGCGTCGACCTCGGGGATGCCGCGCGAGCGCAGGTAGAACAGCTGCTCGTCGTCGAACCGTCCGGTCGCCGAGGCGTGCCCGGCTCCCTCGATCACACCGGTCTCGATCTCCAGGTTGGGCACGGAGTCCGCCCGCGCGCCGTCGGTCAGCACCAGGTTGCGGTTGAGCTCGTAGGTGTCGGTGCCCTCGGCGGCGGCCCGGATCAGGACGTCCCCGACCCACACCGTGTGGGCGCCCGCGCCCTGCAACGCACCCTTGTAGGTGACCCGCGACCGGCACGAGGGCACCGCGTGGTCGACGAACAGCCGGTGCTCCTGGTGCTGGTCGGCGTCCGCGAAGTACAGGCCGAGCATCTCGACCTCACCGCCCGGGCCGGTGAACTCCGCGTCCGGGGTCACGCGCACGACGTCCCCACCCAGGGTCACGACGATGTGCTTGACCTTCGCGTCGTTGCCCAGCCGCATGCGGTGCGCGGAGGCGTGCACCGCTCCCGCGTCCCAGTCCTGGATCGACACCAGGGTCAGGTGCGCGCCGTCCTCGACGACCACCTCGACCGTCTCGGTCAGCTGCGCGCCGCCCACGTGGTCCACGACCACCACGGACTCGCTCAGCGCCTCGGCATGGATCAGCAGGTGCGAACCGGCCGGTTCCAGCGCGGTGGTGTCGGTGCCCTCGATGCGGATGCTCGTCGCCGCGGACGCGACCGCCCGGGCGGGGACGGTGACGACCGTCGCCTCCGCGAACGAGGCCCAGGCCGCAGCGGCGGTCCGGTCCCCCGGTTCGCCGGCACGTCCCAGACGCACGTCGTCACGCCCGACGATCTCGACGGTGACCTCAGGCGGGTTCACGACGGTCGTGCGGGGTCCCACGCCGTTCAGGGTGCCGCCGTCGGCGGCGAACAGCGGGGCGAGCCGCTGCACCGGGGAGAAGCGCCACTCCTCCTCCCGGCCGGTGGGCACCGCGAAGTCGCTCAGGGCGAACGACGTGCGGCGCTCGGCCCGCGACCCCTCGGGCACGGTGCCGTGGGTGTGGGCGCCGTCGTTGGTGGCGCGGCTGTGGTCGGTCGACAGGTCAGTGGTCATCTCGGTGGACGGAGCCTCTCCCGTGGTCATGGTGTCGGTGCTGGGTGCGGTCATCAGCCGACGGAACCTTCCATCTGCAGCTCGATCAGACGGTTGAGCTCCAGGGCGTACTCCATCGGGAGCTCGCGGGCGATCGGCTCGACGAAGCCGCGCACGATCATCGCCATCGCCTCGGTCTCCTCCATGCCGCGGGACATGAGGTAGAACAGCTGGTCCTCACTCACCCGCGACACCGTCGCCTCGTGCCCCATGGACACGTCGTCCTCGCGGACGTCGACGTACGGGTAGGTGTCGGAACGGGAGATCTGGTCGACCAGCAACGCATCGCACAGGACCGTCGACGCCGAGTGCTCAGCCCCCTCCAGGACCTGGACCAGTCCGCGGTAGGAGGTGCGGCCACCACCGCGGGCCACCGACTTGGAGATGATCGAGGACGACGTGCGGGGCGCGGCGTGCACCATCTTGGCCCCGGCGTCCTGGTGCTGGCCCTGACCCGCGAACGCGATCGACAGCGTCTCGCCCTTCGCGTGCTCACCCATGAGGTAGATCGCAGGGTACTTCATCGTGACCTTCGAGCCGATGTTGCCGTCGACCCACTCCATGGTCGCGCCCTCGGCAGCCGTGGCGCGCTTGGTCACCAGGTTGTACACGTTGTTCGACCAGTTCTGGATCGTGGTGTACCGCACCCGCGCGTTCTTCTTCACGATGATCTCCACGACCGCCGAGTGCAACGAGTCGCTGGAGTAGATCGGCGCCGTGCAGCCCTCGACGTAGTGCACGTACGAGCCCTCGTCGGCGATGATCAGCGTCCGCTCGAACTGCCCCATGTTCTCGGTGTTGATCCGGAAGTAGGCCTGGAGCGGGATCTCGACGTGCACACCGGGGGGCACGTAGACGAACGACCCGCCGGACCACACCGCGGTGTTGAGCGCCGCGAACTTGTTGTCGCCGGGCGGGATGACCGTCCCGAAGTACTGCTCGAAGATCTCCGGGTGCTCGCGCAGGGCCGTGTCGGTGTCCAGGAACAGCACGCCCTGCTCCTCCAGGTCCTCGCGGATCTGGTGGTAGACGACCTCGGACTCGTACTGCGCGGCCACACCCGCGACCAGGCGCTGCTTCTCGGCCTCGGGGATGCCCAGACGGTCGTAGGTGTTCTTGATCTCCTCCGGGAGCTCCTCCCAGCTGGTGGCCTGCTTCTCGGTGGACCGGACGAAGTACTTGATCCGGTCGAAGTCGATGCCCGACAGGTCCGAGCCCCAGCTGGGCATCGGCTTCTTCTCGAACAGGCGCAACGACTTCAGCCGCATGTTCAACATCCACTCGGGCTCGTTCTTGAGCCGCGAGATCTCCCGGACGACGTCCTCGTCCACGCCACGGCGTGCGGTCGCACCCGCCGTGTCGGTGTCGTGCCAGCCGTACCCGTAGGCGCCGATCGAGTTGATGATCTCCTCGTCGGTGGACATGGGCTCGGTGGGTGCGCTCATCGTGTTCCCTCCACGGTGTGGGCTGGTGCCGGACGGTCCGTCGCGGCCGGGGTGGTCGTGGGGACGTGGGTCGTGCAGACGTGCCCGCCTCCGGCGAGCGTGGACAAGCGCTGGACGTGGACGCCCAGCATCTCGGAGAAGACCTTGGTCTCGGCCTCGCACAGCTGGGGGAAGAGCGCCGCGACGTCCTGCACCGGGCAGTGACCCTGGCACAGCTGCACCGCACGCCCGCCGGGCACCGGACGCGCCGAGGCGGCGAACCCTTCCCGGGACAGGGACTCGGCCAGCGCGGCGACACGATCCTCGACCGACCGGTACCGAAGCACGTGGCCGTGCCGCTCCCGCAGCTCGGCGGCCCGTCGTGCCGCGAAGTCCTCGACCGAGCCCCCTCCCCCGGCAGACGCCAGGTAGCGCAGCGCCTGCACGGCCAGATCGGAGTAGGCGCTCGCGAGGACGGCCTGCCCCCGTTCGGTGGCGACGTACCGACGCGGCGGACGCCCCCGACGTCCCCTGACCAGAGGGTCGGGCCCCTGGTGCACGGTGATCTGACCCTCGGCCTCCAGCGCGGCGACGTGCCGTCGCGCGCCCGCGGCCGTCAGCGCCAGCCGCGAGGCCAGCTCCACGACCGACACGGGCCCGTCCTCGACCACCAGTCGCAGGACCCGCTCACGAGTGGAGGCGTCCACGACGTCGTGCTGCTGGGCATCGCGCTCCACGTGCTGACACCTCCTCCTGCGGGGATCCGACCGGTCTCGATATAGACAACAGTGTTGTTGCTGAATTCCTTCCCCGCAACGAAGGATGCCCTCACCGCGCTCAGCCCCCGGCGCGCCTAGACTCCGACCTCGTGCCCGTCGACTCCTCGCCCCCCGACCAGCCGGCCGTCGCCGTCACCGCACTGGTCAAGCGCTACCGGGGCGCGACCGCCGTGGACGGTCTCACCCTCACGGCCCCGACGGGCCAGGTCACGGCCCTGCTCGGTCCGAACGGCGCCGGGAAGACGACCACCGTCGAGTGCTGCGAAGGCCTGCGCCGGGCGGACGGCGGAACCGTCCGGGTGCTCGGCCTGGACCCCGCGACCGACGCCAAGGCCCTACGGCCGCGGGTCGGGGTCATGCTGCAGGACGGCGGCCTGCCCACCACCGTCCGCGCCGAAGAGGTGCTGCGGCACGTCAGCACCATGTACGCCCGCCCCCGCGACCCCGGCGAGCTGTCCGAGCGCCTCGGCCTGGGCGGCTTCGCGCGCACCCAGGTGCGCCGACTGTCCGGCGGCGAGCGCCAACGGCTGGCGCTGGCGACCGCGGTGGTGGGCCGCCCCGAGCTGGTGTTCCTGGACGAGCCGAGCGCCGGCATGGACCCCCAGGCCCGCCTGGCGGTCTGGGACCTCGTGCGCGAGCTGCGCGAGGACGGGACCACGATCGTGCTCACGACCCACCAGATGGCCGAGGCGGAGGCGCTGGCCGACCACGTCGCGGTGGTCGACCACGGCACCACCGTCGCGGCCGGGACCGTCGCCGAGCTCGTCGGCAGCAACGCCAGCATCCGGGTCCGGGTCACCGGGCACCACGAGGACCGCGACCTGGCGTCGGCGTTGCGCACCGCGCTCGCCGGGACCGGTACCGCGACGGACGTCGATGTCAGCACCTGCGGGGCCCCTGACACCCTGGAGGTCACCGGGGCCGTCACCCCCCAGGTGGTCCACGCCGTGACCGGGTGGGCGCACGAGCACGACCTGCTGGTGCGCAGCCTCACCACCGGCAGACGCACCCTGGAGGACGTCTTCCTGGACCTCACCGGACGGAGCCTGCGATGAGCAGCACACCGACAGGACCTCGCCCGGGCGCACCGGCGCCCGCAGCGCCGTCGGGCCCCGGTGCGCCCGGCGCCGCCCCACTGACGCGGCGGGTGCGGGCCCAGGCCGTGTTCGAGATGGGCACCGTGCTGCGCAACGGCGAGCAGCTGGTGATCACCCTGGTCCTGCCGACCCTCCTGCTCGTGGTCCTCGCCCGGACGGGGCTCGTCGACCTGGGTACCGAGGACCGGATCAGCCTGGTCGCACCCGGCGTCCTGGCGCTCGCCGTGATGTCGACCGCGTTCACCTCCCAGGCGATCGCCACCGGCTTCGACCGACGGAACGGGGTCCTGCGCCTGCTGGCGACCACCCCCCTGGGGCGAGGAGGCCTCCTCGCCGGGAAGATCCTGGGGATGGCGTGCGTGCAGGCGGTCCAGATGACGGTGCTGGTCGTCGTCGCCGTGGTGCTGGGCTGGCGACCCGACGTCGCCGGGGTTCCGGCCGCGCTCGTGGTCCTGGTCCTGGGGACGTCGGCGTTCACGGCCCTGGCCCTGCTCCTGGCCGGGACGCTGCGCGCCGAGGCCGTCCTCGCGGTCGCGAACCTCGTGTGGGTGCTGCTGCTCGCCGGCGGCGGGGTCGTCCTGCCCGCCGACCTGCTGCCCGGGCCCATGGGGTCGCTCGCGACGCTGCTGCCCTCCGGGGCGCTCGGCGAGGGGCTGCGCACCGCCCTCACCGGAGGCGGCCTCCCGCTGGCTCCGATCGTCGTCCTGACCGTGTGGACCGTTGCGGCCGGTGCCCTCGTCTCACGCGCGTTCCGGTGGTCCTGAGACGCACGTCACGACGGGACCGCTCCGGACGCCGACTACCGTGGTACCTGTGAGTGCCGCACCCCCACCGCCCGCGACCGCCGCTGACGGCCCGGGCGTCGACCGAGACCCTCGACCCCGACGCGCCCCCTCCTACCGGTGGGCCCGACGGATCCTCTGGGCGAACCTGGTCGCGCAGATCGGCATCGTCGTCACCGGTGGGGCCGTGCGTCTCACCGACTCGGGCCTGGGGTGCTCGACCTGGCCGCAGTGCGAACCCGGGCGCTTCACACCCGAGCTCCACGAGGCGGACTCGCTGCACGGTCTGGTCGAGTTCGGCAACCGGACCCTCACCGGCGTGCTGGGCATCCTGGCGCTGCTGACCGCGTGGGTGGTGTGGCGTGAGCGGCACCGGCTGCGCAGCTACCGGCTCCTCGGGCTCGTGCCCCTCGTCGGTGTCGCGGTCCAGGCCGTCGTCGGCGGACTGACCGTCCTGCTCGAGCTGCACCCCGCGTGGGTGGGCGCGCACTTCCTCATCTCGATGGTGCTCATCGCCGCCTCCGCTGCCCTGCTGCGCCGTCACCGGGAGGGCGACGCACCGCCCGTCCCCCTCGTCGACGGCAGCGCACGGGCACTGACCCGCGGCCTGGTCGCGGTCGCCGTCGTGGTCATCGGCCTGGGCGTGGTGGTGACGGGAGCGGGCCCGCACTCGGGTGACACGGAGATCGCCCAACGGCTGCCCCTCGACCCGGTCGCCACCGCACGCGTGCACGCCGCCGCGGTGTGGGTCTACCTGACGTTGCTCGTCGCCCTCGTCGTCGTCGTGCACCGGCGTACCACCGGTGCGGTGCCCCGAGACGCAGCCGTGGTGCTCCTCGTGGTCACCCTCGCCCAGGGCGCGATCGGGTACGTGCAGTTCTTCACCGGGCTGCCTGAGGTCCTGGTCGCCGCGCACATGCTCGGCGCCGGGGTGCTCGTCGTCGCGCAGGTCAACCAGGTGATGTCGTTGCGGGAACGCGCCCGTTCAGGGCAGCGGGACGTCCGGGGCGCGCAGGTCACGCCAGTCGCGTGACCGGCCGGTCGCGGCGGCCAGCACACCCACCACCGCTGACGGGTTGCGCACCTGTCCGGCGAGCACCGCGGTGACGGCCTCGTCGAGGGGCACCCACCGGCACACGATCTGGCTCTCCTCCGCGACGCGGTGGTGACGCCGACCCTCGGGCACCTCCCGCACGTCGCGCGCCAGGAACACCCGCAGGGTCTCGTCGCTGCCCCCGGGGCTCGACACGTAGTCGGCGAGGACCCACCAGGACCCGGCCTCCAGGTCGGCCTCCTCGAGCAGCTCCCGCCGCGCCGCGGTCCACGGGTCCTCCCCCTCGACGTCGAGGAGCCCCGCCGGTGGTTCCCACATGACGCTGCGGACGGGGTGACGGTACTGGCTGAGCAGCAGCACGCGGTCCTCGTCGTCCAGGACGATCACCGACACCGCGCCAGGGTGACGGACGAACTCGCGGTGCACCGTGCCCGGTTCGCCCAGGTCCACGTCCTCACCGACGACGTCCCACACCATCCCCTGGTGGATCGTGCGGGAGGACACGGTGCGACGCGCCCCCGGCGCGTCCCGCAGGTCAGCCACGGGAGTCCAGCGCCGCCTTCACCAGCCCCGCGAACAGCGGGTGGGCGCGCGTGGGACGTGAGGCGAACTCCGGGTGGGCCTGCGTCGCGACGTAGTACGGGTGGGTCTGACGCGGGAGCTCCACGAACTCGACGAGCGAGGAGTCCGGCGACACGCCCGACACGACCAGGCCGGCGTCCTCCAGGGCCTGCCGGTAGGCGTTGTTGACCTCGTAGCGGTGACGGTGCCGCTCGGTGACCCGTTCGCTGCCGTACGCCTCGGCCACGACCGACCCGGGGGCGAGCACGGCGTCGTAGGCGCCCAGGCGCATCGTGCCACCCAGGTCCCCCTCGCCGCCCACGATGGCGAGCTGCTCGGCCATCGTGGCGATCACCGGGTCCTCGGTCCCGGGGTCGAACTCCGAGGAGGAGGCGTGAGCCAGCCCGAGCACCGCCCGGGCGTACTCGATGACCATGACCTGCAGACCGAGGCAGATCCCCAGGGTGGGGACCCTGCTGGTCCGCGCCCAGGTCAGGGCACCGACCTTGCCCTCGATGCCTCGCACCCCGAACCCGCCGGGCACCAGGACGGCGTCGACCCCGCCCAGGGCCCGGGCCGCGGCCTCGGGCGTGGCGCAGTCGTCGGACGCCACCCAGCGGATCCGCACGCGGGCATCGTTGGCGAAGCCCCCGGCGCGCAGGGCCTCGGTGACCGACAGGTACGCGTCCGGCAGGTCGATGTACTTGCCGACCAGGGCGATCTCGACCTCGTGGGACGGGTTGTTGACCGCGTGGGTCACGCGCTCCCAGGCCGCCCAGTCCACGTCCCGGAACGGCAGGCCCAGGCGTCGCACGACGTAGGCGTCCAGCCCTTCGCTGTGCAGGACGCGCGGGATGTCGTAGATGCTCGGGGCGTCGGCGGCGGTCACCACCGCTTCGCTCTCCACGTCGCACATGAGGGCGATCTTGCGCTTGACGGACTCGGGGACGTCACGGTCGGCGCGCAGGACCAGGGCGTCGGGCTGGATGCCGATCGAACGCAGCGCCGCCACCGAGTGCTGGGTGGGCTTGGTCTTCAGCTCACCGCTGGGCCCGATGTAGGGGATCAGCGACACGTGCAGGAAGAACACGTCGTCGCGACCCAGGTCGTGGCGCACCTGACGGGCCGCCTCCAGGAACGGCTGGGACTCGATGTCGCCGACGGTGCCACCGATCTCGGTGATGATCACGTCGACGTCGGGGCCCGCCTGGGCCCGCATCCGGGCCTTGATCTCGTCGGTGATGTGCGGGATGACCTGCACCGTGTCGCCCAGGTACTCCCCGCGACGCTCCTTGGCGATCACCGTCGAGTACACCTGACCGGTGGTGACGTTCGCCTGGGCGGTCAGGTCCACGTCCAGGAACCGCTCGTAGTGGCCGATGTCCAGGTCGGTCTCGGCCCCGTCGCTGGTGACGAACACCTCACCGTGCTGGAACGGGTTCATCGTTCCGGGGTCGACGTTGAGATAGGGGTCCAGCTTCTGCATCGTGACCCGCAGGCCCCGGGACCGGAGGAGGCGCCCCAGGCTCGAGGCCGTCAGCCCCTTGCCCAAGGAGGACGCCACGCCGCCGGTGACGAAGATGTGCCGGGTCGTGTTGTCCGACCGCCCGGGGAGTCGATTCGCGCGCTCTGCCACGGGCTTCAACTGTACCCGACCCGACCGGCGGCACCGGGCGCGGCGCGCGTCCCCGTCCGCCTGTAGACGCCCTCGAGCTGGTCGAGCGTGACCTCCAGGTCGGGCAGCTGCGCGGCCCGGGTGCGTGCACGCGCCGACAACGCCGCCCGGGCGTCCGGGTCGTCGAGGAGGGCGGCGACGGCACGGCCGATCTCCTCACCGTCCGTACCGACGAGCACGGCCGCGTCGCCGGTCACCTCGGCGGTGCCGCCCACGTCGGTGGCGACCACCGCCGAGCCGAGGGCCAGCGCCTCCTGGATGCCGAGCGGCTGGCCCTCCCACCGGGCGGTGCTGACCACCACGTCCGCCGCTGCCATGAGGTCGGCGACGTCCTCGCGACGCCCGAGCAGCCGCACCGGCAGGCCCTCGGCACCGACGCGGTCGCGGACGGCGGCCTCCAGAGGTCCGTCCCCGGCGACCAACCAGGTCAGGCCGGGTCGCCCGAGCAGGCTCGAGGCGGCGTCGCACAGGAGGTCCAGACCCTTCTGCGGTGCGAGACGACCGACGGTGACCATCACCGGCGCGTCCTGGGCGATCGCCAGCGCGCGCCGCGTCGAGTCCCGTGGAGCGGCCTGCGGACGGGGCGGGGCCGGCACCA
>NZ_AXCZ01000336.1 GCF_000767165.1 Cellulomonas bogoriensis 69B4 = DSM 16987
GCCATCAGCGCGCTACGTGCGTCGTCGGCTGCACGTGCTGCTTGTCGGATCTGATCGGTCGCGGTGATGACGTCCTTGGCGAGGATGGCGATGCGCTCGGCGGCCAGTTCGGCAGCCTGGCCTCCCATCCCGACATTGCCAGCCTGGCGCAGAACCCAAGCCGCGACCCGTTCCAGCTCAACCGCTTCGCCGGCCAGGTCCAGGAACTCGGCCTGGATCTCAGTGAGCGCAGATCTCGGGTGCTCACCAACGGTCCGCAGTTCCTCTGATGGGCGCATCAGCTCCGTCCTCTCCGGTTACGACGTGCGACGACAATCACGACCAAACTCACCAGTGCCAGAAGAATGGCAGCGCCAACGATCGTAGATGTCAGAACCAAGAGGTTCGAGAAGGCTCCGTCACCATCCGGCGGCGCCTTCTCTGTGCCATCGCCTGACCCCGGTGCGGGATCGTCGGCTTGATCGTCAGGCGTTGGCGTACCGGTGATGTCGGCGATGGAAGGGGACACGAGGGGGTCGTCACGCAAGAGAGGGTTGGCGTCGGGATATGCGGTTGGGTCAGCGTTGAGCATATTTAGGATGGAGACCGTGCCGTACCCGATGGTGTCACCGTGGCGATCCATCTCCCCGCTGTTCTGGAAGGTGTGGCGCACCAGGGTCTGTATAATCTGGTTCCCAGTTGCTTGGGGATATTCTGACCAGACGAGCGCCAGTGCACCCGCCACCCAAGGAGTGGCCAACGACGTGCCATCCTGCAAGCGGTACTCTTCCCAGTTTTCGTATCCGTTGTAGATGCGCATCTGGGCTCCAGGGGCGGCGACAGTGACCAACGGGTGGGAGACCGACAGTCCTTCTACGGGGAGCCCGTCAGGTCCGGCAGCCTCGACGATGACCATGCCGTTAGCTCCTGCAATGCCGGTGTCGAATGTGCCGATAGCGCGTTTTCCGGGGGAGGTGACGACCACGATCGCTCCTGAGCGCTGCGCTACGGCTAGGGCATCAGCGAGGTCATGGGGGAGGTTCTTGCTTAGAGAGATCGAGATGATGTGCGCTCCGTCACGGACGGCCTGCTCGATGGCCAGGAGCATGCCATCGACCCCGTCGACGGAACACGGCCAAGCCTGGTCCGAACTGGTGCGGCTCGCGGCGTAGAAGTAGAGGGTTGCGCCTGGTGCGGTGCCCTGGATTCCCGGACCGCCATCGAGGCCTTGGCCGTTGCCGATGAC
>NZ_AXCZ01000338.1 GCF_000767165.1 Cellulomonas bogoriensis 69B4 = DSM 16987
CCGTCCTGCTGCCCGGTAGCACCGCGTCGTCCCTGTGGTCGTTCGCCGCCCTGCACGCCCTCGCCGAGGGCGCGACGGTCCGCACCGCCCCCACCAGCACCGGCCCGGCGTTCGCCCGCGCGCTCACCGACACGGACGTCGTCCACGGTGTGCCGCGCACCGTCACCGACACCCTCGACGTCCTGGAGGCCACCGGCCCCGGGTCGGTGCGCACCCTGGTGTGCGGGGGAGCGGCCCTGCCGCACGGCACCCGCGAGCGCGCCACCGCCCTGGGTGTCTCCGTGGTCGCGTACTACGGGGCGGTCGAGCTGTCGTTCGTGGCGGTGGACGTCGACGGGCGCGGGTTGCGTCCGTTCCCGCAGGTGGAGGTCGACGTGCGGCCGGTCGCGGGCACCGGGTTGGGTGAGGTGTGGGTGCGGTCCCCGTGGGTCGCGGACGGGTACCTGGCCGGGGTGTCGGGGCCGATGCGTCGCGACGGGCAGGGGTGGGTGACGGTCGGTGACCTGGCCGACGCGCCCGAGCCGGCCGGGCCGGGTGGGGTGCCGGGTGGGGTGCCGGGTGGGTCGTTGGTGCTGCGGGGGCGTGGTGACGGGGCGATCCTCACCGGTGCGGCGACCGTCGTCCCCGAGGACGTGGAGTGCGCGGTGGCGTCGGTCCGGGGTGTGCGGGACGTCGTCGTCGTGGGGACCCCGCACCCGGAGCTCGGGTCGGTGGTGACGGCGGTGCTGCGCACGGATGAGCACGTGACCCGGACGGCGTTGGTGGCGGCGACCCGGGATCTGCTGTCACCGGCGCAGCGCCCACGCCGGTGGGTGCGGGTCGCGCAGGTGCCGCGCACGTCCTCGGGCAAGCCCGCCCGGGCGGTCGTGGCCGCGGCGCTGGGTGAGGGTGCCGGGTCCCCGGACCTGGTGCAGGTGGGGTGGCCGTGAACGACAGGACACCGGTGGTGGTGGCCGCGCGTCGCACCCCGATCGGGACGGTGGGGCGGGCGTTCGCGGGTGTGGACGTCACCGGCCTGGTCGCGCCAGTGATCGGCGCGGTCGTGGGCGAGATGGCCGCCGCCGGGGGCCCTGCGCCGGACGACGTCGTCGTGGGCAACTGCACCGGCCCCGGGGGGAACGTGGCGAGGGTCGGGGCCCTCGCGGCCGGGCTGGGGCACGAGGTCCCCGGTGTGACGCTCGACCGTCAGTGCGGCAGCGGGTTGG
>NZ_AXCZ01000347.1 GCF_000767165.1 Cellulomonas bogoriensis 69B4 = DSM 16987
TCGCCCGGAACGTCCCCACACCCCACGTCGGATCACATCTGCAAGATGAGGACCGCGCCCAGCGAGACGCTCGCCGTAGCAAGCGCCATGCACACGACCATATCTCCTGCAGGGTATGCGCCGCTGAGCTTGGACTGTCGGCCTGATCTCAAATTGCCACCGGATCGGCGCTGGTCCGCGCGCGCAAGGCTTGCCCTGTAGACCAAACTGAGAATCCTCGCATAAGCGGCCGCGGCAGCGACTCCTAATACGGCGAGACCCCAAGAAACTCCCACAGGTATCAACGGGCCCGGTGCCTCCGGTCCGCTCCCTGAAGGGAACACTACATCGAGAGCGGCAAGCGCGTACAGTACGCCTGGCCCACCGTAAAGGATGCCGATCACGGGATCTGGCCAACTCCAGAAATTGTCGCGAAGGCCGTGCGCTGTTCGCGTTCCCTGAACCAGTAACGCTACGCCCATCGTGATGGTCAACGCGCCGAGAATTGGCACCAGATAGGCCATCTTCGAATCACCTAAATCCCCACGCGGATCGAACTCCGCTTGCCATGTGGAATGCGGTCTTGGTCACCGAGTTAGCTCGCCTGTACCTGTACGAAGCCCGCAGCGTGGATTGGCCATTTCTATAGGTTTGGCGTACGTGACGAGCACGTGATGATCCTCTGATCACCGGTCGTGAGTGGCGGGTAATCTGAGCGTGTCGACCGACTTTGCCAAGCGCCCTTACCCCGCGAACGAATGGACCTCCGAGGTCCAGGGCCGTGTTGATTGCGAAAGATCTTCCGCTCATCCCTTCTCGCTTATACGCGTAGAAGTTCGATGCGATGCTTGCCGACGCGGCCGCTACGCCGATCAATGCACAAGCCCCTGCGGTTGCGACCACGCACGCGATCATCGCGGCCACTCCAAGGGCGGCGACGCCGCGTTTGATCCACTTGCGTACCGCACGCTTTCC
This sequence comes from Cellulomonas bogoriensis 69B4 = DSM 16987, assembly GCF_000767165.1. Lineage (GTDB taxonomy): Bacteria > Actinomycetota > Actinomycetes > Actinomycetales > Cellulomonadaceae > Actinotalea > Actinotalea bogoriensis. The sequence continues at coordinate 955 of NZ_AXCZ01000347.1, forward strand.
ATCCAGGTCGGTCTTGTTGATGGGGTCTTGTGGGTAAGCGTACGCGGTGGTGTTGCCGCCGACGACGGGGTCCACGCTGGTGAAGAGTCCGGTGACGGGGTTGTAGAGCCTGGCACCCATGAGGAGCAGGCCGGTGGTGTCGGTGGC
>NZ_AXCZ01000340.1 GCF_000767165.1 Cellulomonas bogoriensis 69B4 = DSM 16987
CCGTGGGCTTGGCGGCCGTGGGCGTCGCTGAGGTCGGCTCCGCAGCCGGAGGCCCGGGGGCGGGTGCAGGCGTGGCCGGTTCGGTCGCGGGGGGCGCGTCCTCGGTCTTCTTCCGCCCGAAGGGACGTCCCAGACGGCGGGTCCGCGTGGCCTCGGACGTGGGCTCCTGAGGCGCCTCGGCTGCCTTGGGTGCCTTGGGTGCCTTGGGCGGCTTGGCGGCCTTCGGCTCCTTCGGCTCCTTCGGTGGCTTCGGCGGCTTCGGTTCCTTCGTCTTGCGCGTGCCGGTCTGCGCGCCCGTGCTCTCGGTGCCGGTGCTCTCACCGTCCTCGGAGCGCCGGCTCTTGCGGCGGGGCGGGTCGGGGCGGGTGCGGTCGTACGCGACCCGGCGTGCGGAGTCCTCACGCAACGCCCGGATCGTGGCCTCCGTCCGGCGGACGGCCTGGGCCTCAGCGGCCTGCATCGGTGCGCTCATCGGTGCCTCCGGTCAGCTCGTCGTCTCAGCGGTGGGTTTCTTGGCCGCACCCCGCGTGGTCGTCGCACGTGCCGTGGTCGCCCGGGTGGTGCTGCGGGCGGCGGACGTCGACGCGGTCGGACGGGGGCTCGGCGTGGGTGCGGGGCCGGTGAGCGACAGCAGCACCGACATGGCCCGCGCGGCGGCGACCACAGCCAACCGGTCGGTCTCCGTCAGGGAGCCGGGCCTGGGGGCGTCCACGACCAGCACCCCGAACACCGTCGACCCGTCACGCACCGGCACGGTCACGACCGTGCCGAAGGGGAGCGCGGACCAGTCCAGCCCGGGGCCACGCTCGGGGTCGCTGTAGACGCTGGAGTCGCTGTCACGGGAATCCAAGGCGTCCCACACGGGGTGCTCGGGCTCGTCCTTCTCCGAGACCTGGCCGACGAGGTCACCTCCCCGACCGCGGGTGCGCGGGTCGCCCAGCACCCGCCACCCGTCGGCGTCGGTCGACAGCGTGTAGTAGGTGGCGCGCACCCCGTCGGCGACGGGGACCTGGGCTGCGGACGCGACCGCCGAGACCCTGGCCGTCGCGAGCAGCTGGTCGCGGGCCGCGCCCTCACCGGTGACAGCGGTGCGGACGTCGTCGAGCAGGGGCAGCAGGGCCGTGAGCGCGTGCTGCCCGGACGCGGCGTGCGCGCGCACCTCACGGGCGTGGGCGCGGGCGG
>NZ_AXCZ01000449.1 GCF_000767165.1 Cellulomonas bogoriensis 69B4 = DSM 16987
GCCCCTCCCAGGGCCGCCAGGTCGGCAGCGCTCTGCGCCTGGGCACGCACCACACCCGCCTGCCCGAGGACGGCGAGCCCACCGGCGAGCACCACCACCGCGGCGACCAGGGCGATCACCAGGACGCTGCCCGACCCGCGGTCCCCCGCGAGGCCTGCACCCGTGGCGGTCACGTGCCCGCAGCGGCTCACGGGGACCACCCGTGGTGGTGACCTCCGACGGAGGGCTCGAGCAGCGCCGTCGCGGTCGCCGAGAGCCCCAGGGCCCCACCGGTGAACCACCCGCCGGGCATGACGGTCACGACGTCGACGACCACCCACGGGGGGTCCCGACGCACCGTCACCTCCACGGGGCGGCCCATGACCTCCAGGGCCGCCCCGTGGACGGCGTCGTCGCTGACGCCCGTGGACGCGACGCGCGCCGCCGCGCGAGCCGCGTCCTCGCACCGCAGCCGCGCCGCCCCTGCCGACGCCGTCACCAGGACGACGGCCAGGACCAGGACCACGGCGGGCAGCGCCAGTGCCAGCTCGGCGGT
>NZ_AXCZ01000415.1 GCF_000767165.1 Cellulomonas bogoriensis 69B4 = DSM 16987
AGGGCCCCACGGACGATCCCCAGCAGGAGCTCACGGACCTCGTCGCTGCGCAGGATCAGGATGAGCAGGCCGGCGAACCCGGCCGCAGCGACCGTCGCGATCGCGTACTCCGCGGTCGCCATGCCGGTGTCGTCGGACCACAGGTCCGTCCCGGGACGCCGGGCGGGGCCGGTGGTGCCCGGGTCGTTCGTCGTCGTGGCCTCGGTCATGGTCCGTCCTCTCGTCGTGCCGGAGCCCGTCGCCCCGACCGGCACCACGGTGCCGCCGTGCGCCCGCCGGTCCCTGGAGCGGGACCGGCACCGGTGGACAGCGCTCACCCGAGGCCCGAAGCCATCGACACCAGCACCGGCACCAGGCCCACCAGCACGAACGCGGGCAGGTGGCACAGCCCCAGAGGGAGCACCAGGCGGACTCCCAGACGTCCGGCCTCCTCCAGGGCCCGTCCCTGCCGTTCACGGCGGTGCCGGTCCGCGGCGTCCCGGAGCGCGGGGACCGCGGGCACGCCGTCCTGCCAAGCCGGTCGCAGCGCCCGGGCGACCGGCTCGAGACCCTCACCGACCTCCCACACCTGCGCCCAGTCCGACCCGAGGACCAGAGCCCGCCCCGCGCGGCGCAGGACCTCACCCCTGGGTCGCCCGACGGC
>NZ_AXCZ01000451.1 GCF_000767165.1 Cellulomonas bogoriensis 69B4 = DSM 16987
GCCGCCAGGATCGCCGGCCGCGACGCACGCCGCGCACGGGGCCGCACCGCCCTGGTGTGCGCCCTGGTCGGCCTGCCGGTCATGGTCGGGACCGCCGGCGCGGTGGTGGTGCAGTCCGGCGACTCCACCCCGGCCCAGCAGGTCGGGTACACCCTCGGGACGCAGGCCCAGGCCGAGGTCTCGGGGTTCGAGGGCCCGGGCGTGGTCCAGGACCCCGCAGCACGACAGATCTTCCTGTCCGGGCCCGGCACGTCGACCGCCCCCACCCTCACCGGGTACGAGGCCGCGCTCCTGGACGCGCTGCCTCCCGGCTCACGGCTCGTCCGGTACATGCAGGTCGAGCCCCGGGTCTCAGCCGGTGACCGGGTCCTGCGTGGGTGGGTGTCCGTGGCATCCGTCTCGGACGCCACGGCACTGCCCGGGCTCGTGCAGGTCGCCTCCGGGAGGCTGCCGACCGAGGGCCACGAGGTGGTCGTCGTGCACGACGTGCTCCGGCGCCTGGAGCTCGCCGTCGGCGACACCCTCA
>NZ_AXCZ01000418.1 GCF_000767165.1 Cellulomonas bogoriensis 69B4 = DSM 16987
GGCCGGCCGCTCACCGTCACCGGCGTCCTGGACTCGGCCCCCCGCGGGGTCGAGGTGCTCGCCGGGCACGAGGCGTTGACCGCACCGCCCACCGTCGGTGAGCCGGGTGCCATGCACGAGGACGTCGGCGTCTCCTGGTACGTGGTCGGCCCCCAGCCCGTGGAGTGGGACGACGTCCTGGCGGTCAACGCGCTCGGCTCGTCGGTCGTGAGCCGAGCGGTCCTCCTGGACCCGCCGCCCCGCTCCCAGGTCCCCCGGCACCCCGCCGACGACCTCGACGGCGCAGCAGAGACCGAGACCGCCGTCCTTGTCGCAGGTGTGGCAGCGGTCGTGCTCCTGGAGGCGGTGCTGCTCATCGGCCCGGCGTTCGCGGTCGGGGCGAGGCGTAACGAGAGGCAGCTGGCGCTGCTCGGGGCCGTGGGCGCCGAGCAGCGCACCGTCCGGCACGTCGTCCTGCTCGGGGGGCTGCTCGTGGGGACCCTCGCCGCTCTCGTCGGCGCCGCCGCGGGGCTGGTCGTGGCCGTCGTGGTCCGGCTCGTCACCAGGGCGCTGGGCCAGACGACCTTCATGCCCGCGCTGCAGGTGCCGTGGCTCGTCGTCGCAGCGTTCGTGGCGGTGGGGGCCGTGGCGGCGACCCTGG
>NZ_AXCZ01000520.1 GCF_000767165.1 Cellulomonas bogoriensis 69B4 = DSM 16987
CACCGGTCGGCGGGGTGGGGTCGGCCGTCGGCTCCGTCGCGCGGTCCGGCGGGCTGCCCGGTGCGGGATCACCCGAACCGGGCGGGGCCTCCTGGGGGTCTGCGGGTGGCACGGACGTGGGATCGGTCGGGTCGGGCTCGTCGGTGGGTGTCTCGGCCTCCGTGCCGCCCCCGCCGCCCGGGTCCCCGGGATCGGCGGCAGCAGGACCAGGCTCACCACCGGCGGTCACGTCCTGGGCC
>NZ_AXCZ01000343.1 GCF_000767165.1 Cellulomonas bogoriensis 69B4 = DSM 16987
GCCGCGGCGGCGGCCCTGGGGGCGTTGCTCGCGCTGGTCGCAGGGGTGGGGCGCACCAGCCTGGCGATGGCCCGCACCGGTGACCTGCCCCGCTGGTTGGCGGCCGTCCACCCCCGGTTCCGGGTGCCGCACCACGCCGAGGTCGCCCTGGCGGTGGTGGTGTGCGTGCTGGTGCTGACGGTCGACCTGCGGGGCGCGATCGGGTTCTCCTCGTTCGGGGTGCTCCTGTACTACCTCGTCGCGAACCTGGCCGCCTGGACCCAGCAGGGTCCGCACCGCCGGTTCCCGCGCGCCCTGCAGGGCCTGGGCGCGGTGGGGTGCGTGGTCCTGGTGGCCACCCTCCCGGTCGGGGCGGTGGCCACCGGGCTGGTGGTCCTGGCCGTCGGGGTGGTGGCGCGCGTGTGGCGGGTGCGGCGCCGCACCTGACCGGTTCTCCCAGGTTCCTCACAGGCTGGTTCGTCACCCTGGTGCGGTGCCCAGGGAGGCCGGGCCGACCGACGAGGAGGGTGACCATGCGCACGATGCTCCAGGACCTCACGGATGTCGGCCCGGCCGGCGGGCCCGCACCGGCCTGGCCCCAGGACCTCACCTCCAGCGACCGTCACCACGGGGCGCTGCGCGGCGGGCCCGGGGGGCTGGACCTGGAAGCCGCGGCATGGGTCCTCGGGGTCGATCCCCTGGACGTCCGACGGGCCCTGCGCGGCGGCTCCACCCTCAGCGACCTCGCTGCCGACCGGGACGTGGACCTCCAGGACCTGGTGCACGTCCTGACCCTGGCCGCCACCGCGCGCGTGACGACGGCCGTCGCCGCCGGGCACCTGGACCCCGGCGAGGCTCACGCCCTCACCGTCGACCTCGCCGACCACGTCGACCACCACGTGCGCACGCCGTAGCGTCACCGGGCGCCGGCCCGTGGTGTCTGCGACGATGCGGGGATGAGCGCCGGACCGACCGACTGGGTGAGCGGGGAGAGGGTGTTCGCCCCGCCCGTGGGAACCGTGGACGTCGACTGGCTGGTGCCCGCGGTGCTCGAGGCCGTACCCGGGGCTGACCCCGTGATGGCGCGAGCGGCGCTGGCGGCCGCGTGGGCCGCCACCCGCACCGGTGCACCCGTCCCTGGCGGCGACCCGGTCGCCGTGG
>NZ_AXCZ01000344.1 GCF_000767165.1 Cellulomonas bogoriensis 69B4 = DSM 16987
CCGGGTGTGGTGCACCCTGCCCAGCGGCGCCGGCCGCCGACGTGACCACCGTCCCCGTGCCGGTGAGGTCCGGCGCCTGGCGACCGCCCGGGGCGGGGACGTCGTCACCGAGACGTGGGGCGAGGGCCCGGTCGTCTACCTCATGCACGGGTGGGGCGGCTGGCGCGGCCAGCTCGGGGCGTTCGTCGAGCCGCTCGTGGCCGCCGGGCACCAGGTCGTCGCGTTCGACGCCCCCGGTCACGGCGACGCCGACCCCGGCCTCATGGGCGCCGGGTACGGCACGCTCGTGGAGATGACCGAGACCCTCGAGCTCGTGCACCGCACCCACGGCCCCGCGGCCGGGATCGTCGCGCACTCGTTGAGCTGCGTCGCCGCCGCCAGCGTCGTCCGCGCGGGCGTCACCACCGAGCGCCTCGTCCTCATCGCCCCCGGGCCCGGGTTCGACCAGATCACCCGCCACTTCACCGGTGCGCTGGGACTGTCCGACCGCACCCGCGCCCACCTGGACCAGCAGGTCCTGCACTACACCGGCCACCCCGTCACCCACTTCTCCCTACCGGGCCTCGGCGCCGACGGCGCGATGCCCCCCACGCTCGTCGTCCACGACCGCCACGACAAGGAGACCGCGCACGCGATCGGGGCCGAGGTCGCCGCGACCTGGCCCGACGCCACGCTCCTGACCACCGAGGGCCTCGGCCACCACCGGCTGCTCGCCGACCCGGCGACCGTGGCCGCCGTCACCGCGCACCTCACCGCTGCCCGCGCCCTGCAGGAACATCCCACCACCGGGACGTAGGGCCCAGCGGCCCCTGACGGTGCCGACCTAGCGTGCACGAGGCCGCGCACACCGGGCCGACCCCGACCCAGGAGCCGCCGCATGGGACCGACCAGTCACCTGCCTCGCGCCGTGGTCGTCGGCGGAGGGGTCACCGGACTGGTCGCCGCCCGCCGCCTGCACCAGGCCGGGCACGAGGTCACCCTCCTGGAGTCCGGGCCCGTGCTCGGGGGCCAGATCCGCACCGGGACCGTCGCCGGCACCACCCTCGACGTCGGCGCCGAGTCCCTGCACCTGGCCGCCCCCGCCGTCCGCGCCCTGGTCACCGAGCTCGACCTGGACGCCGACCGCGTGGACGC
>NZ_AXCZ01000345.1 GCF_000767165.1 Cellulomonas bogoriensis 69B4 = DSM 16987
CCTGGACCGGTTGTGGGGCGGGCCCGGGCTGCGCCGCGGCCGGCGCCACCCGACCCGGCTGACCGTCGACGACGCCGTGGACTTCTGGCGCGTGGAGGAGATCGTCCCCGGGCGGATGCTGCGTCTGCGCGCAGAGATGCGCCTGCCCGGGCTGGCGTGGCTCGAGCTGGCGGTCAGGCCCGAGGCCGACGGGTCGAGCACGTTGCGTCAGCTCGCCACGTTCCACCCGCACGGCCTGCCCGGCCAGCTGTACTGGGCGGCCGTCGCCCCGTTCCACGGGGTCGTGTTCGGGGGCATGCAACGGGGCATGCGGGTCGCCGCCGAACGGCTCGTGACCTCGCGCACCGACGTGACCGGCACCGGCGTCAGCGACCCGGGCGGCGCCTCATCCTGACCGGGTCCTCCACGTAGGGCGCCCACGCGGCCCGCTCGTGCTCGGTGATGCGCCGGGGCCGGCCCGTGACCGCGTCGACCATCACCAGGGTGGTGCGCGCCTGGACGAACACGGCGCGCTCCCCCGCGACCGTGGCGCTAACCTGGTAGCAGACGTCGATGCTCGCCCCACCCAGGTGCCCGATCCACGTCTCGACCGTCACCGGGGCACGCCGGTACCCGACAGGCAGCAGGTACTCGATCTCCTGCGAGGCGACGAACGTGTGGGTCGCGGCACCGGGACCGGCGTCCAGGACCGCCGTGGGCCACCCGTCGGCCGGGGCGTCCGGGTGCCGCCAGAACGCGACGATCCGCGCCTCCTCCAGCAGCCGGAGGACGGCCACGTTGTTCACGTGCCCGTAGGCGTCCATGTCGGCCCAGCGCAACGGCACCGGGACGTGCAACCTCATCGCGGCGTCCTCCTGGGTTCTCGACCGGGCTCTCGGCCCGGTCCACCACCGGCAGCGCGCCGGGCGGACGCCCGGGTGCGCTCGAGGTCGTCCAGGACCTCACGCACCGGCCCGACGACGTGCTGGTCGGCGACGTCGGTGACCGCCACCTCCAGGCTCGCGCGCACCCTCCGGGCCCACCGCCGTGCGCCGACGCCCGCCAGGGCACGGGACACCGCCGCCAGGACCACACCGCCGAGCAGTCCCACGAGCACCGCCAGGGTCGGCACCGGCACACCACCGCTGCGGG
>NZ_AXCZ01000518.1 GCF_000767165.1 Cellulomonas bogoriensis 69B4 = DSM 16987
AGCCGGGCACGCGCAGGAGCAGCAGGTTCGTGCTCCCGGAACCGGCAGAGGTCACGCGGGGCACGGCCTGGCCGAGCAGCGTGGCCGTGACCTGGGCGGGTGTGGCCGTGGGGGTGTCGGCCAGGGCCAGGGCGGCCAGACCGGCCGCGTGCGGGGCCGCCATCGAGGTCCCCGAGGCCGTGGTCGTCCCGCCGCCCGACCGCAACGAGACGATGCCCTCACCGGGGGCGAACGCGTCCAGGC
>NZ_AXCZ01000381.1 GCF_000767165.1 Cellulomonas bogoriensis 69B4 = DSM 16987
GCCCGGCGGTCCTCGCGCGTGGAGGCACCGACCGTCAGCGCCTGGGGAACGTGCGCGGGCGAGAACTGGCAGGCGTCGGCGTCGGAGTTCCCCGCCGCCGCCACGACCAGCAGCCCTGCGGCGGTGAGCCGCTCGACGGCACGCTGGGAGGTCAGGTTCCGGGACCCGCCCAGGGACATGTTGACCACACCCGGTGCACCCACGGGGTGGTGGGCGACGATCCAGTCGAGCCCGGCGGCCGTGCTCACCGAGTCGCCGTTGCCGTCGCAGTCCAGGACCCGCACCGGGACGACGGTCGCCCGCTTGGCCACACCGTGGGTGGTCCCGGCGACGGTCCCCGCGACGTGCGTGCCGTGGCCGTGGCAGTCGTGCGTGCCGCGTCCGTCGCGCACCACCGAGTGACCGGCGGCAACCCGACCGGCGAGCTGGGGGTGGCCGGCGTCGACGCCCGTGTCCACCACGTACACGCGCACACCCTGCCCACCGCCGGCGGGGTGGGTGTAGCGACGGTCCAGGGGCAACGAGGCCTGGTCCAGGCGGTCCAGGCCCCACGGCGGGTCGGTCTGGGTGCTCTGCGTGACGGACATCGGGACGACCGGTTCGACGAGCAGCACGTCACCCCGGGCGTCGATCTCGGTGGCCTGGTCCCCGTCCAGCTCGACGCTGAAGCCGTCCACGACGGTGTCGAACTCGTGCGTCGCCGCCACGCCCTGGTCCTCCAGGTCGGCGAGGACGTCGTCCGCGCGCCCCGGGCGCACGTGCACGACCCACTCCTGCTCCTCACCGGTGGACGCCGGCGACGTGGCCGCGACACCTGCCGGGTCGGGCACCGCGGTCGCCGCCGCGGGTACCGCGACCGGGAGCGTCGCGACGGCGGC
>NZ_AXCZ01000494.1 GCF_000767165.1 Cellulomonas bogoriensis 69B4 = DSM 16987
TGGTGCAGGTCGGCGAGGCGGCGCAGGACGGCCAGGTCGTCACCGTCGTACGCCGCGACCAGGGTCCCGGACGGCTCCACGGTCACCGCGGCCCCCGACGCCTCGGTCAGGCGGGCGGCGAACTCGGGCCACGCCGCGGCCGACGCGAGGCCCATGCGGGCCAGGTCCTCCTCGACGAACGTGGCCTCGGTGACGGGCGCGAGCATCCCTGCTGCGGCGTGGGTGGCCCCCAGGCCCGGCTCGGGGTCGAGCACCGTCACGGCCAGTCCCGCCTCTGCGGCCTGCCAGGCGACGGCCAGCCCGATGACGCCCCCGCCCACCACGACCACGTCGGCGTGCTCGGGT
>NZ_AXCZ01000403.1 GCF_000767165.1 Cellulomonas bogoriensis 69B4 = DSM 16987
GCATGACCCAGATCAGGTTCGACGGTCGGCGCGCCGCGCCCTCTCAGCCCCCTCCCGGGGCTCCCGTGCACGGTCACCCTAACCGCTGGTCGGCGCCGGGCCGCCTAGAGTCACGTCCCATGACACCTGGTGACGCCTCCGCCGTGCGGACCCGACTCGCGTCGGCCCACCTCTACCTGTGCACCGACGCCCGTGAGGGCACCGGTGACCTCGAGGAGTTCCTCGACGCGGCCCTGGCGGGCGGCGTCGACGTGGTCCAGCTGCGTGACCCCGGCCTGGACGCGGCCCGGGAGCTGGAGCTCCAGGAGCTGGTGCGGGACGTCGCCGAGCGGCACGGTGCCCTGTGGGCGGTCAACGACCGGGCCGACGTCGCGCGGCTCGCGGGTGCCCCCGTGGTCCACATGGGCCAGCGGGACCTGCCCACCCCGGGCGTCCGGGAGCTGCTCGGCGGGGCGCCGGTCCTGGGGAGGTCGACCCACACCCTGGACCAGGCCGCCGTCGCGGACGCAGACCCGGCGGTCGACTACTTCTGCGTGGGCCCGGTGTGGGCCACCCCCACCAAGCCCGGGCGTCCCGCGGTCGGGCTCGAGCTCGTCGCCGAGGTCGCGGCGACCGCACCGTCGTCCCCGTGGTTCGCGATCGGTGGGGTGGACCTGACCAACGTGGACGAGGTGATCGACGCCGGTGCCCGCCGGGTGGTGGTCGTGCGGGCGATCACCGCCGCCGCCGACCCGGCTGCGGCGGCCAGGGCCCTGGCCGG
>NZ_AXCZ01000496.1 GCF_000767165.1 Cellulomonas bogoriensis 69B4 = DSM 16987
CGACAAGGCCGCGCTGCGCGCCGCGCTCGACGGCGTCGTCGCGCAACCTACCTGGCAGCTGTGCGAGACGCTCGCCGACGCTGACGTGTTCCTCGCCGGGCGGCCCGACGGGTGTGTGGTGAAGCCGGTGGGGCGGCAGGGCAGCATCGGCGTGCACCTCGTGACGTCGCAGGCGGGCCTGCGCGAGGCCTGGCGGGACCTCGGCGCGCTGACCGAGCGTGCCCGCGCGAACGCGTCGCCGGAGGACCGCGTCCTCGTCGAGGGCCGCCTGAGCGGTGACGAGGTGAGCGTCGAGTCCGTCGTCTGTGACGGGCGTGTGCTGTTCACCAACGTCACCGCC
>NZ_AXCZ01000405.1 GCF_000767165.1 Cellulomonas bogoriensis 69B4 = DSM 16987
AAGGAGCTTTTCGGCGGCGCGCGGCCCGTCGAACGTGGGCACCTCGTTCCGAGCCCTGTGCCGTCCGCCACGCGTGCACGGCTCGTTGACGCCGTCGCGCGGCTCGTCGCAAGGTGCGGCGTGAGCACAGCCGTTCTGCACTCCGAGTGGATCCTCGTCGACGGCGAGCCGCACCTCGTCGAGTGCGGTGCCCGCCTGCCCGGGGACGGCATAACGACACTCATCGACCTGGCGTACGGGACGTCGTTCGTGGGGGCGTTCCTCGCGCTGCTGGCAGGCGAGGAGGTCGCGCTGCCTGCCGGGCCCTCCCGCGCCGCGGGGGTGCGCTTCCTGTCCGCACCACCCGGCGTGGTCGACGACGTCGCCGGCGTCGACGCCGCGCGCACGCTGCCAGGCGTCGAGGAGGCCACGTGCGCACTGGAGCCCGGCGTCAGCGCCGCGGCGACCGTGGACTCCAACACCCGGCACGGACACGTCCTCGCGACCGGTGACGACTCGGATCAGGTCCGCAGGACCCTGGACCGTGCCGAGCGGACGATCCGTATCGTCACTCGGCCGTCGACGTAACCGATGACCCGCCGTGCGCGGGGATCTGTCATCTTGAGGGCGGGATGCAGTGGCCCTGCCACTAACCTCGCCCTTTCACGCTGAGGGGCTGCGGAGGCGTGCCGGTGACATGAAAAGTGCTCCTGACCTGGGATGATGTGGCTTGTCTAGGGTCACGATCATCCGGGTCGAGGAGCACCTTCCAGGTG
>NZ_AXCZ01000501.1 GCF_000767165.1 Cellulomonas bogoriensis 69B4 = DSM 16987
GATCTCGAAGAACGGGAGAATTTTCTCGAACTAATCACACACCTCGTGTTCGCACTCGGTGCAGGAATCTTGATCTTGGGGACCTTATCCGGCATCCTCTTCGATACTCTTGCAAATACTGAGTTCGGCTTGCTCACCGCCCGTGTGATCAACGTTGGGGTTGCTGCACCCTTCCTCGGGCTGACGATGGTCTGGGCTTTTCGCTGGACCTTTGCGCGCCGCGACCTGGCACGCAAACGCAGACCTTCGCAGTTGTCCCAGCCGGGCAACCGAGACCTCCTATATGCAGCACCTATCGCCGCCCTGTTCGGAGTCTTCTTTGCACTGGTCTA
>NZ_AXCZ01000060.1 GCF_000767165.1 Cellulomonas bogoriensis 69B4 = DSM 16987
GCGACCGGCTCGGGCTCGTCGCTGAAGACACCCAGCGCACCCGCGACACCCACCGAGGCGGCAACCACCACACCCGCGGCAGCCACACCGACCGCCGTCAGCGGCAGCCCACCCACCAACGCGGCAAGGCCACCGGTGGCCACGGCCCCGACCCCACCGGTCCCCGCGCCTGCGGCTGGGGCTCCCGCCCCGACGGACCCCGCACCCACCGACCCTCCGCCGGCAGAACCAGCACCCACCGACCCGGCCCCCGCAGATCCGGCACCCGAGCCTGCCGAACCGGACCCTGCCGAACCGGACCCTGCCGAACCGGAGCCTGCCGAGGCCGACCCTGCCGAACCGTTGCCCGCCGCGGCACCTGTCGCCCCCGTCACCGCCGCAGCGCCGGCCGCACCACCGAAGCCGACGCCCTGCAGTGCCGCGACAGCGGCGGCGCCCACGATCATGGGGGCGACCACGGCACGCATCCCGTGGTTGACGTCCCCGAGCTCCAGGACCAGGCCACGGCACTGCCCGCAGTCGTCCAGGTGGCCCTCGACCAGGGCCGTCTCACGCTTGGCCAGACCCCCGCGCACGTACGCGCCCAGCTTGGGGTTCACGACGGTGCACGCCTCGTCCGCGGGCGCGGCGAGGTGCTGCTGCAGGTACGCCTGGCGCAGCCCCTCGCGGGCCCGGTAGGCCAGGGCCGCGACCCCGTTGGCGGTCAGGCCCAGGACCGGGGCGATCTGCGCGGGGGTGAGCTCCTCGACCTCCGTGTACCAGAGGACCGCCTGCCACCGTTCGGGCAACGACCGGTACGCCCCTGAGACCAGACCCCGCTCGAAACCGGCCATCGCCGGGGCCTCCGAGGAGTCCCCCGCACCGGCGGCCGCCTCGAACGTGGACTCGTCGTCGGTGGGGGTGGTGCGGCGCAGGCTCTCGGCCCGGCGCAGGGCCACCCGCCGCAGCACCGTGAACAGGTAGGCGCGGAAGGCCGCGTCGGGGCCCCCGCCCTGCTGGATCGCGACCAGCACCCGCGAGAACGCGTCGGCCACCGCGTCGTCGGCGTCGGCGGCGCACCCCGAGTACTGGCGTGCCACGGCCCGCGCCGCGGCCACGTGCCGCTCGTACAGGACCCCGTAGGCGACGGAGTCCCCCGACCGCACAGCGGTGACGAGCTCGGCGTCGCTGGCGAGGTCCCAGCTCCCGGTGATGCTCGTCACGACCGAAGGCCTCTCATGAAGCGGATCCCGACCCCCAAGGCTCTCACGCACCTCACCCGCACCGACGCGGCCCTTCGGGTGATATCGGCGCCGGTGGCCAGGCCTTGAACACCTGGGCCGAAGTTTCTCTCCTGAACCCGCGTCATGACCACCCCGCGACCGGCTCTCATCGGACGTGAGCCCCACCGACCAGCTGCACCGCAGACGCGCCGAGCGCCTGCGGGAACGGTGGCGCGAGCGCACCGTGGAGTGCGCCTGGTTGCGCCGCACCGACTGGTACCACCCCGCGGTGGACGCCCTCACCGAGGCCGTGAGCGTGGGTGGCGCCGCCGCACCCGCCGCCTACCGGCTCGGTGAGGTGCGCGGCACGGCCGGGGTGGGCGTCGGCGAGACCATCGACGACGTCGCGGTGCTGTTCGACGTCCTGGGCGGTGAACCCGGCCTGGAGGTGCTGCGCTCCCTGTGCGAGGGCTGGTCCGCCGCGGCGGCCGACACCCTGGCGGTCAGCTCCACCTGCCTGGAGCCGGAGTCCGGCCTGCCGACCGTGGAGTACCTGGCCGTGCGCCTGGCCGAGACCTACGGGCAGGTCCGGGAGCAGGCCGTGGGCACCCACTGCCTCGTCGTCGTCGACGTCGCGACCGTGGACCTCGCGCCCTGGCGACGCATGGCGCGAGCCGCAGCGATGGGACAGGCCCTGACCGCGGCCCTCGACCCCGGGCACCCCATGGCCGCCCTGGGCGGTGGGGCGTTCACCGCCCTGGCCCCACGTGACGACCGCCTGCCCGGCACCGTGGGCCGCATCCGCGACCAGGTCACGCTGAACGCCGCGCAGCTGCAGGTCACGGACCTGGTCCGGCAGCCGCCCCGCATCTGGGTCGAGCAGCTGCCGCCCACGCACGGCCAGGCCGTGGAGCTGCTGCGGGACCTGGCGCGCTGACCCGCGCTTGCCACCGGGCCACCCCAGGGCGAAGGATGCCGCGGTGAGCCCCACCACCCCACCTCCGCACCCGCCCGCAGACGCACCCACCGCGACCGGGGCCGGTGACGACCCGCACCTGTGGCTGGAGGACGTCGACGGTCAGCAGGCCCTGGCCTGGGTCGCCGAGCGCAACACGGAGGCCACCGACGCCCTGGGCGGGCCCGAGCTGGAGGCCATGCAGGCGGAGATCCTGGAGGTCCTGGACTCCGCCGACCGCATCCCGATGGTCACCGAGGCCGGTGGGTACCTGTACAACCTGTGGCGCGACGCCGACCACGAGCGTGGCCTGTGGCGTCGCACCACCATGGCCGAGTACCGCACCCCCGACCCCACGTGGGAGGTGCTCCTTGACCTGGACGCCCTGGCCGCCGCGGAGGGCGTCAGCTGGGTGTGGCACGGCGCCAGCGTCCTGCGCCCGGACTGCACCCGCGCCCTGGTGGACCTGTCCCCCGGGGGGCAGGACGCCGACGTCACCCGCGAGTTCGACCTCACCACCCGCACCTGGGTCGAGGACGGGTTCGTGCGCCCCGAGGCCAAGGGCGGCCTGGGCTGGATCGACCGCGACACCGTCTTCGTCACCACCGACACCGGCCCCGGGACCACCACCACGTCCGGGTACCCGCGCCAGGCGCGCCGGTGGCGGCGCGGCACCCCGCTCCAGGACGCGCCCCTGGTCGGGGAGGTCGCCGAGGACGACCTGGCGGTGTGGGTGTCGCACGACCGCACCCCCGGGTTCGAGCGCGACCTGCTGGTCCGGGCCGTGGACTTCTACCACCAGGAGGTCAACGTCCTGGGCCCCGACGACGAGCTGGTCCCCGTCCCGGTGCCGTCCAGCGCCGAGGTCGGCATCAAGCGTGAGTGGCTGCTCGTCGAGCTGCGGGAGCCGTGGACGGTCCAGGGGCACGAGCACCCGTCGGGGGCGTTGCTGGCCGTGCGGCTGGAGGAGTTCCTGGCCGGGGGTCGGGACCTGCAGGTCCTGTTCACCCCGACCGACGCCTCGTCGCTGGCCGGCTACACGTGGACCCGGAACCACCTGGTCCTGACCGTGCTGGAGCACGTGCAGCACCACGCCCAGGTGTGCACCCCCACCCCAGACGGGTGGGTCACGCGAGCCCTGGACACCGTCGAGCTGGGTGCCCCACCCCTGGCCACCGTCTCGGTCGCGGGCGTGGACGCCGACGAGTCCGACGACCTGTGGGTCACGTCCACGGGGTTCACCACCCCCACGACCCTGTCCCGGGTGACGCTCGGTGCCGACGGCACACCCGACGCCGTCGAGCACCTCAAGCAGGCGCCGGCGTTCTTCGAGGCCGACCACACCGTCACCCAGCACATGGCCACGTCCGACGACGGCACCCGGGTGCCGTACTTCCTGGTGACGCCCAACGGGGTGAACGGGCCGGTCCCGACCCTGCTGTACGGGTACGGGGGGTTCGAGATCTCCCTGACCCCCACCTACGCGGGGGGCATGGGGCGGGCGTGGTTGGCGCGCGGCGGCGCGTACGCCGTGGCGAACATCCGCGGTGGTGGGGAGTACGGGCCCCGCTGGCACCAGGCCGCGCTCAAGGACAAGCGCCACCGCGCCTACGAGGACTTCGCCGCGGTGGCCCGTGACCTGGTCGAGCGGGGCGTGACGACCACCGACAGGCTCGGGATCCAGGGCGGGTCCAACGGCGGGCTGCTCATGGGTGCGATGCTCACCCTGTACCCCCGGCTCGTCGGGGCCGTGGTGTGCCAGGTCCCGTTGCTGGACATGCGCCGGTACCACCGGCTGCTCGCCGGGGCGTCGTGGGTCGCCGAGTACGGGGACCCCGAGGACCCCGCCCAGTGGGAGTACATCCGCACGTTCTCCCCCTACCAGCTGCTGCGCGAGGACGAGCAGTACCCGCCGGTGCTGTTCACGACGTCCACCCGGGACGACCGCGTGCACCCCGGCCACGCCCGCAAGATGGCGGCCCGCATGCTGCAGATGGGCAAGGACGTGCTGTCCTACGAGAACATCGAGGGCGGGCACGGCGGGGCCGCGACCAACGCCCAGGCCGCCCACATGGCGGCGTTGGCGTACCGGTTCCTCTGGTTGAGGCTCGGCACGTCCACCCCGTGAGGGGCGTGCCGGGTCAGCGTGAGGGTGGGAACGGCCGCCACAGCACCAGGGTCCTGGTGCTGGACACCCGCGCGGGGCGGTGCCCGCGAGGCACGGCCACCACATCACCGGCGGGCCCGGCGGCGAACACCCGGTGACCGGGGTCTGCGGCCGGCCGCAGCTGCTCGACCTGCTCCCGCAGGCGACGGACCTCGGCCTCCAGGGCCAGGATCCGTTTGATGCCCTGCAGGTTGATGCCCTCGTCCTGGGACAGGCGCTGCACCTCGCGCAGGGTCGCGATGTCCCGCAGGGAGTACCGGCGGCCCCGGCCCCGTGCCCTGCTGGGGGACACGAGGCCGAGGCGGTCGTACTGCCGCAGGGTCTGCGGGTGCATGCCGGCGAGCTCAGCGGCCGTGGAGATCACGAACGCCGGGGCGTCCGGGTCGATGTCCTGCGGTCGGTGAGCCATGGTCGCCTCAGGTCCCGGCCCGGGCCCGGAGGTCGGCGCGGACGTCCACCCCGTCGGTGGCCTGCGCGAACGTCTCGACCGCGGCACGGGCGTCGTCCGACAGGCGCTGGGGCACCACCACCTGGACGGTGACCAGCAGGTCGCCGGGGCCCTTCGCGGCCGGCACGCCCCGTCCCCGCACCCGCAGGGTGCGACCCGAGGGGGTACCAGCGGGGACCTTCACCCGCACCGTGGCACCGTCCAGGGTGGGGACGTCGACCTGGGCCCCCAGGACGGCCTCGGGGAACGTGACGGGCACCGTGACCCGCAGGTCGTTACCGTCGAGGGTGAACACCGGGTGCGGTTCGACGGTCACGGTGATGACCAGGTCCCCCGCGGGGGCGCCTCCCTCACCGGGGCGACCCTTGCCGCGCAGGCGGATCTTCTGGCCGTCCCGCACCCCGGCGGGGATGCGGGCGGTGACGCGGCGACCCTCGACCGACAACGTGATCGTGGAGCCCTCGACGGCCTGCCGGAACGGCAACGTGGTCGTCGCCGACAGGTCCACACCGGTGCGGCCGGCACGAGGGCCGGCGAAGCCACCGCCCCCACCGAACAGGCCACCGAGGATGTCCTCGAAACCGCCCCCGCCGCCTGCACCGGGAGGGGGCTGGTTGTAGCGGACGCGCGGGCCTCCGGCCCCACCGGGGTGGGCACCGGCCCCGAACAGACCCCCGAAGAGGTCCTCGAAACCGGCACCGCCCCCGGCGGACGGGCCACCGGAACCGGCGGCGAAGCGCGCCCCGCCGCCGGCCATCGCCCGGATCGCGTCGTACTGCTGGCGCTGCTCGGGGTCTGACAGGACCGCGTACGCCTCACCGACGTCCTTGAACCTGGCCTCCGCCGCTGCGTCGCCGGGGTTCTGGTCCGGGTGCAGGGAGCGGGCCATCTTGCGGTAGGCCTTCTTGATGGCGGCCTGGTCGGCGTTCTTGGGGACACCGAGCGTGGCGTAGAAGTCCTTCTCGAACCAGTCCTGACCGGTCATCGTCTCCCTCCCTCCCGGGTGCTGGTCGTGGGTGCTGCGGTCACGGCGTCAGGACGGGTCGGCGACGGCCACACGGGCCGCCCTGACGACCCGCTCCCCCACCCGGTGCCCCGGCTGGAGGACCTGCACGACCGTCGGCTCGGTGACGTCGTCGGCGTGGGAGTGCATGAGCGCCTCGTGGACGTTCGGGTCGAACGGCTCCCCCGCCGTCCCGTACCGCTCCCACCCGAACCGCTGCAGGGAGGTCTCGAGCTTCTCGGCGATGGACGCGAACGGCCCGTCGGCGAGCTCCCCGTGCTGGCGTGCCAGCTCGACGTCGTCCAGCACACCGAGGAGCGACTCGATGACCTCGGTGACGGCCTGCTCACGGGCCACACCACGGTCACGGTCGACGCGGCGACGGTAGTTGACGTACTCGGCCTGCAACCGCTGCAGGTCCTCGAGCCGTTCGGCGGCGAGCGCCTCGGCGGGGCTGCCGGCCCCCTCCCCTGCCGGGGTCCCCTCGGTGGGGGCCCCGGCAGGGTTGGTGGAGGTGTCGGTGGCCGTGTCCGACCCGTCGGCGGGGGCGGGTTCACGGACCTGCCCCGTCTGGGGGTCGATGCGCCGCTTGTCGGTGAACCGGGGCCGCTCAGCGGCCTCGTCGGGCGTGTCGCTGTGCTGGTCGGTCACTTCTTCTCATCCTCGTCGACGATCTCGGCGTCGACGACGTCCTCGTCCGTGGTGGACGACGCCGTCGCGTCCTCCTGCGGTGCGTCGGTGGCGGCCGCGGCGTCCTGGTCGGACTTGTAGATCGCCTCACCGATCTTCTGGCTGACGGCCATGAGGGCCGCCTGCTTGGCCTTCACGGCCTCGACGTCGTCACCCTCCAGGGCGGTCTTCAGCTCGCCGACGGCCGTCTCGACCTCGGTCTTGACGTCGTCCGGGACCTTGTCGGCGTTGTCGGTGAGGGTCTTCTCGGTCGAGTAGACCAGGGCCTCGGCCTGGTTGCGGGTCTCGGCCTCCTCACGGCGCTTCTTGTCCTCGGCGGCGTGCTCCTCGGCCTCCTTGACCATCCGGTCGATGTCCTCCTTGGGGAGGGCGGACCCACCGGTGATCGTCATCTTCTGCTCGGTGCCGGTGCCGCGGTCCTTCGCCGAGACGTGCACGATGCCGTTGGCGTCGATGTCGAACGTGACCTCGATCTGCGGCACACCGCGCGGGGCGGGGGCGATGCCGGTGAGCTCGAACGTGCCGAGCGGCTTGTTGTCGCGGGCGAACTCGCGCTCACCCTGGAACACCTGGATGAGGACCGACGGCTGGTTGTCGTCCGCGGTGGAGAAGATCTCGCTGCGCTTGGTGGGGATGGCCGTGTTGCGCTCGATGAGCTTGGTCATCACCCCACCCTTGGTCTCGATACCCAGGGACAGCGGGGTCACGTCGATGAGCAGGACGTCCTTGCGCTCACCCTTGATGACACCGGCCTGCAGCGCGGCGCCGACGGCCACGACCTCGTCGGGGTTGACGCCCTTGTTGGGCTCCTTGCCGCCGGTGAGCTCCTTGACGACCTCGGTGACGGCCGGCATGCGGGTCGAGCCGCCGACGAGCACCACGTGGTCGATCTGACCGACGGAGATGCCCGCGTCCTTGATGACCTGCTGGAACGGGGCCTTGGTCCGCTCGATCAGGTCGGCGGTCATCTGCTGGAACTGAGCACGGGTGAGCTTGGTGTCGAGGTGGACGGGGCCGTTCTCGCTCATCGACAGGTACTGCATGGAGATGTTGGTGCTGGTCGCGGACGACAGCTCCTTCTTCGCCTGCTCGGCGGCCTCACGCAGACGCTGCAGCGCGATCTTGTCCTTGGACAGGTCGACGCCCGCGGTGTTCTTGACCTCCTTGATGAGGTGGTCGACGATCCGCTGGTCCCAGTCGTCACCACCGAGGCGGTTGTCACCGTGGGTGGCGCGGACCTGGATGGTGGAGAAGTCGTCCTCGTCCTTGCCGACCTCCAGCAGGGACACGTCGAACGTGCCACCACCCAGGTCGAACACGAGGATCAGCTCGTCCTCCTTGCCCTTGTCCAGGCCGTAGGCCAGGGCCGCGGCGGTGGGCTCGTTGACGATCCGCAGGACGTTCAGGCCCGCGATCTGACCGGCGTCCTTGGTGGCCTGACGCTCGGCGTCGTTGAAGTAGGCGGGGACGGTGATGACCGCGTCGGTGACGGGCTCACCCAGGTACTCCTCGGCGTCGCGCTTGAGCTTGCCGAGCACCCGGGCGCTGATCTCCTGCGCGCCGTAGGACTTCTCGTCGATCTCGACCTTCCAGTCGGTACCGACGTGGCGCTTGACCGAGCTGATGGTGCGGTCGACGTTGGTGACGGCCTGACGCTTGGCGACCTCACCGACCAGGACCTCGCCGGTCTTGGAGAACGCCACGACCGACGGCGTGGTGCGCGAACCCTCGGCGTTCGCGATGACGGTGGGCTCCCCGCCCTCGAGGACGGAGACGACGGAGTTGGTGGTGCCGAGGTCGATGCCGACAGCTCGTGCCATGGGTGATGCCTTCCTTCGAGTGCTGGGGTGGCGCGGTGCGCGCCGGGGGACGTTGAGCCTGCTGCACTCAAGTCTGCGCCGGAGGCCTCGGTGATGCAAGTCCGGGATGCCAGAGTTGAGTCTGGTTGGCTCAACGTCGCGGCCGCGGTGCGCATTCCCCTCCGGACCGGAGCCGAGGTTGACGCGTCGGGGAACAACCGGACCCACGACGGCTCGGGTGTGTCGAGACGGACACCTGCGACGCACACCGACCCGCCCGCAGACCGCCTTGCGCGCGAGCGCGTCCGCGCGTTGTCCGGTGTCGCACGAGCGTGTCCGGACGGTCGATGACGTCCGCTCGCGCGCCCGTACCGTGTGCGGATGCGCCCTCCCATCGCTCCGTTCGACTCCGGGTGGATCAACCGGCCTGAGGATGCCCGTCTCTACTGGGAGACGTCGGGCAGTCCCGACGGCCGTCCGGCCCTCTACCTGCACGGCGGGCCCGGCAGCGGCCTCGGTGGCGGCGACTACCGTCGCCGGTTCGATCCCGAGCGCTACCTGCTCGTCGGGCTGGACCAGCGAGGCTGCGGGCGCAGCACCCCGTGGGCGATCGACGACCTCGATCGCCTCGACAGCAACACCACCGCCACCCTCATCGCCGACATCGAGGCACTGCGTACTCATCTCGGCATCGACAGGTGGCTCGTCCACGGCGTGTCCTGGGGGTCGACGCTCGCGCTGGCGTACGCGCTGGCCCACCCCCACCGCGTCACCGAGCTCGTGCTCACCGCGGTCACGACCGGGAGTCGCGAGGATATCGACTGGATCACCGAGGGCGTGGGCAGGGTCTTCCCCGAGGCGTGGGAGCGGTTCGGGGCGACGACGCCGGCGGGTGAGCGCGTCGTCGAGCACTACGCGCGCGAGCTGCGCGATGCGGACCCCGCCGTGCGGTCTGCGGCCGCGGACGCGTGGGACACGTGGGAGGCGACCCACATCTCGCTCGACCCGAGCTGGCAACCTGGTGCGCTGCATGACGACCTCCGCGAGCGGGCGAACTTCGCCACCCTCGTCACGCACTACTGGGCCCACGACTGCTTCCTCCCCGGCAGCACGAGCGTCCTGGCACGCGCTCACGAGCTGGCAGGGATCCCGGGCGTGCTCGTCCACGGGCGTCGCGACATCAGCGGCCCGGCGATCACACCGTGGAAGCTGCACAAGGCGTGGCCGGGCAGCGAGCTGCACGTCGTCGAGTCGGAAGGCCACGGGGGCGACATGGAGATGGAGCTCACGTGCCGGGCGATCGACGAGTTCGCGGATCGGTGAGCTCCTCGTGCGAACAGCCGGGCAGCGACCCGACTCAGGTACTCAGGGATTCGGACAGCTTGACGAGACGAACGGCGCCGCACCAGCCTGACCAACACGCTCAGACCCAGCGACCGGCAAGGCCGCCGAGGTAGTCGGCGCCGGTACGGGTCGGACCGTCGGACGCGCTCCGTCCCGCGGCGGCGGCCGTCGCCGTCTGGGTGTCCTGGTCACGCACGACCATCACCGTCGTCCTCCTCGTCACGTCGGGGCGCGTAGGGCTGCTCGTCGGCGAGGCCATTCGTCTCGGCCACCGAGGCGAACCACGACCCACGGCTGAAGGACTTGACCTCCACGAGCAGAACATCGACGACGCGATCGAGATCCTCAGCGAGATGCTCGGCGGTCTGCCGGAGCTTGTCGAGGGGCTCCTCACGGCACGACCCCACCCTGGGCGTTCCGGACCGGTGGAGCCGTCAACAACCCGCTAACCTAGCCCACAAATCCGCTAACCTAAGCAACGGATTAGCACATTTAGCGGAACGTGAGGGGATCGCGTGCAGTCGTTCACCGACCTGGACCAACTCATCGGCGCGGTCCCGTTCGCCATCGTCACCGACCTGCGCACCGTCGACATCGGTCGCGGCAGCGAAGCCCTCTACCGCGACAAGCTCCCCGCACTGCTCACCAGCCTCGCCGACCGCGCCCGGGTCGCGAGCATCGAAGCGTCCTCAGCCATCGAAGGCGTCGTCGTCGAAGACCGCGCCCGAGCCGCCGAGATCCTCGCGGGCCGAGCAACCACCCTGCACACCCGCTCCGAACAGGAACTCGCCGGGTACCGCGCCGCCCTCGACTACCTGTACCAGGAGGCATGGCGGCCCCTGAATACCGGTCTGATCCTGCACCTGCACCGGTTGCTGTTCGGGTACACCCAGATGCCCGGCGGGACGTTCAAGCAGGTCGACAACGTCGTCGTCGACCGCCTCCCCGACGGCACGAAGGTCAAGCGGTTCACCCCGGTCTCCGCCCAGCAGACCCCGTCCTACGTGGACGAGCTCGTCACCCGGTACGTCAGTACCGCGGCGGCCAACCGGCATCACCCAGTATTGCTCGTCGGGCTGTTCGCTCTTGACCTGCTCACCATCCACCCGTTCCCCGACGGAAACGGGCGCATCACCCGCGCGTTGACGAACGCCCTCCTGCAGGACGCCGGCTACGATGTCACCCGCTACGTGTCCCTCGAGACGTCCGTCGCCCGGTCCGCCGACGCGTACTACGCCGCCCTGCTCGACTCCACGCACGGGTGGCACGACGCCGCCCACGACCCGTGGCCGTGGCTGCGGTACTTCACCAGAACGGTCGCGGACTCCTACGAGCAGTTCGCCACCCTGACAGCGACCGCACGCGTCGGAGGCTCGAAGCAGGACCGCGTGCGCACGTACGTCCTTGAGCACGCACCGGTCACGTTCCGCATCGCTGACATCCGCGCCGCACTGCCAGGGGTCTCTGATCCCACGATCCGCCTCGCCCTCAACCAGATGAAGGCCGAGGGGAGCGTCGAGGCGGACGGTGCCGGCCGGGGCGCCACCTGGACCCGGCACGCGAGGAGTGGGTGATCGAGCGTCGCAACGAGATCCCCCAGGCCCAGCGGGACGTCCACACCCACTAGGTCCCGAACCTTGGGGCCCGGTGTGGCCGGGTGCAGGCAGGTCGTCGCCTAGGCCGATGTGTCCTCGATCGCCCCGCCGAGCTCGCCCTGGACCATCATGAGGACGGCGCGCTCGCCAGTGATGACCCAGTTCCCCCCGGACAGGACCGCCGCGGCGACGAACTCGTGGGCGACGATCGCCTCGACGAAGGCGACCCGGTCCTCCGTGCTGCAGCGGCACCGATCGTCGCGATGGGTGGCCTGTGGGCGGCAGCGGGAGCGATCGCACTCGCCCTGCCCGCGCGTACCCTCGCCGGCAGGGGGGCAGGGGGAGCCCTCCTCGTCGGTCGATGGCGCGGGAGGCGGCGGACGGTGCCCGCTGGCTCGCCGGACATCGCGTGGTCGGCGGCCTGGCGCTCATCGGTGCGCTCGCGAGCGTGGGTTACATGCTGCCCTTCTCGATCCTCGTGCTCGTCGCGCAGGAACGGCTGGGACTCGACGGCGTGGGCTACGGCGTGCTCCTCGCCGTCTCCGCGCTGGGCGGTCTGCTCGGAGCGTCCATCGCGGCCCGGGTGCGAGGACGGATCGGCTACCGGTGGACGATCGTCGGCAGCCTCCTCACCGGGGCGGGTTCGCTGCTGGCTCTCTCGACCACGACGAGCCCTCCGGTCGCCGCGGCCCTCCTCGCGGTCTACATCCTTCATGCGGTGGTGTGGGGGATCTGCGCGACCTCGCTCCGGCAGCGACTCGTCCCCGACCGGCTCCGAGGGCGGGTGAACGCAACGTCGAGGGTCCTCGGCCTGCTTGGGCTGGCCATCGGTTCAGTGCTGGGCGGCGTCCTCGCGGTCGTCGACCTGGCTCTCCCCGTGGCCGTCGGGGGCGCCGCCTTCGTCGCGTGCGCGGCCGGAGCCTGGATCGTCCTGAGGCCGGGAGGTGGCTGCGCGCACCTCCAGGGAGCTTCACCTGCCACTGGTCGTGGGTCACGCCGTCACGCGTGATTGTCGCGAGGTCGCCCTCAAGCGGGTAGCACGTCGTCGAACGTTCCTGCGGGGTCGCGGTCAGGAACTCCCAGACACCCACCAGCGGGCCACGGGTCGTCGCGTTCAGGTCCGTCCAGCCCTTGCGTGCGTCGCCCGTTCCGAAGACGAGGGTGTACTCCGACTTCTGCTGCGGACGGGGAACTTGCTGTCCGCGGGCGCTCATGCCTCCGGACGCTCCACGACGTCGCCGTTACCGTCAAGCCACGTGAGATCGGCGTTGTCCCGAGGAACCCCGGCGGCGTACGCCTCAGCGGTTGCACGCCACGCGCTCAGCTTGATCGCGAGCGGCTCGAACCTTCCGACACCAGCGCACGCGCGAGCGATGTCAACGATCTCCTTCGCCATCACGTCCTGCTCGGCGTCGCTCAGGAACGTCATCCACGGGAACGGCTGGCGAAGCCGGTGAGCGAACGACCCCGGCCACTCTGCGACCGCGCTGGCAACGATCTCGGCCGCGAACTCCAGGCCGGCGCGGTTGGCCTGCACAGTCGCGGCGGTGGTGAGGACGAGGTCCTCACCGTCACGGCGGGTGATCGTGACCTCGCCCCGCTCGGCGGCAGCGGCGACCTCCTTCGGGGAGCGCAGCAGTTCGGAGAACGTGGCGGTAGGCATGCGACCAGTGTTCTGAACTATTTCTGATGTGTGAAGCGCGAGGTCCAGGACCTGCTGAGGTGTGCAGGCCGTGGGGACCCGGCCGCACGGGTCAGGTCCGGTGGTGCCTCAGCCGGCGATGTCGCGGACGGGTCGGCACGGGTTACCTACGGCGACAACGCCAGCGGGGATGTCCCGCGTGACCACCGAACCGGCCCCGATGATGCTGTTGTCGCCGATCGTCACCCCGGGCGTGATCGTCACCGAGCCGCCGAGCCACACGTTGTTCCCGATCGTGACGGGCTCGGGGCGCTCCCAGCCCTCGAGGCGCCGCACGGCGTCCTCGGCGTGGTTGGGCGTGTAGATCGAGCAGCGCGGGCCGATCAGGCAGTCGGCACCGATGGTGACCAGGCCCCCACCGATGACCATGAAGTCGGCGTTGATGAAGGTCCGCGCCCCGATCACCAGACGGTCGCCGTAGTCGATGGTCAGCGGCGGCCGGAAGTCGATCCCGTCCTGCGCGGCGGGGACGAGCTCGCGGAACAGCCTGCGCGCCTCGTCCGGGTCGGAGTGGTAGACCTCCCCGATCCGGGCACACGTCGCGTGGGCCTCCCGCGTGAGCTCCTGCAACGCGGGGGACGTGCGATACCTCATCCACCCGTCCGAGAGGAGGCTCCGCAGATCCTCGTCCTGCTCGGCGAGGGCGGCCAGTCTGGCGGCCCGCCCTGTCACGTCACCCATCGGGACCCCTTGATCGACAATTAGTATTGCCGTTGAACTTATCCGCCGATCGGCGTGCGGGCAAGCGCGCCGTCATCTCACCGGCCGACCCCCGCCAGGAGGGATCCCCGGTCCATGAGGCGGTCGGCGCCGGCGAACCGTGCGGCGGCCACCACGGCGGCCCGGCGGCTGAGCAGCCGGACGACGGCTGCGGCGAGGGCATCCCGACGTCGCGCCGTGGTGCTCGGGCCGGCCCTACGCCCGTCGAGGGACCGCAGCACCGCGTCGGCGACCTGCTCCGGGCTCTGGAAGTCGTCGCCGTACTGCGCGGTACCGATCTGGTCGAAGAACTCGGTGCTGGTCAGCCCTGGGGAGAACACCAGGGTCCGCACGCCCGTGCCCCGCAGTTCCCACCACAGGGCTTCGGTGAAGCTCAGGACGAAGGCCTTCGACGCCGCGTAGACGGCCATGCCGGGGATCGGCTGGTACGCCGCGACGCTCGCGATGTTCACCAGGTACCCGGTACCCGCGGCGGAGAGCTGCCCGACGAACGCGCGCGTGAGGTCCACGACGGCGCCGACGTTGACGGCGACGAGGGAGGCGAGCTGCTCCGGGTCGTCGTCGGCGAACGCTCCGTCCGTGCCGAACCCGGCGTTGTTGACCAGGCTCGTGACGCGCACCCCGCGCCGGTCGAGCTCGGCCGCGAGGGTGGCGCCCGGATGCGGGGCCGCGAGGTCGAGGCCGACGACCTCGACGCGGGTGCCGTGGGCGCTGCGCAGCTCGGCCGCGAGGTGCTCGAGACGGTCGACGCGGCGCGCGACGAGCACCAGGTCGGACCCTCGAGCGGCCAGTCGGCGTGCGAGGGCGGCGCCAATCCCGGAGCTCGCGCCGGTGACGATCGTGGTCTGTGTGGAGTGATCGAGAGATGTCATGGTGGCACTCTAGAGCCCAACTGGCACTCAGTGCCATAACCGCGTCCGCATGACACCGTGGTTAGCATGGGGGCCGTGGACACGAGGAAGGACACCGCACCGACCGGGCTGCGCGACCGCACCCGCCGGGCGGTGCGCCAGGAGATCTCCGCCGCCGCGATGGACCTGTTCCTGCGGGAGGGGTTCGAGAACACCACGGTCGACCAGGTCGTCGAGGCGGCCGGGATCTCCCGGCGGTCCTTCTTCCGCTACTTCGCCACCAAGGAGGACGTCGTCCTGGGGGACCTCCTCGAGCGTGGCCGACGGGTCGCGGCAGAGCTCGCCCGCCGGC
>NZ_AXCZ01000404.1 GCF_000767165.1 Cellulomonas bogoriensis 69B4 = DSM 16987
CGGAATTCGTTTCCTGCGCGACAGATCTCCCTTCTGGAAGCTCTTGCACTGTGTGCTGAAGACAACGATCACGAAAACGCAAGTAGCACATGATGCGCACGGGCGCTCCCGGGGCGAGATCGCTACCGATATCGTCAATGACGGCCTCGGCCCTGGGGCATCAGTGCGAGGCCGTCACGACGCTGTGGAGACACTCGCATTTGCGCCGACCGCTATTTGTGCCTGCATATTTCTCTCTTTTACAGCAGTCGCACTTGTCACTCGCCCGGCCATAGGAAGCGATGCGATCGGAACCGGATTTGTCATTGTCCTAATGGCCCTCCTTCCGCTGCTTGGGCTCATACTCCCGATGTCCTTCCGCCTAGAGCGAGCGGGCCGCCAATTGCGATCGTGGGAGCAGCGCGGGATGCCAGACGATGAGCGGCCGATGGACGGATCCCTCCCGTCTCTCGCGGACCTTTTTATCGGGGTATTCATTGGGGGTTGTTTCAGCCTCATATGCTTCCTTGGATTTCTGGATCTTCGGAGTTGAGTAGGATCAGATTCCCGTCGTCAGCGGTCGTGGCGCTCCGCGAAGGAACGGCTCCGGTCGCCGCTTCCAGCTCGCTCCGCGCCCGATCCGACCTGGCACCATGGTCAGAACTGCCGGAGCCGCTGTCGCTGCGGCCGCGCGCCACTGCTTCGCACAAGCACACAAGTGCGACGAAACTGGCTCGGCAGTTCCGAGCGGCGCTGGTGCGGACCCCATCATCGGTT
>NZ_AXCZ01000512.1 GCF_000767165.1 Cellulomonas bogoriensis 69B4 = DSM 16987
CGAGCGCCGCGTCCGACTCGTGGAGGCGTTCCAGCGTCCGCTCGTGGCGCTCGGACGCCTCCGACTGCGCGCGCTCGGCCTCCAGGGCCGCGAACCGTGCGCGTTCCCCGGTCGCGACGGCCTCGCCATGCCTGCGTCGTGCGTCGTCCAGCGCGCCCTGCAGCTCCAGGGCGCTGGGACCACCTGCCGCGCCCCCGGCCGCGCGGACCGGGGTCAGCAGGTCACCGGCGACCGTCACGACGGCCACGTCGGGGCTCTGGCCGACCAGGACCCGT
>NZ_AXCZ01000422.1 GCF_000767165.1 Cellulomonas bogoriensis 69B4 = DSM 16987
ACCGCTGTGCGCACCGCCTGGGCGGGGTGCACGAGGTCCAGCACCCAACGCGCCCCCTCGGGCAGCGGGCTGCGGGTCCCCCCGGGGGCCTCGCCCTGCGCGACGAGCAGCTCCGCACGGCCCGCGTCCTGCTCCCGCAGGTGCCGCACCGCGTCGACCGCCGCCTCGACGGACTCCACGACCACGGCCTCTGCCGCACCGCCCAGGGCGGCCGCCACCGCGTCCTCGTACCCCTGCTCCACACCCAGCATCGCCGCCAGCGACCCGTGCACACCGGCGAGCTCCTGGGCAGCCAGGAGGACCCCGGCACCGTCCTTGCGCACCAGGCTCATCTCGAGCGCCTCCACCCGCGCCGACCACCGGGCCCGCTCCTTCTCGGCGCCCTGGATCTCCTCGCGCAGGCGTGCGACCTCGGTGCGCGCCGCCTCGAACGCCTCGGCAGCGGCCTCGTGCTCGGCGTCCAAGCCCTGCTCACCGGCCTCCACGCCCGCGACCTGGGACTCCAGCGCCGCGAACTCCACCGTCGCCTCCTCCCCCCGGCGCTCGGCCTCGGCGAGCGTGGCCCGCAGGCGACCGATCTCAGCCTCCGTGGCCTCCAGGCGGCTGCGCCGGGCGGCGACCTGACCCGCCA
>NZ_AXCZ01000515.1 GCF_000767165.1 Cellulomonas bogoriensis 69B4 = DSM 16987
CCCCGCCCACCCCGACCGCCTGCCCCGCCCGAACGCCGTCGACCCTGCGCCCACCGGCGCACGCACCTGACCCCGAACCACCGAGGAGCACCCGTGCCCACCCCGCCACCCACAGCAGTGATCAACGGCGAGCGCTGCCCCCTGGGTCCCGACCGCCGGGTGAGCGCCCTCGTCCTGGACCTGCTGCCAGACGCCCTCGGCGACGACGGCCTGCCGTCGGGTGTCGCGGTCGCGGTCAACGACGCCGTCGT
>NZ_AXCZ01000393.1 GCF_000767165.1 Cellulomonas bogoriensis 69B4 = DSM 16987
GACGACCGGGTCGAGGTCCTCACCGCCGTGCAGGGCGGGTGACCATGGCCACCACGACCGCACCCACGCACCGCCCGTTCGCCATCGCCGGGACGGAGATCGGCTCCCGCCTGGTCATGGGTACCGGCGGCGCCACCCACCTGCTCGCCCTGGAGGAGGCACTGGTCGCCTCGGGCACCGAGCTCACCACGGTCGCGATGCGCCGTGTGGCCGTCCGCCCCGGCGCGAGCACCACCGACACCGGCATCTGGGGGCTCCTGGACCGCCTGGGCATCCGTGCCCTGCCGAACACAGCCGGGTGCTTCTCGGTGCGTGAGGCCGTCCTGACCGCACAGCTGGCCCGGGAGGCGTGCGGCACGTCCTGGGTCAAGCTCGAGGTGATCGCCGACGACGTCAGCCTCCTGCCCGACCCGATCGGCCTGGTGGAGGCCGCCGAGCAGCTGGTCGCCGACGGGTTCGTCGTCCTGCCCTACACGAACGACGACCCGATCCTCGCGCGCAGGCTGGAGGACGTCGGGTGCGCGGCCGTGATGCCCCTCGGGGCGCCCATCGGGTCCGGGCTGGGGATCCTCAACCCGCGCAACATCGAGGCGATCGCCGCCCACGCCCAGGTACCGGTCATCCTGGACGCGGGGATCGGCACCGCGTCCGACGCGGCCCTCGCCATGGAGCTGGGGTGCGCGGGTGTGCTCCTGGCCACGGCCGTCACCCGCGCCGAGGACCCGGTGGGGATGGCGCGGGCGATGCGGCTCGCGGTCGAGGCCGGTCACGCGGCACGGCACGCCGGGCGCATCC
>NZ_AXCZ01000500.1 GCF_000767165.1 Cellulomonas bogoriensis 69B4 = DSM 16987
GCGCCGACGCCTACCTCACCGCGGACCTGCGCCACCACCCCGCCTCGGAGCTGCGCGAGCGTGCCGAGCACGAGGCCCGCCGCCAGGGGCGCCCCGCGGCGTCGGGTCGGCCGTTCCTGGTGGACGTCGCCCACTTCGCCAGCGAATGGACCTGGTTGCACGGTGCCGCCCGGCGGCTGCAGGAGGTGCTGGTCGACCGGCACGGCCCGGGCACTACGGTGGAGACCCGGGTGAGCGCACGGTCGACCGACCCCTGGACGGTGCGCCTGGGCTCACCTGCCGACGAGCACGCTGGAGGAACCCGCCCGTGAGCACCGCACCTGTCGCCGACCAGCA
>NZ_AXCZ01000409.1 GCF_000767165.1 Cellulomonas bogoriensis 69B4 = DSM 16987
TCGACACGCGAGCGGCCCAGCTCGCGCACCGCCGCACCAACCACCCGGCGCGGCAGGCCCTGACCGAGGTGTCCGCCCGGCTCGCCGACGTCGAGAACGCCGTCGTCACCTCGCAGACGGCACGCAACGACCTGCGCCGCGAGCTGGCCAAGGCCGAGCAGGACGTGGCCCAGGTGCGTGACCGGGCCGCCCGTGACCAGGCCCGGCTCGACTCGGGCACCGCGAGCGTCAAGGACGTGCAGGCCCTGACCGCCGAGCTCGAGTCGTTGGCCAGGCGCCAGGGCGACCTGGAGGACGTCGAGCTCGAGGTCATGGAACGCCTCGAGGCCCACGAGACGGCGCTCGCGGGGCTCACCAGCGCCCGGGACGAGCTGCTGGCGGAGCAGCAGCGCGCCCAGGCGGAGCTGGACGCCGCCCTGGCAGAGATCGATCGCGAGGCGTCCACGGTGACCTCCGACCGCGCTGCGCGTGCCGACGGGCTCGACGCAGGCCTGGTGACGCTCTACGAACGTCTGCGGGCCCAGCTCGGCGGTCTGGCGGTCGCGCCGCTGCGGGGGCGCCGCTGCGAGGGCTGCCGGCTGGAGCTCAACGCCGGTGACGTGCAGAGGATCAGCGCAGCGCCGCCGGAGCAGGTCGTGCGGTGCGAGGAGTGCGGTCGCATCCTCGTGCGTGGCGCCGACGCGGCCTCGTGACGGCCGCGGGACCGCGG
>NZ_AXCZ01000359.1 GCF_000767165.1 Cellulomonas bogoriensis 69B4 = DSM 16987
CCCGGCAGCCGGCACGCACCAGGTCCGGTCCCGCCCGGCCGGCAGGGTCGCAGCCCACGGGCGGCGGCCGTCCCTGGGTCACCGGTGTGGTGGCGGCCGTCCAGGGTGCGGTCCTGTCGGTGCTGGTGGTGACCGTCCCGGCGGTGGCGGCGTTCGTGGCGACGTCCGCCGACCCGGTGAACGCCGAGCTGGGGTGGACCCGGGCGGCCGTGGTCGGTCTGGTCCTGTGGCTGCTCGGGCACGGCGGGGCGGCCTCCGTGGCCGGCACCACCGTGACACTGGTTCCCCTGGGCCTGACCCTGCTGGTGCTGTTCACCACCTACGCCTCGGCCCGCAGGTCGATGGCTCCCGCCCGCAGCGCGTGGGTCGCGGGCATCGTGACCTACACCACGCTCGTGGTCACCGCGATCGTGCTGACCGGGCCGTCCGGTCCCTGGGGTGCGGGGCCGGCGATGACGTCGCGGGCCGTGGTCGGCGGGGCCCTGGTGGGTGCCGTCGGTCTGGGTGCGGGGGCACCTGCCAGGGGGTCGCTGCGCGAGCTGACCCGCCGGTGGTGGGAGCCCGTGCCGCGGTGGGTGCGCGCGGCGTGCGGTGCGGGCGGCGTGCTGGCCGTGACGTTGCTCGGCGTGGGTGGTGCGCTGACGGTGGTCTGGGTCCTGGCCGGGCGGGCGCCCGCCGGCGACGTCCTCACCGCCCTCGACCTCGATGCGCTGGGCGGGGGCGTCCTGGCCGTCGGGCAGCTGCTCCTGCTGCCGAACCTGG
This sequence comes from Cellulomonas bogoriensis 69B4 = DSM 16987, assembly GCF_000767165.1. Taxonomy (GTDB): domain Bacteria; phylum Actinomycetota; class Actinomycetes; order Actinomycetales; family Cellulomonadaceae; genus Actinotalea; species Actinotalea bogoriensis. The sequence goes on from NZ_AXCZ01000359.1 coordinate 763, forward strand.
TGCTGTGGGCGGTGGCGTGGGTCGCCGGCCCCGGTTTCGCCGTGGGCGCCGGGACGGTGTACTCCCCGTCCGAGGTGCTCACCGGCCCCCTGCCCGCACTGCCCTTGCTGGGGGCGTTGCCCGCGCAGGTCCCGGACGTCGCGATGTGGGCGCCGGTGCTGGTGGTCGTGGCCGGTGCGCTCGCAGGGCGCTGGCTGTCCCTCGCACTGGTGCGGGAGCGGCCCTGGCACACGGCCGCCGCCTGCGGGAC
>NZ_AXCZ01000361.1 GCF_000767165.1 Cellulomonas bogoriensis 69B4 = DSM 16987
ACCCGTCGAGCTCGTCCAGGCTGGACCGGGCCCGGACCGCGGCGAGGGCCGCGGCGAGGTCGGCGTCGGCGGGGCGGGCGTAGTGGACGTTGCCGGTCGCGACCACCGGCAGGTCGCTGCCGGCACGGCCGCGGGTCCTGCGTGCCAGGTCGACCAGGACGTCGTTGCGGTCCTCGTCCCACGGGTCGCCCGTGTCGGTGATCTCGACCGCGACGTTGTCGGCCCCGAACAGGGCCACCAACCGGTCCAGCTCGTGGGCGGCTGCGTCCACGTCCAGGGGTGCGCCGTCCCAGGGGCCGCCGAGGGCCTGCCGGACGGGGCCCTTGCGGCAGCCGGTGAGGACGAGCCACTGGCCGTCGGCCGCTGCGGCCAGGTCCTCCAGCCGGTACCGGGCCGCGCCCTTGGTACCGGTCGCCAGGTGCCCCTGGGCGACGGCCCTGGACAAGGCCCGGTACCCCTGGGGGCCGCGGGCCAGGACCAGCAGGTGCTGGGACCGGGGGTCGGGCGTCCCGGTGGGGGCGTCCAGGTCCCCACCGGCGGTGGGCAGGTGCAGCTCGGCGCCGAAGACCGTCGGCAGGTGGGCCTGGCGGGCGGCCTGCGCGAACCGCACCACCCCGTACAGGCCGTCGTGGTCGGTGAGCGCGAGCGCCGACAGGCCCAGCCGGGTGGCCTCGGCGACGAGCTCCTCGGGTTGGCTGGCCCCGTCCAGGAAGCTGAACGCCGAGTGGGCGTGGAGCTCGGCGTAGGGGGTGTCAGTCATAGCGGGCCTCGACCGACCACCGGCCCTCGCGCAGGACCATGAGCAGTGCGTCCCCGCCCCGCAGACCCACCTGCAGGTACACGGCCCGGTCCGCGCCCGGGCCCCACCAGCGTTGGACCAGCGGCCACGGGCCGGCCCACCCGGTGACCGCGGCCTCGCGGGGGCCGTCGGGTGCGGTCCAGCGCAGGACCGCAGGCTCGGGGTGGACGTGCAGCCGGGCGTCGACCTGGACGGGGGTGTCGTCG
>NZ_AXCZ01000154.1 GCF_000767165.1 Cellulomonas bogoriensis 69B4 = DSM 16987
CCCCCTGGGAGGCGGTCCGCGCCGCCCTCCTCGCACTCCGCCAGGGCGAGGACGCCTCGTCGGACGCGACCGCGCTGGCGCTGGGCCGCATGCTGCAGAGCAGCCCCACGCTGCGGGCACGCCACCTGGAGAAGCAGCTGGCGTGGCGCGAGCTCCTGGTGCCCGAGCTCGCCGCCCGGCTGCGCGCCACCGGCGTGAGCGACCCGGCGGCCCAGCGACGCGCCACCGCGATCATCGCGACCGCCGTGGTCTGCCTCGACACGGCGTCCGAGGCCTGGCTCGCGCTGGACGGTGCCGCGTCGCTCGAGGACCTGTGGGACGAGGCCGTCGCGGCCGTCCGAGACTGAGACCCCGACGGACGCCCGCCCCCGGTGCGGGAGAAGCTGGCGCTCGTCCCCGGGAACCTGAGCTCCCCGCACGCAGGTGGGCAACCGCTGGGTGTCAGAAGAGCGGAGCGACCGCAGCGTGACGCTCGAGGTCGAGAAGGTACCTCTTGCGCCCCAGCCCGCCCCCGTAGCCGGTGAGCCCGCCGCCGGAGCCCACGACCCGGTGGCAGGGCACGATGATGCCCACCGGGTTGCGGCCGTTCGCGAGGCCGACGGCCCGGGCGGCACCCGGGCGACCGACCCGCACGGCCAGCTCCCCGTAGGAGGTGGACTCGCCGTAGGGGATGTCGCACAGCGCCGTCCAGACCGCCCGCTGGAACGGTGTGCCCGTGAGCGCCACAGGGACGTCGAAGACCGTGCGCTCACCGGCGAAGTACTGCGTGAGCTGCTCCGCGACCGCGCCCAGGAGCCGCCCTTCACGTCGTCCGAAGCTCTCGACCGGCGGGCGGTGCCGTTGGTCGGTCATGTACAGGCCGACCAGGGCGTCGCCCTCGGCGACGAGAATTAGCTCGCCCAGCGGGCTGTCGACGACGGTGTGGGCGCGCGCGCCAAGGCTGACGTTCATTGGGTCTCCTCCGGGTCCGTGCTCATACCGGCATCTGGTTGACGGGGTGGTCGCCCACGGCCCACAGGTACTGCACCGCGTAGGACCGCCACGGCCGCCAGGTCGCGCTCCGGCGGGTCAGGGCGCCCGGCGTCGAGGGCAGACCGAGGTGCTCTGCCGCCACCCGCACCCCGAGGTCGGACGGCACGAACGCGTCCGGGTCACCCAACGCCCGCATCGCGATCGTCTCCACCGTCCACGGGCCGATGCCTGGCAGCGCCCCCAGGCGGGCGCGCGCCTCGTGCCAGTCGCTGCCCACCCCGAGGTCGACGCTCCCGTCGGCCAGGGCTTCGACCATGCGCTGGACGGCGAGGCGTCGGGCAGCCGGGAGCGCGAGACGTGCCGGGTCCAGTGAGGCGAGACGCGCCGGCTCGGGGAACAGGTGGGTGAGGCCACCGTGCGCGTCGTCGATGGGGGTGCCGTGCTCGGCGACCAGCCGGGCGGCGTGGGTGCGCGCCGCCGCGGTGGACACCTGCTGACCCAGCACGGCCCGGACGGCGAAGCCCTCAGGGTCGGCCGTCCGCGGCACGCGCCGACCGGGCGCCTTGTCGACGTAGGGCTGCAGCACCGGGTCCGCGCGCAGGCAGTCGTCGACGGCCACCGGGTCGGCGTCGAGGTCCAACAGTCGGCGACAGCGCGTGATAGCCATGGACAGGTGACGCAGGTCGCTCAGGACGAGCCGGCACACGACGTGCTGGGGCATCGGGCGCAGGGACGCGATGCCGTGCCCGGTGCCGAGCCGCAACGCGACACGGAACGCGCCGTCACGCCACTCCTCCACACCGGGCACCGCGGTCTCGACCAGGTGCCCGAACAGGTTGTCGGGGCACAGCGGCTCACGGAACGGCAGCCGCACGGTCAGCGACCCGGGAGCAGCGACCGCGTCACCCGCCGCGCGCCGGCGCAGATCCGTGGGTGCGAGCGCGAAGACCTCACGCACGGTGTCGTTGAACGACCGGACGCTGGAGAACCCGGCCGCGAACGCCACCTCGGCCATGGGCAGCTGCGTGCCCTCCACCAGCAGACGCGCCGTCTGGGCCCGCTGGGCGCGCGCGAGCGCGACAGGACCGGTGCCCAGCTCCTCCCGCAGGTGACGCTCGAGCTGGCGCACGCTGTACCCGAGCTGGGCGGCCAACCCGGGGACACCCGACCGGTCGACCACCCCGTCGGCGATGAGCCGCATCGCCCGCGCCGTCAGGTCGGCACGCTGGTTCCACTCCGGCGAGCCGGGGCTGGCGTCGGGGCGGCACCTCTTGCACGCGCGGAACCCCGCCTGCTGGGCGGCGGCCGCACTCGGCATGAACCGCATGTTCTCGACCTTCGGCGCCGGCACCGGGCAGCTCGGCCGGCAGTAGATGCCCGTGCTCAGCACAGCGGTGAAGAACCAGCCGTCGAACCGACTGTCCCTCGACTGCACGGCCCGCACGCAGCGTTCGGTGTCCAGGTGCACGACGCCAGTCTGGGTCCAAGGCCGTGGCGCGTCTGGCAGGAATCCGACATCAGGCTCGAAGATCGAGCCTTGCCGGCCCGGCGCGCCCACCTGATCCACACCAACGGGAGGTTCGGCGAGTGGACGACATCTTCGGTCAACGGTCGACGGCGGTGCGCCTCGACTGGGGGCCGGTAGGAGCCAGTGCCTGCGGGGCTGAGGTGGCCGTCGTGGTGGACGTGCTGAGCTTCTCGACCGCAGTGACGGTCGCCGTCGAGCGCGGCTGCCGCGTGCACCCGAGCCCGTGGTCGGACGACCGCGCCCGGGCGATCGCCGCCGAGCACGACGCCGTGCTGGCCGTAGGACGGCTCGAGGCGCTGCGGGAAGGCACGACCGTCGCACACTCGCTCTCTCCGGCGACGCTGCTGGAGGCCGAGCCTGTGGAGCGCCTCGTGCTGCCCTCGCCCAACGGGTCGACCATCGTCGCCGAGCTCGTCGAGAGCGGGTCGACGGTCGTCGCGGGTTGCCTGCGGAACGCCCGTGCGGTGGCGGCCCACCTGGCGCGTGCTCTCGAGGCGGGGCGGAGCGTCGGCGTGATCGCCGCCGGCGAGCGGTGGCGTCATGACCAGAGCCTGCGGCCCGCACTGGAGGACCACCTCGGAGCGGGCGCGATCCTGGCACACCTCGACTCGATGGGGCACGGGCACCACTTCAGCCCCGAAGCCACAGCTGCAAGCGCGATGTTCCGTTCGGCGGGAAGAGAGCTGGGCCGACTGCTCCGGGACTGCGTCGGTGGGCGCGAGCTCACCGAGATGGGTTTCGCAGCCGACGTCACCGTCGCTGGGGCGGTGGATGAGTCGGCGACCGTTCCCGTGATCGTCGACGGAGCCTTCGTCGACGGCGGCACCCCCTGAAGGCTGGTCTGCCTCTGCCGGTGCTAGCGGTCCCGGACGTGACATCGGCGCGTTCCCGGACACTTCCCGATGTGAGCACCGTGCAGGCCATGGCCGGTGACCTCGAGCCCGTCTCCCCGGACGACCCACGCCTGCCATAGCCGCTCCCGGGGCGGCTTGCCCGGCACGGCACCCAGCGGATCACTGTTTAACCCTTGCGCTATATAACCGGATGCGTAAACATAGCTCCGTGCACGCACTGGATACCTTGGGAGACCCGGTCCGGCGCCGGATCGTCGAGGAGCTCGCGACCGGCGACAGACCGGCGGGTGAGCTGGCGCGCGTGGTCGGCGAGGAGTTCGGGATCAGCCAGCCCGCCGTCTCCCGCCACCTGCGCGTGCTCCGGGAAGCGGGGGTCGTGAGCAGCGAGGTCGACGCGCAACGCCGCCGGTACTCGCTGCGCCCCGAGGCCCTCGCCGACCTCACCACGTGGACCGACCGCCTGTCCGCGTTCTGGAACCAACGGCTCGACGCCCTGGAGACCGAGGTCGCCCGCGGCCAGCGCGCCACCCACCGCACCGCCCATCGAGAGGACCCGCCATGACCACGAACCACATCGCCAGCTCCGCACCCGCGACCCTCCTCGGGACACCCCGGCAAACGCTCCGGTTCGAGCGCCGCCTCGCGACCGATCTCGACGACGCATGGACCCTCGTCTCTGACCCCGCACGCGTGGCCCGCTGGTTCGCCCCCGTGACAGTGGGCGACGACGACTCCCGGACCCGGCCCCAGGACGCCGTCGGCCGCACCTGGACAACCCACTGGGACGACGGACGCGAGTACGCGACCGGCACGATCGTGCGGTGCGAACCACCCCACCTGCTCGAGGTGACCTGGACCGCGAGCGACGACGCCGACGAGGCGAGCGCGGACAGTGTGCTGCGCGTGTCGCTCACAGAGCAGGCCGACGGCGTGCTGCTGACCCTCGAGCACGAGGGCCTTGGTGAGACCGACCTGGTGCAGTACGGCGCCGGGTGGCACACCTACCTGGACCGCCTGGGCGACGGGCGATTCACCGTGATCGACTGGTCGGCCCGCTACGCCGAGCTCGAGCCGGTCTACCGACGTCTGACACAGGCGGGGCAGGCCACCGACCAGGGCTAGCCTCGTGGGTGGTCGAAGCGCTCACCGTCCTGCCATGCCGTGGTGGACGTGCCGTGCGCGGGGATCCCGCCCGAGCGCTTGAGCAGCGCGGCCATGTGCATGAGGTTCCACGTCATGAAGGTCAAGGTCTGCTGCGTGAAGTCGCTGTCCGGTCCGCCGGACCCGTCGTCGGCGTAAGACGGTCCGGGGCCGGCGTCGCCGACCCACCCGGCGCTGGACTGCGGGGGGACCGTGTAGCCGATGTGCTGCAGGGAGTAAGTGAGGTTCATCCCGACGTGCTTGTAGCCGTCCTCGTTGCCGGTCACCACCGAGCCGGCGACCTTGTTGTAGAACACGTACTGGCCAGCGTCGTTCGTCTGGCTGGAGTGCGCGTACAACCGCTCAACCACCTGGGTGCAGATGCTGGACTTCTCGCCGAGCCAGATCGGGGACCCCAGCACCAGGATGTCCGCGGCACGGACACGGTCCCACAGTGCCGGCCACCCGTCGTCGGGGAACCCGGCCTGGCGCATGTCCGGTTGGACGCCGGGCGCGATGTGGTGATCCACGGCACGCACCTCCTCGACCACCACCCCGTTGGCTCGCATGATCGCGATCGAGTCGGCCATGAGCGCCGAGGTGTTGGACGGCTCCGGGGACGGTTTCAGCGTGCAGTTGAGGAACAGGGCCGTCAGGTCGGTGAAGTCGGTGGAGGGCATGCCGTCAGGGGACACCCGGCCTCGGTGGCCCGCAAGCGGAGGGACCCGCACCGGCCGCGGTTCACCGATGCTGCTCACCCGCGCGCCTCCAAGGCGCCAACTGATACCACCTGAGAGTCGGCGACAAACGGAGCGCTATGCCTTCATCTGCACGACGGCATTTTCCCGGGCACGACATGATCAGCGGAATTGCGTGACCAATCGCGCTTCGCAACCACCCGGTGAAACGTTTCTCGGCTCATCGCAATCCGGGGTGTAGTTGGGGCCTGAAGCCGCCGGTCTCGAGCAGGCTCCTGGCGATGTAGTGGGTGAGGTTGCGGAAGCCGAGGGCTGAGCCGCGCAGGTGCTCGAGGCGACCGTTCATGGCCTCGGTCGGGCCGTTGCTGGTGTCGGGGCGGTCGAAGTAGGCCAGGACGTCGGCGGCTCGCTTCTTCAGCGTCCGCCCGAGCTTGCGGAGCTCGGTCAGGGCGGTCGGGACGCCGGTGGTGACGGACTCGATCAGTTTGGCCATGAGTTGCTTGCCGCGGTTGCGGTCGGGCTTTCGATAGGCGCCGATCATGCGCTGGTAGACGCCCCAGGTGGCCTGGGCCTGAACGTGGTCCTCGTCCTCGAACAGTGCCATCAGGCGTTGGCGGTCGGTGAGCAGGTTCTGGCCGGTGTGCAGGGTCCGTCGGGCGGGGTAGAGCGGGTCGCCGGCGCGGCCTCCGTGGCCCCGGGTGTCCTGCTGGACCCGGCGCCGGCAGCGGTCCAGGGCCTCGCCGGCGAGGCGGACGACGTGGAACGGGTCCATCACCGCGACCGCCTCGGGCAGCTCTTCGGTGGTGGCGGTCTTGAAGCCGGTGAAGCCGTCCATGGCCACGACCTCCAGACCCTCGCGCCAGGCCTTGGGCCGCTCGCAGAGCCAGGTCTTGAACGCCTGCTTGGAGCGCCCCTGGACCATGCCAGCAGCCGTGACGGGCCGGTCCCGTCCCGCACCGGGGTGAGGTCAATGACGACGGTGACGAACTTGTCGCCCCGGCGCGTGTGGCGCCAGACGTGCTCATCGACACCGATGACCTTCACCTCCTCGAAGCGGGCCGAGTCGTCCAGAAGGGCGCGCTCGCCTTCGGCCAGGACGGCATCGTTGGCGGTGTCCCAGGACACGGCCAGGGCCTGGGCCAGGCGGGCGACGGTCAGGTGATGGCAGACGAGCCCCACCAGCGCCCACCGCAGCGCGGTCCGCGACAGCTTCGCGCGCGGTTCGGCCACGCGGCTGGTGTCCTGGCGCCAGACGTGCCCGCAGCCGATGCACTGGTAGCGGCGGATCCTGACCACCAGCGTCGTCGGGCGCCAGCCCAACGG
>NZ_AXCZ01000362.1 GCF_000767165.1 Cellulomonas bogoriensis 69B4 = DSM 16987
CGATCTCCTACCTGCCGCACTTCCTGTCCATCGTCATCGTCGTGGGTATGACGATGCAGATCCTGTCGTTGCACGGCACGGTCAACCAGATCCTGACGGGCCTGGGCGGAGAAGCGATCCCGTTCCTGCAACGTGCGGAGTGGTTCCGGTTCGTCTACGTCAGCACCGAGATCTGGCAGACCGTCGGGTGGGGGACGATCCTGTACCTGGCAGCCCTGACGACGGTCGACTCGAGCCTCTACGAGGCGGCACGGATCGACGGGGCCAACCGCTGGCGCCAGACCTGGCACGTGACGTTGCCGGGCATCCGACCCACGATGATCACCCTGCTGATCCTCAACATCGGCCTGTTCCTCAACGTCGGGTTCGAGAAGGTGCTCCTGCTCTACAACCCGCTGACCTACGCGACCGCCGACGTGATCTCGACGTACCTCTACCGAGTCGGCCTCGTCTCCAGCAACTTCAGCTATGCCGCAGCGATCGGCCTGTTCCAGGCGATCATCGGCCTCGTGATGATCATGAGCGCGAACTTCATCTCGCGCCGAGCGGTGGGAGCAAGCCTGTGGTGACCCAGAGTGCACTGACGAGTCCGTCGGCGTCGACGTCCAGCGGCAAACCGGTGGGCGCCCGTGACAGCGTCGGGTACCGGTGGTTCACCTGGATCAACGGCACCCTCCTGGTGATCTTCTGCCTGGCGATGCTGTACCCGTTCGTCACCATCCTCGCGCAGTCCTTCAGCGGCGCGGGCGCGATCAGGGCCGGCCTGGTGAGCGTGTGGCCGGTCGACTTCAACCTCGACACCTACAAGGCCGTCTGGCAGAACCAGATGTTCTGGCGCAGCTACCGGAACACGGTCGTGTACACAGTGGTGGGGACGACCATCGCGATGGTCCTCACGACCCTCCTGGCCTACGTGCTGTCCAAGAAGCACCTGCGCGGCCGCAACGTGCTCATCGGGCTCGCCGTCTTCACGATGTTCTTCAACGGGGG
>NZ_AXCZ01000364.1 GCF_000767165.1 Cellulomonas bogoriensis 69B4 = DSM 16987
CGATCTCCTACCTGCCGCACTTCATGTCGATCGTGATCGTGGCCGGCATGATCCTGCAGCTCGTGTCCCTGCAGGGGACGATCAACCAGATGGTCCGGCAGTTCGGCGGCGACCCCATCGCGTTCATGCAGCAGGCCGACTGGTTCCGCACCATCTACATCACCTCAGAGATCTGGCAGACCGTCGGCTGGGGCACCATCCTCTACCTGGCCGCGCTCAGCACCATCGACGGCCAGCTCTACGAGGCCGCCCGCATCGACGGGGCCAACCGCTGGAAGCAGACGTGGCACATCACGCTGCCAGGAATCCGGCCGACGATGATCGTGCTCCTGATCCTGAACATCGGGACGTTCATGAACGTCGGCTTCGAGAAGATCCTGCTCCTGTACAACCCGCTGCTGTACCCGACCGCCGACGTCATCGCGACGTACCTGTACCGGGTCGGCATCGTGTCCGGCAACTTCTCGTACGCAACAGCGATCGGTGTGTTCGAGGCCGTCATCGGCCTGACGTTGATCCTGTCCGCCAACGCGATCTCGCGCCGACTCGTGGGGACAAGCCTGTGGTGACCACCAACCCGACCCGCCTGAACAACCGGCTCGAGATGTCGGCTGGTCCGCGAGGTCTCAAGGACAGCACGTCGTACAAGGTGTTCCGCGTCGTGAACGTCACGGTGCTGATGCTGGTCGTCGTCGTGACGCTCTACCCGTTCCTCAACATCATCGCGCAGTCGTTCTCAGCCGAGGGCTTCATCAACGCGGGTCAGGTGAACCTGGTCCCGCGCGGGTTCAACGTCGAGACGTACCAGATCGTCATGGCTGACCGGATGTTCTGGATCAACTACCGCAACACCGTGGTCTACACGGTGGTCGCGACCGTCATCGCGATGGCCCTGACCACCTCGTTCGCCTACGCGATCTCGAAGAAGCACCTCAAGGGCCGCACGGCCTTCATCACCATCGCCGTTTTCACGATGTTCTTCAACGG
>NZ_AXCZ01000365.1 GCF_000767165.1 Cellulomonas bogoriensis 69B4 = DSM 16987
CGCCCGCCGCGCACGCAGCGCCCGGACGTCCAGGACCACGGTGCGACCCACCACGTCGTGCCAGCCCTGGCGCAGGCCGGACCTGTCCAGCGCCGGGGAGGCGAGCACCAGGAGCTGGCCGACGCCCAGGGCGTGCCCTGCTCCGAGCACGAGCGCACGCGAGGACGCCCGGCCCAGGCCCGGGGCGTACGGCGTCTCGACCCTGCTGACCCGCAGGCCGGTGAGGGTGTGGCCGGGGGTACGACCGGTCCGGGCCTCGACCAGGACCAGGGCCACCACGGCCTCGACACCGAGGACGGCCGCGTAGACCCAGTGGGGTGCGAGCACGTGGGTCAGGGCCACGACGGTCGCGACGAGGGCGGCGTCCACGAGGTAGGCGAGCACGCGGCGCCCGTTGGCGCCGACGGTGGCGCCGTCGAACGCCGGGCCCAGGGCGGGGTCGTGGGCAGGAACGACAGGGAGCCCCGGGCTGGCCTGGGCCGTGGTGCCGCGAGCCTGGGCACCCGCAGGGTCGCCGGTCGGGTCACCCGCCAGCGCCCCGCAGCGGGTGCAGAACGGGCTGCTGCGCGGCAGGGGCGCCCGGCACTGGGTGCACACGCCGGCCACGGTCGCCGAGGTCGTCATCGTCCGGTCCTCCCGGTGGGTGGGTCGTGGGCCGCGCGCATCAGGAGGTCACCTGCCGCATGAGCTCGATCGCACCGGCGCCGACCAGTGCGACGGGCAGGGCGAGCACCGCCGCCAGGCCCTCGAGACCGTCGGCCACCCGGGAGAACCCGACCGAGCGCCACCCCCGACCGAGGGGGACGGCAAGCAGTGCGATGAGGAGACCGAGCGCCGCCAGGACCAGGGGCGCCGCGCCCGGCACGTCGACGGCCGTGGTCAGGGTGGCCAGCTGGAGCAGCAGGGCGGCCGCCGCGGCACGCGGGGCCCACCGGGCGACCGTCCCGCGGGTGGTGCGTGGCTGCAGGGCCAGGACGGTG
>NZ_AXCZ01000482.1 GCF_000767165.1 Cellulomonas bogoriensis 69B4 = DSM 16987
CCCGCCGGTGGCGGCGGGCGTCCCTGGGCGAACCGTCCGGGTTCGTCGCGGCAGTCGCGAGCCTCCACGCCGACGGCAGAGTCCGCGAGCAGGCCGTGCACGCCCTGGGTGCCGTCACCGGCGTCGTCGCCGTCGCTGCGCTGGCCGTCCGGCTGCTCGACCACGTCCCGCAGGTCCGCGAGCGCGCGCGGGCGTCCCTGTCGCGGGCCCGGGACGTCGAGGCGGTCGAGGTGCTCGTGGACGTCCTGCGGGCCGGGGTCGACCGTCAGCACGCCGGGGACGCGCTGGCGAGGGTCGAGGCGCAGATCGTTGAGGCGGAGGCTGGCGGTGTGGGCCCGTCGCTGCTGCCAGGGCTTCTGAGGTCGGGGCGGCGACGGGT
>NZ_AXCZ01000435.1 GCF_000767165.1 Cellulomonas bogoriensis 69B4 = DSM 16987
CGCACGGGCAAGGGTTGATCACCACCGAGGCCCTGGTGGCGGCCGCCCTGGGCGACCGGGACCAGTGGGTGCAGGGGCACTGCGCGCAGTGGCTGACCGAGACCGGTGACACCCGACCGCTGCAGGTCTTGCTCGGGGCCAGGTCAGCCGCGGTGCGTCTGACTGCGTTGAGGGGGCTCCCGGACGTGGAGGGCGATGACGGGTTGCTCCGGGCCCTGCTGCTCGACCCGGCCTCGCGTGTGCGGGACGAGGCACGTCGGCGTGCGCGGCAGCGCGGTGGGGAGGTCGCGGAGGTCTACCGCCGCGAGCTCCAGCCGGATGCCCCGGCGCGGGTGGTCGTCGCGTGCCTGGAGGGCCTCGCCCACACCGGCGCCGACGGTGACCTGGAGTGCATCATCGCCGGGCTCCGGCACGCGAGCCCCCGTGTGCGGGCAGCCGCTGTGGCCGCGGTTGCCGCGAGCACCACCCGAGAGGACGCCCTCGAGCTGCTGGCACCGGTGCTGCTGGACGCCAGGGCACGGGTGGCCGGTGCAGCCGCGCGGGAGCTCGCCCGGCTCAACGCACCACCGGCC
>NZ_AXCZ01000367.1 GCF_000767165.1 Cellulomonas bogoriensis 69B4 = DSM 16987
GCCTGGCCCGCTGCCGGGTGGGTGCCGCGCGTCGGGCGCGGGTCGTGCCGGCCAGGCGTGCCCGCAGCGGTGCGAGCGAGTCGTTGGTGACGTGGCCGTGCCAGACGAGCTCCCACAGTGCGTCGACCACGGCGCCGGCGCCCGGGACCAGTCCCGGTTCACCGGTCCCCGGTGCGTCACCACGGCCCCCGCCACCCTCGCCGTCCTCCGTGCCCTCCTTGCCCTCGAGGGCGCGCAACGTCCTGTCGACCAGGCGGTCCAGGAAGTACGCGCCACCGTCCTGCAGGGCCTCCAGGACCGCCTGCCGCACGGGGTCGTGCCCGTCGGGTCCGGGGTCGGTGGGCGCCCCGAGGGTCAGGTCGGCGGTGGCGGCCAGGTGCAGGCTCACCAGGGCGTCCTTGCCGGGGGTGGCGGCGTGGCCGCGCCACAGGATCTCCCCGGCGGCGGTCAGCTCGTCCAGCATGCCCGGGTGGTAGTCGAGCACCCGCTGGGGCAGCACGGTCGACTCGAGCACGGACAGCGGCAGGACCGCTCCCGTGAGCTGCTCGACGGCACGGACGAGGGCGTCCTCGCCCCTGCCCGCGGCCGCGCCGACCCCCTGCCAGCGTGGCAGGAACACCCCCAGGGTCCGGGCGGGGACGGGCTCGACCTCGGACCGCAGCGCGGCCAGGGACCGGCGACGCAGCACCCGCAGCACGTCCCGGTGGCAGTACTCCTCACCGGTGCCCCCGAGGGTCGCGGGTCGGATGCGGCCGACGACGACGGTGCCGTCGCGTTCCAGGCGCCGCAGGGCCTCGGTGACGACCGCGACGCCCAGCCCCAGCCGGGCGGCCACGTCGGCGACCGTGAACGGCCCGTGCGTGCGTGCGTGCCGGAGCACCAGGTCCCCCAGCGGGTCGGGCACCGGGTCGGTGAACGCCGCGGGCAGGCCCTGCGGGAGTGGCACACCG
>NZ_AXCZ01000369.1 GCF_000767165.1 Cellulomonas bogoriensis 69B4 = DSM 16987
CCCGACTCTCTCGCGGGCGATCGCCCGGTTGGCCGGTGACGTGGAAGGCGCCGCGTCGGATGGCCTGGCGCTCGACGATGGCGAACCAGACCTCGACGAGGTTCATCCACGAGCGCGGACGCAGCGACCAACGCTCCGGCGTCACCGACCACCGCGTTGACGAGTTGCTCGCGAGCTGCCGAGTCGTCCCAGGTGATCTGGGGGCAGAAGCCTTCTATGCGAGCAAGAAGAAGAGTGCTAGCAGGATTGCGATAGGCGCCGCATACGCAAGGTCGCGAGTGCTGGGTTGCGATGCGGGGGATGCTGGTCGTCGCCGCGACAGATCTCGGCGTGCGATAGTCCAACGAGTTGCCCAGGCCAGGCAGAGTGCTAGGAGTGGGGCGCCCAAGAGCGCGCCGGCCGTTTGGGCGAGAAGTATCCCGATAGTCCTACCGGTCACCGCATCGAGTGCGATTCCAGCTAGCGCTGTAGTGACGAGCACTGTCACGCCTGGAAAAAACGCCGAGTTGGCCAGGATGCCAAGTAGATCTTCTCGCTGCTCCATGTCGGGGTCGGGCCCAAGGGCCATTTCGATGGCGCTGTCCGAAACTTCTTTTTCGGTTCGTTCTCCTGACTTTGCCGCTGGGCTGCGACTGACGAAGGGCCGGGTGACGAACCGGGCTGGGCGGGGGGGTGGTGCCGCGACATGGATCTCCTTCTAGCGCGTGCTTGCGGTGGCGAACCGCCCTCCGACCGAACCGATGATGGGGTCCGCACCAACGCCGCTCGGAGCTACGGAGCCAGTGTCGTCGCTCTTGGTGTGCTTGTGCGAAGCGCGCGCATCACGTGCTACTTGAGTTTTCGGGATCGTTGGCTTGAGCACACAGCGCAAGAGTTTCCAGAAGGGAGAACTGTCGCGCAGGAACCGAACGCCCTCGTTCGCCATCAGGTCGCTCCT
>NZ_AXCZ01000517.1 GCF_000767165.1 Cellulomonas bogoriensis 69B4 = DSM 16987
TGCAGGCCACCGGACAGGCCCGTGAGGCCGTCGCTCAGGGCCACCGCGCCGTCGTCGAGCTGGGCGACGCCGTCGGCCAGGTCCCTGGTGCCGTCGGCCAGTGCACCGGTGCCGTCGGCCAGCTGGCCCGCGCCGTCGGCGAGCTGCTGCGCGCCGTCGGCGGCACCTCCCAGCTCCAGGGCCAGCTCGCCGACCCCGTCGAGGAGGTCGGTGAGGATCGTCCCCGTCAGCTCCCGGCCCAGCCGGGT
>NZ_AXCZ01000412.1 GCF_000767165.1 Cellulomonas bogoriensis 69B4 = DSM 16987
CGCCGAGCACCCCCATCAGGGCGCTGGAGGAGTCGTTGGTGCGCACCTGCAGGTGGGCGGGTGCCCCGTCCTCCACGAGACCGACCACCCTGGCGGAGAAGTCCTCCGGGATCGTCATGACCACGTGGTAGGTGCCGTCACGCAGGCCGGCCTCGGCGGTCGCGGCGTCGGTCAGCCGGAAGTCCAGGGACATCGCGTCCTCGGTGGTGTCCGGGTCCGGTGAGGTGAGCTCGGCGGCGAGGAGCCGGCCCGCGGCGATCGGCTGCTCGCCCTCGAGGATCATCTCGTCCAGGTTCACCACCGCGGCGGGGACCCGGTCCAGGTTGTCCACCCGGCCGCCCAGGGACCACAGGGCGACGGCGCCGACGAGCAGCGGCAGCAGCAGGACCGCGACGAGGCGGGTGGGTCGGGTGGTCACAGTGCCTCCTGGTGGAGCGCAGGGTCGGTCCCGGGAGTGGCCGGGGACGGGCTCGCGGGCAGGGTCGAGGGCGGAGTCGAGGGCGGGGTCGAGGGCGGAGTCGGGGACGCGTTCGGGACCACGAGGAGGTCCGGCGGCACGTGCCGCTCGGCGGACGTGGCCGCCTCGCAGCCGGCGACGACGGTGGTGCCCGCGCGGGCCAGGTCCACCAGGCGCGCCCACCGGTCCGCCAGGTGCTCGGGCGAGACGTCCAGGTCGACGTCGT
>NZ_AXCZ01000370.1 GCF_000767165.1 Cellulomonas bogoriensis 69B4 = DSM 16987
CCCTCGCCGCCCTCACCCTGGGCCTGGTGGTGGTCCTCGCGGCCGGCCTGCAGCACGCCACCTCCGGCCGGGTCCCCGTCTGGACCGTCCTGGTCGGGGCTGCCACCGCGCTGGCCACCACCGTCCCCCACGGGCCCGGCCACCCCACCGCCCTGGCCGCGGTCGCCCTGGTCGCCGGGGTCCTCACCGCCCTGGTCGTGCAGGTCACCGCCCTGGGCGTGACACGCCTGGAGGGGGAGCGGTGAACGACCACACCCCCACCGGCACCCGCCGCACCACCCTGGCCGTCGCCGCGTTCCTCACCTTCGCCGTCGCCCTGGCCGTCACCGTCCTGGTGTGGCCGCTGCGCGACCCCGGGCCGTGGGTGACCACCACCCAGGTCGTCCACGCCGACCTCGACCCCGACGGGTCCGTCACCGACGCCCACCACCACCGCCGCCAGGAGGGCCCCGACGGCGCCGCACGCACCACGACCACCACCGTCCCCACCGACGAGCTGCCCGTGGTCGTGCAGGTCGTCTACCTGCTGGACGGCGACCCCGTCGACCCCGCCGACCTGCACGGCGCCGACGGCGACGTCGAGATGTCCGTCCGCCTGCGCAACACCACCGGTCGGCCCCAGGACGTGACCTTCACCGCCGCCGGCGACGACCTCACCGCCACCCTCGAGGTGCCCGTGCCGCTGCTCGCCGACGTCACCGTCGGCCTCCCCGGGTCGTGGACCCAGGTCGGGTCCACGACCGGGCGGGTCAGCGCCAGCACCGACGGCGGCACCACCGTGCGCTGGACCGCCGCCCTGTTCCCCCCGTTCGGCGACACCCTCGCCGACCTGACCGTCCGCGCCGCCGTCGACGACGCCCACCTGCCCGACCTGCGCGTGGACGCCGCCGCCGTGCGTGCGGACTCCGTCGACGCGTTCGCCGCCG
>NZ_AXCZ01000151.1 GCF_000767165.1 Cellulomonas bogoriensis 69B4 = DSM 16987
CGAGCTCCCGCGGCCCAGCCAGCGGCGTACCCGGCGGCGCGGGAGCGCTCGGCGGCGTCGTCGGTGGCCGCGTTGCGGGGGGTGACCAGCGCGGCGGGCCTGAAGGTGGTGATCGTCTCAGGCGACATACTCGTCCTCGCCCTCGCGGCGGATCACGATCTGGCCGCTCTCCTCGAGCTTGCGGATGACCTGCACCACCGAGGCGCGGGCGTCCTCGACCAGCGACAGACGCACCGGGCCGAGGAGCTCGATCTCCTCCTCGAGGTTCTCCCGGGCACGCTCGGACAGGTTGCGCAGGATCTTCTCGCGCACCTCCTCGTCGGCGCCCTTGAGCGCGGTCGCCAGGACCGACATCTCGACGCCGCGCAGCACCAGCTGGATCGCACGCTCCTCGAGCAGCACCACGTCGGTGAAGACGAACATGCGGCTGCGGACCTCGTCGGCCAGTGCCTCGTCACGGGCCTCCAGGCCCTCGAGGATGAGCTTCTCGGTGGTCGGGTCGGCCCTGTTGATGATCTCCACGAGGGGCTGGACACCGCCCACGGCCGACATCTCCTGCGGGGTCAGGACCGCCGAGGCCTTGCGCTGCAGGGTCTCGGCGACGACCTGGACCACGTCCGGGGAGGCGCGTTCCATGAGCGCGATGCGGTGGGCGATCTCGCCCTGCACCTTGGGCGGCAGGCCGGTCATGATCGCCGAGGCGTGGTCGGCCCGGAGGTGCGCCAGGACCAGGGCGATGGTCTGGGGGTGCTCACCGGAGAGCAGGGAGACGACCTGGCGGGCGTCGGCGTACTGCAGGAACTCGAACGGCTGGCCCTGGAGCGACGTCGCCAGACGCTCGAGCATGCCCGCGGCGCGCTCCCGGCCCACCGACGCCTCGAGCAGCTGCTGGGCGTACCCCAGGCCACCGCGGCTGCCGTAGGACCGACCCCCCAGGGACGTCTCGTGGAACTCGTCCAGGACGCTCTCGGCGACGACCGGGTCGATGCGCTCCAGACGTGCGATCTCGGTGGTGAGCTCTTCGATCTCGGACTCGTCGAGCTGGGCCATCACGCGTGCGGCCTGCTCGCGCCCGATCTGGATGAGGACCAGGGCGGCCTTCTGCGTGCCGGTGAGCATCGCGGTCATCGCGGCGGTCATCGGCGGGACCCGGCCAGCCACCCGCGCAGGGCCTCGGCGACCTCGGCAGGCTGGTCGGCCGCCAGGGCGATGATGTCCTCACGCTTCGCCGCCATCTCGTCGACCTCGATCGGGCTCGGCGCCGGCAGTGCGGGGGCCTCCTCGACGACGTCCAGGACCTCGGGCTCGCGCTCCTCGACGATCTCCAACCCACCCAGGTCGATCGCCTCGCGTCGCGCCCGCCGGCTGCGGCGAGCCGCGACGATCATCGCCAGGATGAAGGCCAGGAGGATCGCCCCGGCGATGATGCCGTTGCGGATCAGGGCGGCGGTCTGCTCGACCTCGGCCTGCTGGGCCGCGACCGCGAGGGCCTCCTGGGCGGCCTCGGCCCCGCTGGTGTCGAAGTTCATGCGGGTCACGGCCACGACGTCACCGCGCTCGACGTCGACGGCGGCCGCGGCGGTGACCATCTCCTCGAGCTGGGCGAGGTTCAGGCCGCCGCCGGCCTGCTCGGAGATCACCACGGACACCGCCTGGCGGCGCACGCTTCCGGGCGCGGTGGTGGTCTGCTCGGTGACGCGGCTCAGGGCGTTGTTCACCGTCTCGGACTCCTTGCGGTACTCGCCGCTGTTCTCCGCGCCGTTGGGGACGGCGATGTTGTCCGGGCCCAGGACCCCGGCCCCCGTGCCACCGGTGCCGGTGTACTCCTCGACCGTGGTCGAGGACGACAACGGTGGGACGTCGGCGTCCGGGACATAGGTCTCGGTGGTGCGGGCGACCTGGTCGTAGTCGAGGTCCGCGGTGACGGTGACCACGGCGTTGCCCCGACCGACCAGGGGGTCGAGCATCGCCTGGATGCCGGCGGCGACCCGCTGCTCGTAGTCGGAGGTCTGGCCCTCCTGCAGGGCGGTGCCGCCGGTGCCCACGGCGGACAGGACCCGGCCGTCGGCGTCGATGACGGCCACGTCCTGGGGGGACATGCCCTCGATGCCGGCGGAGACCAGGTGCACGATCGACTGGACCTGGTCGTTGCCGAGGGCGCCACCTCGTGCCGTCTGGACGAAGACCGACGCCGTCGGGTCGGCCTGCTCGGAGACGAACACGCTCTGCGAGGGCAGTGCCAGGCGGACGGTCGCGTTCTCGACGCCGTTGAGGGCGCTGATGGTCTTGGCCATCTCGCCCTCCAGCGCCCGCTGGTAGGTGACCTGCTGCTGGAACTCCGAGGACGTCATCCCCATGTCGTCCAGCAGCGAGTAGCCGGAACCGTCCGCCGCGGCGGGCAGGCCGGCGGCCGCGACCGCCAGGCGCATCGTGTACAGGTGCTGGTTGGGCACCAGGATCGTGGACCCGCCGTCGGTCAGCTCGTAGGGCACGCCCTCGGACTGCAGGTGGTCGACGATGGCGCTGGCGTCGGACGAGCCGAGGTTCGCGAACAGCGGGCTCATGGAGGGTCGGGTGAGCCACGCGGAGACCGCGAACAGGCCCAGGACCAGCCCGGCGATGCCGATGAGGGCGATGGTGCGCTGGGCGACGGTGAACTCCGACGTGCGCGCCTTGAGGCGGTCGAGCAGACCGCTGATCTGGGCGGGCATCAGGCCTGCATCCTCATGATCTCGGTGAAGGCGTCCACGGCCTTGTTGCGGATCGCGGCGGTCAGCTCGAACGCCATACTCGACTGGGCCGAGGCGATCGTGTAGTCGTGGACGTCGTCGAGGTCACCGGTCACCGCCCGGACAGCCAGGGCGTCGGAGGTGGCCTGCAGGGCTTGCAGGTTGTCGACCGCGCCGGCGATCGCGGCACCGAAGTCCCCGCCGCCGCCGGCCGTCCCGGTGGTCGCGGGGGCCGCAGCACCGCCGAGGGGGCCCAGGAGGCTGGGGGCGAGGGCGTCGGTCACGCCCGAGACAGGGGAGATCATCAGCCGCGTCCGATCTGCAGTGCTGCCTGGTAGGTCTCACGGGCCCGGTCCACGACGGCGGCGTTCGCCTGGTAGCCGCGCTGGGCCATGATCAGCTGGGTCATCTGGGAGGACATGTCGATGTCCGGGTAGCGCACGTAGCCCTGGGCGTCGGCCAGGGGGTGCGACGGCTCGAACACGAGACGTCCCTCGGCGGAGCCGAGCGCCACGCCGGCGACCTGGACGCCGCCGTCGGTGCCGCCCATCTGCTGGGCCAGGACGTAACGGGCCTGGAAGGCTGCCTCGTCCGTGGGGCGCACGGTGTTCATGTTCGCGAGGTTGTCGCTGACGGCGTCCAACCACTTGCGGTAGACGGTCATGCCGGTGCCGGCGACACCGATCGCTCCGAAGGTCGTCATGGCCGCCGTCCTCAGTTCGTCCTGAGCGCGGTGCGCATCTTGGAGAAGGTCCCGTCGATCGCCTGGGTGGCGAGCTGGTAGCGCAGGTTGGTGTCGATGTTGAGGAGCGTCTCGGTGTCGAGGTTGACGTTGTTGCCGTCCTCGCGCGTGGGCTCCAGGGACCGGTTCACGGTGGGGGTCACCGCACCGTTGCGCCCGCCGGCGACCGCGTCGGCCAGGGACTGCTCGAACGACACCCGCCCGGCGAGGAACCCGGGGGTCTGGAGGTTGGCGACATTGTTCGCGATCACGCGCTGGCGCATCGCCAGGCCGTCGAGGGCGCTGTTCATCGCCACGAACGTCACGGAGTCGAACACCTGCGGATACACCTCACCCAGGTCAGGTTCTCTCGGGCGGCCGATCCGTGGCCTGGGGGGCGAGCGATCCGTGCTCGGGGTCCTCATCGGCCCCGCGGCGGGCCCTGTGAGGGTTTTCCGCGATCAGGATCGCGGTTCCCCCGTCCGGGTGAACGCGGCTCAGGCCGGGGTGTCGAGGTACACCGGCGCGGCCGGCGGGGCAGAACGCAGCGCCTGCGCGGCGCGGGAGTGGCGACGGCTCAGGTCGGCCGCCTCGGCCAGCCGGCGGCCCACCTCGAGCTGACGGTCCAGGACGGCGCGGGCACGGTCGGCCAGCGCCAACGGAAGCGGACCCAACCCGGCCGGCGGAGCCCACGGGTCCCGGGGCGGGTCGTCGGCGATGTGGTCCATCGTCAGCATCTGCTCAGCGGCGGTGACGTCCAGCTCCAGCGCGTCCAACGCCTCCGCCCACGCCTGGTCCCACCCGGGCTCGGGCCCGGGCCCCCCGCTCGGGGAAGGGCCGGCGGTACGACGCGTGGGGTCGGTCATCGTCCTCAACCCACCCCGAGGTCACCAGGTGCGCGGGTGGTCGTCGCCAGGCCCGCGGGCTCCAGCGGTGTGGACGTCACGGCGAGCTCCTGGGCAGCCTGCTGCCAGGCGTCCCGCAACGGTTCGACGAGCTCGCGGCACGCGGCGGTGCGCTCGGCGTCGCCGGAGACGTTCGCACCGATCAGCTCGGTCAGCAGGAAGGTGTAGACGCTCATCAGCTGCTTGGCGCCGTCCCACGCCTGGACGTCCAGGGTCGAGGCGAGCTCGGTGACGATGTCCTGGGCGTGGGTCAGGTGGGTCCCGGCCGCTGCACGGTCGGCGGCGCGCTGGGCGGACTCGGCACGCTGCAGGTCCAGGACGAGCCGGTCGTACAACATGGTCAGCAGCTTGGCGGGGCTGGCGGTCGCGACGGTGTCGTCGACGTAGCGGCTGCGCAGGGCTGCGTAGTTCATGGCGACCTCGGCTCAGGAGTTGTTGTAGGACGGCAGCGAGCCCAGCTGGCCGGCGAGCCAGTTGGACTGCGACGACAGGTTCGACAACGTCACCTCGAGCGCCGCGTAGGTGCGCTGCAGGTTGGCCCGGCGCAGCTCCAGGCGTCGGTCCCAACCCTCGATCTGGTCGGTCATGCTGCGGATCTGGCCCTGCTGGCTCTCGATCCTGCGGGTCAGCGTCCCGTCGTACTTGTCCGAGAACCCGGAGGCCACGTCGGCCACACGTTGGGCCATCTCGGTCACCATCGCCTGCGTGCGGGCGGGGTCGGCCGCCATGGCCGCGCCGAAGACCTCCTTGTCGAAGGTGATGGTGCCGTCACGTCCGATCATGATCCCCACGGCGGAGGGTGACTCACCGCCCACCGGCATGGACATCGCGCT
Source organism: Cellulomonas bogoriensis 69B4 = DSM 16987 (assembly GCF_000767165.1). Classification (GTDB taxonomy): domain Bacteria; phylum Actinomycetota; class Actinomycetes; order Actinomycetales; family Cellulomonadaceae; genus Actinotalea; species Actinotalea bogoriensis. The sequence continues at coordinate 5,189 of NZ_AXCZ01000151.1, forward strand.
CGCGAGGCGGCTCTGGATGTTGCGCACCGTGGAGTCGCCGGTGAACACGCCACCGGTCACCGTCGAGCCGCCGTTGGCGTTGGAGGTGGTGGTCGTCGCGCTGCGGGAGGCGATGTCCGACAGGACCACGCCCAGGGCCCCGACGACCCCGGAGACCATCGACGTGAGGGCCTCGTCGTCGCGGGCGACCGTCACCGTGACCGGTGGGTCCGAGGGGGCGGTGACCGCGTTGACGGTGACGTCCACGCCGGTCATCAGGTTGGTGAACGTGTTGGACGACTGGACGAACTGCTCCTCCAGCCCGTCCACGCCCTTCCACAGGGTCACGACGGCGTCGGTCGCGGCACGTACCTGGTTGCCGTCGATGCGGTGGGTCGCCAGGGCTGCGGGGTCCAGGCCCTCCAGCTGGTCGCTGGTCCCGGCGTACACGCCGAACGCCCCGGTGGTTCCGGTGCTCGAGCCGGTGAACTGCAGGCGGAACTCGGGCTCGGCGCCCGCCTCGGTGCCGGAGACCCGCACCACCGTCGCGCGCACACCGGTCTCGGGAGAGTTGTTGATCGCCTTCGCGATGTCGTTCAGGGACCCCGTCGTGGGCGACACGGTCACGAACTGCCCGTCGGCGGTCCGTACCGTCAACGCGGGGGGTTCGCCCGTGAGCAGGGAGCCGTCGTCGGGCACCTTGGCCGAGACGCTCATCTGGCTCTGGGCGACGGCGTCCACGCTGAAGCTCAGGCTGCCGGGCTGGGCGTTGCCGTGGGTGGTCACGGTCGCCGACGTGTCCGACGCGGTCGCGGTGTACGCCTGCCACGACGCCGGCTTGGCGGCCTTGGTCGCGGCCTCCGCCAACGACGCGACCCTCGTGTTCAGTCCCTGGAGGGCCGAGACGAACGACTGCTGCGTCGACTGCCGCTGCTTCAGGAGGGTCTGGGGCATGGCCTCGACCTGCATGAGCTGGTTGATCATGCTGCTCGTGTTCAGCCCGCTGGCCAACCCGTCGATGCCGAACATGCCCATCGCGGCGGTCCCTCCTTCGTCTCATGTCATCGGTGGTGCGTACCGGCCGGCGGCAGGTGGGTGGGCCCACCCACCGCCGACCGGGTCGTGCGGTGGTGCTGGTGGGATCAGCGCAGGAGCGACAGGACGCCCTGGGGGATCTGGTTGGCCTGGGCCAGCATCGCGGTGCCGGCCTGGGACAGGATCTGCGCCCGGGTGAACTGCACCATCTCCGAGGCCATGTCCGTGTCACGGATCCGCGACTCGGAGGCGGACAGGTTCTCCACCGCCACGTTGATGTTCTTGATCGTGTGCTCGAACCGGTTCTGGTACGCACCCAGCTCGGCACGAGCCTGCGACACGTTGCCGATCTCGGCGTCGATCGCCGTGATCGCCGCCTGGGCCCCGGCGTGGGAGCTGAAGTCCAGGTCCGCACCGGTGGACCAGTCGGTCCCGTCGAACGTGCTGACCGTCAGGTTGCCGGCGACGGTGGCGACGTTCGCGGAGGACAGGTCGACCGCGATGGCGCTGTTGGCGTCACCGTCGGCGCCGAC
>NZ_AXCZ01000394.1 GCF_000767165.1 Cellulomonas bogoriensis 69B4 = DSM 16987
AGAGCCCGGCCAGGTCGGCCCGGTGGGGGGTGGCGAATACCCGCTCGAAGACGGCGCTGCGGGCGGGATCGCCGTGCTCGAGGGTGGCGAAGATCGACCCGCCGTCGTCGTTGGCGACGACGAGCTGCAGGTCGGGGCGGGGCTCGTCGGGGCCGAGGAGCAGGCCGCCGACGTCGTGCAGGAAGGTGAGGTCGCCCATCAGCGCACGGGTGGGTGCACCGGTGGCGAGGGCGACACCGAGGGCGGTGGACACCGTGCCGTCGATGCCGGCCAGGCCCCGGTTGGCCAGGACGTGGGGTGCCTCGGCCCAGTCGGCGACGAGGTCGAGGTCGCGGACGGGGTGGGAGGAGCCGACGACCAGGACGGGGGTCGGGTGGTGGGCGACGAGGTCGGCCACGGCGGGGCCGGTGAGGTGCCGGTCTGTGCTGCGCACGACTTGCAGCGCCGTGTCGAGCGCAGCGTGCCCGGCGGCCAGCCACGGGTGGAGCCACTGCTCGTCGGGTGCGGGGGGACCGGCGGTGGAGGCCAGGGGGGCGCGGGTGACGGTGGTGGCGTTGCGGGCGGCGTCCGGCCAGGTCGCGCCGGTGGGGGTGAGGACGTGGACCTCGACGTCCTCACGGGCCAGGAGCCGTTGGACCGGGCGGGTGAGGGTGGGGCGTCCCAGAACGACGACGCGACGGACCGCGCCGCCCAGGGTCGGGAGGTCGAGCAGGAGCCGGTAGGCGGGCACGGCGCACCGGCCGGAGCGGGCGCCGGAGGACGGCTCGGCGAGCAGGGGCCAACCGTGGGCCTCG
>NZ_AXCZ01000371.1 GCF_000767165.1 Cellulomonas bogoriensis 69B4 = DSM 16987
CGGGCCCCGACCAGAACGGCGACCCCGACCCGCGCGGCACCGACCCCCGGGGCGAGGACGGCGACGGGCGCTGAGGCAGGACGCCGGGCGGGACCGCGGCGGGCTCCGGCCTTCGGTCAGAGGCCGCTGTAGCTGTGCAGGCCCTGGAAGAACAGGTTCACGCCGGTGAAGTTGAAGATCACGGTGGCGTAGCCGATGAGCACGAACCAGGCGGCCCGCCGCCCGGACCACCCCCGTGTGGTGCGGGCGTGCAGGTAGGCGGCGTACACCACCCACACCACAAAGCTCCAGACCTCCTTGGGGTCCCAGCCCCAGTACCGGCCCCACGCATGCTCGGCCCACACCGCACCGGCCATGATCGTGAACGTCCAGAGCACGAACCCGACGGCGTTGATGCGGAACGACAGCGCCTCCAGGTCGCGGGTGGCGGGCAGCACGTCCAGTGCCTTCCACCCCGACGCGGACAGGCGCCCGGACCCGCCCTCGCGTGAGTCCTTGAGCAGCTGCAGCGCGCTGATCGCGAACGAGACCGTGAACAGACCGGTCGCGAGGATCGCGATGGACACGTGGATGACCAGCCAGTAGCTCTGCAGGGCGGGCTCGACCGCGTCGGCCGGCACGTAGAAGACCGCCAGACCGACCCCCATGGCCACGACCGTCAAGCCCATGACGATGGTGCCCAGGAACCGCAGGTCACGCCACAGGCACAGGGCCACGAAGGTCGCGACCGCGACGAGGGTGCCCACCAGCGTGAACTCGTACATGTTCGCCCACGGGACACGCTCGGCGGCCACACCGCGGAGCACGGACGCCGCGGCGTGCATGATCAGGCCGACGACCGTGACGGCCATGGCCGCGCCCACCGCGCGACCCGAGGACCGTGGCGTGGGCGCGTCCAGGGCGGCGCCGGGCGCCTG
>NZ_AXCZ01000508.1 GCF_000767165.1 Cellulomonas bogoriensis 69B4 = DSM 16987
CGTCGACGTGCTCGGTCCGCGGACGGTCCGACGGGCCGAGACCCCGGAGCCGGGTCCGGCGGTGCTCGTCGACGAGGACCCACCGGTCCGGGTGCTGCTGCGGTCGACCAGGGCGTCGGGTGAGGCGGTGACGGCGGCGGTCGCCGGTGCCGTCGCCGCGCGCAGCGCCCGTCGTGAGCGTGGTGTCCGGGTGCAGGTGGACCCCGCCGACGTGCTCTGACCGTCCGGTCCAGCGCGCCCCCCGCCCCTAGGATCGGTACATGCGCCTGATCTTCGCCGGGACACCCGAGGT
>NZ_AXCZ01000427.1 GCF_000767165.1 Cellulomonas bogoriensis 69B4 = DSM 16987
TGGTCGCCTCCGAGCACGAGGTGGTCGCCGTCCTGACCCGGCCGGACGCGCCGTCGGGTCGGGGACGCCGTCCCCGACCCTCACCGGTCAAGGAGCGGGCGGTCGCGCTGGGTCTGCCCGTCCTGGAGCCCGCGTCGTTGCGCACGCCCGAGGCGGTGACCCTGGTCCAGGACCTGCGACCGGACTGCGTGCCCGTGGTGGCCTACGGGGCCCTGGTCCCGCGTGACCTCCTGGACGTGCCCACCCACGGCTGGGTGAACCTGCACTTCTCGGTGCTGCCCGCGTGGCGCGGTGCGGCACCCGTGCAGCACGCCCTGATGGCGGGTGACGAGGTGACGGGCGCCACGACGTTCCGGATCGACGAGGGGCTGGACACCGGCCCCGTGCTCGGGTCCCTCACCGAGACAGTGCGGGCCCGGGACACGGCAGGGGACCTGCTGCAGCGCCTGGCCGTCGCCGGCGCCGACCTCCTGACGGCGACCGTGGACGGGCTCGCCGACGACAGGCTCGTGCCGGTGCCGCAGCCGGCGGACGGCGTCAGCCACGCACCCCGCCTCTCCACCGACGACGCCCGGGTGCGGTGGGAGCACCCTGCCGTGGCCGTGGAC
>NZ_AXCZ01000375.1 GCF_000767165.1 Cellulomonas bogoriensis 69B4 = DSM 16987
GGCAGCGGCTCGGGGTCGGCGATCGGGACCCACCGCAGGACGCCTGCGACCCGGCGGGCCAGCGCGCCCAGGCGTCCGAGCGCCCCCAGACCCAGTGCCAGGGCACCCACGTGTGCCAGGAGCACCGGCAGGGCCACGATCACGACGATCCCGGCGACCTGGCGACCGTCCACACCCAGGGCGAGCGTCCCGGTCGGGCAGGCGCTGTCGGCGTGCAGCAACGCCAGGCGCACGCCGAGCGTGCCCACCAGGCCCTCACCGGACACGCACTGGTGCAGCAGCACCGCGCCGCTGCGCGCGAGAGCGACCCCGAGCGCGCCCACCACCGCGATCGCGGCGGCGAGCACGAGCCACCGGTGGCTCAGCTGCGCACGGTCCATGGTCACACGATACGTCGCCCCGCCAGGAGCTGGACAGAGCCTTCCGTCAGGCCAGCGCGGGCGGCCCGGGCAGGGGCCACCACACCGTCGCCGGGACCGGCCCCACCTGCAGCGTCAGGACCAGCAGCACCACGCACACCGCGAGCGCCAGCGCCACCAGGGTCACCGCCCCGGCGCTGCCCGGCGCGACCCCCGCCAACGCCCAGCGGGCACCCTCGCGGGTACGTCGGGACATGGGGCCGAACCACAGCACGACCAGCGCCACGGCGACGACCGCCCCCAGCGCGAGGGGTGTGACCCACGGAGCGTTGCCGGGAAGCTCGCCGGGACCTTCGGGGCCCGGAGGGACGACGGTGAGGAACCCGTTGTGGGCGGCCCACCAGCCCAGACCACCCAGCACGACCCCGGTGCTGAGGGCGACCAGCGCGGCGGGCAGCACACCCAGGACGGCGCGCAGCGCGTACCAGGGCCAGGTGAACGCCGCGCGCAGGCCCTCGCCGCGGCGGTGGCCACGCC
>NZ_AXCZ01000376.1 GCF_000767165.1 Cellulomonas bogoriensis 69B4 = DSM 16987
CGGCAGCTCCAACATCACCGTCGAGGGAGCCGGTGGCGGCGGCAGCCCGGGAGCCGGCGCCCCGGGCGGCGGCAGCAGCGGCTGCGAGGTGAGCGTCACCCGTGGCGAGGAGTGGGGTGACCGCTTCAACGTGGAGTACACCGTCACCGGCAGCAGCAGCTGGACGGTCACGATCGGACTGAGCGGCAACCAGAGCGTGCAGAGCAGCTGGAACGCCGACGTCTCGCAGAGCGGCAACACCGTGACCGCCCGGTCGGACGGCTCGGGCAACACGTTCGGGACGACGATCTACTCCGACGGGTCGAGCGCGACGCCCACAGCGACCTGCCAGGCAGGCTGAGCGCGAGAACGAGCACCCAGGGGGTGGTGGCGCCGGACGGCGCCACCACCCCCTCTTCTCTGCCGTTGCAGACGTTGCGCAACACACTGCACGCTCCAGCGAAAATTGCGAGCCCCCAATGAATCGTTTAAGACACGTCAGCGTCATCTAGAGGCTTGACGCCGGTAACTTCGAGGACCACACTCACCCGATAGCGGGACGTAGCTGTGACGACCGTCTCAGTTCAGCCCGTCTTCGGACCGATCGCGCTGCGCCCTTCTCGGCCGACCGACCGAAACTTTCGTCGATGATCCGCACGAAGGAGTGCAGAATGTCCATCGGTTCCTCCCTCAAGCGCCGCCGTGGTCTGAAGACCCTGGTGAGCGTCGGCGCCGCAGGCGCCCTGGTCGCCGGTGTCCTCGCGACGCCAGCCGCGGCCAACATCACCCAGAACACCCAGGGATCCCACGACGGGTACTTCTACTCGTTCTGGACCGACGCCCCGGGCACCGTGTCGATGCAGAACGGTGCGGGCGGCAACTACAGCACGACCTGGCGCAACACCGGCAACTTCGT
>NZ_AXCZ01000378.1 GCF_000767165.1 Cellulomonas bogoriensis 69B4 = DSM 16987
CGGGACGGGGGGCCTCGCCGGTCGGCAGGCCCCGGTGGTGCGGGTGGGCGGCGCCCGGCCGCGCCCAGGACGGGGTCGCAGGCCCCCTCGCAGCGTCGCCGTACCGGTGACCCCGCCAGGACGGTCGCCCTGGACCTGCTGCTGGAGGTGGAGGAGCAGGACGCGTACGCCAACCTGGTGATGCCGACGCTGCTGCGTCGCGACCGGTTGAGCGGCAGGGACGCAGCCTTCGCGACCGAGCTGGCGTACGGCACCCTGCGCCTGCAGGGCCGGTACGACCCCGTGATCGCGCACGCCGCGGGCCGTCCCGTGGACGGGCTCGACGCACCCGTCCGAGCCCTGCTGCGACTCGGTGCCCACCAGCTGCTCGCGATGCGTGTGCCGCCGCACGCGGCGGTCTCCGAGACGGTGGCACTCGCCCGGGCGCGGGTGGGGGTCGGTGCGTCGCAGCTGGTGAACGCGGTCCTTCGGCGCGTGACCGAGCGGACTCCCGAGGAGTGGCGGGAGGCCACCCGGGTCGAGGACCCGGTCGCGGACCTCGCGGTGCACCACAGCCACCCGGGGTGGGTGGTGCGCGCGTTGACGCAGGCGCTGGTCGCCGACGGCAGGGACGGTGACGTCGCGGCCCTGCTCGAGGCCGACAACGCCGCGCCGGCCGTCACCGTCGCCGCCAGACCGGGTCTGGCCGACCGGGACGAGCTCGCGGCTCAGGTGGACGGCGTGCCCGGGCGGTGGGCGCCCACGGCGGTGACCTTGCCCGGTGGTGCGCCCGGCGACGTGCCCGGGATGAGGTCGGGGGCGGTGGGGGTGCAGGACGAGGGCAGTCAGCTCGTGACGCTCGCGCTGCTCGAGGTGCCGGTCGACGGGCCTGACGAGCGTTGGCTCG
>NZ_AXCZ01000505.1 GCF_000767165.1 Cellulomonas bogoriensis 69B4 = DSM 16987
CACCGTGGCACCCGGGCCGGACGGCGCGCCTGGAGACCGCCGACGGCGTGGTCGTGGGCCACGCGGGTGAGCTGCACCCGAAGGTGGTGGCCGCGCTCGGCCTGCCCGCCCGCACGGTGGCGTTCGAGGTCGATCTGGACGCGGTGCTCGCGGCGCGTCCGGACGCTCCGGCCCAGGCGGGCAGGCTGTCGGCCTACCCGCCCGCCAAGGAGGACATCGCGCTGGTCGTGGACCAGGACGTCCCGGCCGGGGCGGTGCTGGCGGCGGTGCGTCAGGGCGCGCAGGGCGTGGTGGACGGGGTCGAGGT
>NZ_AXCZ01000439.1 GCF_000767165.1 Cellulomonas bogoriensis 69B4 = DSM 16987
TGTACAGCGGGCCGCAGGTCCCGCAGGGGTCGCGTTCGTTGGCGTTCTCGCTGCGGACCCGCGGGCAGGACCGGACGCTCACCGCGCAGGAGACCGCGGCAGTCCGTCAGGCCGCGGTGGAGGAGGCCGGACGACGGTTCGGGGCGACGCTGCGAGCCTGAGACCACACCCGTCGGACCCGACGGGCCCGTACTGGCGGAGGGATGTCATGGTGGAACCGCCCGCACCTGCGGCACCGGTCGACGCGGGGTCGCTGCTTGGCGCGTGCGCCGTCGCCCTGGACGCGCTGCGTGAGCGGCGCCCGTTGGTCCAGTGCCTCACCAACCAGGTCACCGTGGCCGTCGTCGCGGACGTGCTCCTCGCCGGGGGTGCGTCGCCGGTGATGGCCTCGGCACCGGGCGAGGCGCAGGAGCTCGCGGGCTCGGCCGACGCGATGCTGGTGAACCTGGGAACCATGCCGGCCGACCACCGGGCGACCGTGCCGGGGGCGGTGGAGGCGGCGTGCGCCGCCGGTGTGCCGTGGACCCTGGACCCGGTCGGGGTGGGCGCGTTGTCGTCGC
>NZ_AXCZ01000472.1 GCF_000767165.1 Cellulomonas bogoriensis 69B4 = DSM 16987
GCGGTCCAGCTCGGAGATGAGGCTGTTGGCCTCGGTGGCGATGTTGGCGCGGGCCTCGGTGTTGTTGGAGTCGTTCGCGGCCTGCACACCCAGGTCACGAAGACGCTGCAGGATCCCGTGCACCTCGGTCAGCGCACCCTCAGCGGTCTGCACCACGCTGATGCCGTCCTGAGCGTTACGCGCCGCGACCTTCAGGCCACCGACCTGCGAACGCAGACCCTCCGAGATCGCCAGACCAGCAGCATCGTCAGCAGCCCGGTTGATCCGGAAACCCGACGACAGCTTCTCCAGGCTCTTGGCCAGGTCGTTCTGCGTGTTGGACAGGTTGCGGTAGCTGTTGACCGCCGCAATGTTCTGGTTGATCGAAAGACCCATGATCGAACTCCTCCTTGACTCGGGTCCACACCGCCGCCCATCCGTGGGCTGGCACCGTG
>NZ_AXCZ01000383.1 GCF_000767165.1 Cellulomonas bogoriensis 69B4 = DSM 16987
CTGCCCCAGGGGCGGTCCTCGAGCAGGTCGTACAGGTCCTCGACCAGCAGTCCCACCCGTTCCAGGGCCCGGAACCCGTCCTGGGCCGCTCGCACGGCCGGCAGGTGGCGTCGTGCCCGGCGGTTCGCGCGTGCCGCCTCCAGCAGGTGGTCCACGACGTCCCGCGCCCGGGCCGTCGGCTCGGCCAGGTGCGGACGCCCCACCCCCTGCCGCTCCACCTCGTCCTCACGCTCACCGTGCCCGTCCCCGTCGAGGCGCTCGTCCAGCTGCTCCGCGAGGTACAGCAGGTGCGAGACCAGCCCGGCGCGCAACCCGGCGAGGGCACCGTCGACCAGGCGTAGCGGGAACGAGGGCAGCAGGGCGTTGACCCCCATCGCGACCGCGGCGCCGAGGGCGAACAGCCCGGCGTAGGCGGCGGCGTAGTCGAGCTCGTGCCCCTGACCCAGCACCAGGACGAACAGCCCGACGACGGGGACGTAGACGCGGTGGTCACCGAGGGCGCGCAGCCCACCGAGGAGCACCCCGAGGACCACCACGAGCCCGACGACCAGCACCCCTGGCCCCAGGGCGGCGTCGACGGCCAGCGCCAGCAGCGCGCCGAGGGTGATCGCCGCAAGGCTCCGCACCGACTCGCGGAACGACCCGACGACCGTCGGGTACATGGTCGCGACGGCACCGAACGGCGCGTAGAACGCGTAGGTCGAGGCCGGGTCGGGCAGCTGCAGGGCCACCCACCACGAGAGCGTCGCCGCCAGGGCGGCCTTGCCCGCCAGGCCGACGCGCGGGTGGCGCGCGACGGCGGTCAGGCGGGTGCGCCAGGTCGGGGGAGGGCTCACCGGCCCAGTGCACCG
>NZ_AXCZ01000385.1 GCF_000767165.1 Cellulomonas bogoriensis 69B4 = DSM 16987
CCAGGGGTGGGCGCGGGTGCGCCGGGCGTTCGGCCCTGTGCTGCTCGCGAGCCTGGCCGCCGGGGTGGCGTGGTTCGTGGCCCGGGACGTGGTCGGGCACCCCAACCCGTTCTTCGCGCCCGTCTCGGCGTGGCTGGCACTGGGCTTCGCGGCGGACCGCCGCCTGCGCAAGGTCGCCGAGCTGGCCATCGGTGTGGCGGTCGGGGTGGCTCTGGCCGACCTCCTGGTGCAGTGGATCGGTTCGGGCGCCGTCCAGGTCGCGGTGGTGCTCGCGGCGTCGGCGCTCGTCGCGCGCTTCCTGGGCCGTGGTGACCTGCTGGCGATGCAGGCGGGGGTCCAGGCGATCGTGATCGTGGGCCTACCGGCCGCGGAGTCCGGCGGCGCGCTCGGGCGCTGGGTCGATGCGCTGGTCGGGGGCGCGGTCGCCCTGGCCGTCGCCACGCTCCTGCCCCAGGACCCACGGTCACGGGTGCGCAGCCTGGCTCACGAGGCCGTGACGGAGATCGCCGGCGTGGTCCACCTGCTGGCGCGGGGCCTGGAGTCCGCCGACCCCGATGACGCGGCCGAGGCCCTGACCCGAGGGCGTGCGTCCCAACCGGTGCTGGACCAGTGGCGGGAAGAGGCCGGTGCCGCCAGGTACAACGCCCGGGTCTCCCCGGCGTTCCGTCGGCACACGGGCGAGCTCGAGAAGCTCGAGGCGTCGGCCGTGCTGGCCGACCGTGCCATGCGCAACGCCCGCGTCCTGGCCCGGCGGTGCGTGCAGGTCGTGTCCGACGGGCACGACACGGCCCACCTCGCCGGGCTGGTCGCGGCGGTCGCGGCGGCGACGGACGACCTCGCG
>NZ_AXCZ01000386.1 GCF_000767165.1 Cellulomonas bogoriensis 69B4 = DSM 16987
CCGCGGGCCGGGCGGCCGTCCGGGGCGGCGATGCGGTTCGACGACGCGCGTCCGGTGACCGTCGTCCTGGTGCGCCACGGGGAGACAGAGCTCACCGAGCGCAAGGCGCTGTCGGGGTCGTCCGAACCGGGTCCGGCGCTGACGGCCCGCGGTCGGGTGCAGGCGGCCCAGGCCGCGGACCTCGTCTTCCGCATCGGGACCGGGGTGTGGCCGGACCTGCCCCGCCCGGGTCGGCTGCTCGCCTCACCGATGGTCCGCACCCAGGAGACCGGTGCGGTGCTCGGCCGGCGTCTGGGCCTGGTCGTCGAGACGCACGAGGCGTTCGCCGAGGTCGACTTCGGTGAGTGGCAGGGCCTGCAGGTGTCGGACGTCGAGGACCGTTGGCCGGGTCTGCTGCGCACCTGGTACGAGGACACCACCGTCCCGGCGCCCGGCGGTGAGTCCCTGGACGGGCTCGTGGACCGGGTCGGAGGTGGGTTGGCCGAGCTGCTCGCGCAGGGGGTGGACCGCACCGTGGTGGTCGCGACGCACGCCATGGCGATCCGTGCGGCGGTGGGGGTGACCCTGGGGCTCCCGGGCCGGGCGCTGGCCTGGTTGCGGGTGCTGCCGGGCTCGGTGACGGTGGTGCGGTGGTGGCCGGACGGGTCACGCGAGCTCGTCTGCGCAGGGCTCCAACCCGATCTGTGAACCGCCGGTCACGCACCAGCGGCCCGCGTGTGGCCGCCGTCGGACGCCGTCAGGACAGCACGAGGGTCAGCACCTGGCTCCCGCGCGGGCCCGGGGCGACCTCGGCGCCGGTGAGCTCGCTGCTGCTCGGCGTCGGTCCGCCGTGCCCCAGGGG
>NZ_AXCZ01000387.1 GCF_000767165.1 Cellulomonas bogoriensis 69B4 = DSM 16987
AGCGGCGCCCGGGCGACCATCGCCGGCGCCGCACCACGGAACGTCTGCACCGCGGAGTCGGGGTCGGCGAGCAGGACGAGGTCGGCGCCGTCCGCCGCCAGGACCTGGAGCAGCCTGGCGGTCGCGGCCGTCGACTCCTGGTGGTCGTCGACCACCACCAGGCGCCACCGTGGGCGGTCGCCCCGCCCGACCTCGCGGTCCCACCCGAGAAGCGCCTGGGCGGCCTCGTCGACCACCGCCGCGGCGTCGTAGCGCGCCCCGGAGTCCGGGGTCCCGGCACGCAGACGGGTGACGTCCAGGTACTCCCCGTACACCGCAGCCGCGGCGACCCACTCCGGCCGGTGGTGCTGTTCACCGAGGGCCGCGAGGTCCTCGGGGCGCAGCCCACGCTCGGCCGCACGCATCAGCAGGTCCCGCAGCTCGTCCCGGAAGGCACGCAGGCCCAGCGCCTCGGCCGGGACCCGGGCCGGCCAGGCGGGCCGGGCACCGACACCGTCGGCGTGACCTGCGAGCAGCTCGCTCAGGACGAGGTCCTGCTCGGGGCCGCTGATCAGCACCGGCGGAGGCTCCCCGAGCAACGCCGACCGGGCCCGCAGGATCGCGAAGGCCGCCGACGAGGGCGTCCGCACCACAGGGGCGCCTGCGGTGACCCGGACGTGCGACGACAGCTGGTCGCGCAGACCCGCGGCGGCCCGGCGGGTCGGAGCCAGAAGCAGGACCTCCTGCGGGGCGAGCCGGCCGCTGCCCAGTCTCTCGGCGACGAGGGCGAGCGCCGTCGTGGTGCGCCCCGAACCGGGCGGTCCCGTGACCAGGAGGGCCGGCCCGGTGTG
>NZ_AXCZ01000389.1 GCF_000767165.1 Cellulomonas bogoriensis 69B4 = DSM 16987
GGCGGCGCGACCACCGGCACCGCCCGGCTGGTGCGCGTGGCCGCACGCCGTGACCGCGTCGTCCTTCCCGTGTGGATCGTCACCGTCACCGGGCTCGCCGCCGCGGTGGTCAGCACGTTCGAGAGCACCGTCGCCGACGAGGCCGCTCGCGTGGCCACCGCGCAGTTCTCGGCCTCCAACCCTCTGACCCGCGTGTTCGACGGGCCCGCCGCGGGCACCGAGCTCGGCGCCATGATCATGGTCGAGGCGTACCTGATCCTCGCCGTGCTCACGGCGATCATGAGCCTGCAGGCCGTCACCCGCCACACCCGCCTGGAGGAGGAGACCGGCCGCGCCGAGCTCGTCGGCTCCACGGCGGTGGGTCGTGAGGCCCGCCTGCTCGCTGCGCTGCTGCTCACCATGGGTGCCGCGCTCGTGGTCGGTGCAGCCATCACGACCGTCCTGACGGCCGGCGGCCACGGTGGTGCGGGCGCGGTCGCCGCAGGGGCGTCGATCACCGCGACGGGGTGGGTGTTCGCCGCCGTCGCAGCGGTCACCGCGCAGGTCATGTCGACCGCGCGGGCCGCCAACGCCACCGCCGGTGCGGTGCTCGCCGGGGCATTCGTGCTGCGGGCCGTCGGGGACCTGATGGGCACCGTCGAGGCGTCGGGCGTCGAGGTCACCAGCGCGTGGCCCTCGTGGCTGTCCCCCCTGGGGTGGGGGCAGCAGGTGCGCCCCTACGCCGACGACCGGTGGTGGGTGCTGGCCCTGCCGGTGCTCACGGCCTTGGCCCTGGTGGCGGTCGCCGCCGTCCTGCAGGCCCGCCGGGACGTGGGCCTGGGGATGG
>NZ_AXCZ01000391.1 GCF_000767165.1 Cellulomonas bogoriensis 69B4 = DSM 16987
CAGGCCACCGACGCCGGCCAGCGCCAGGCGTGCGGCACGCGGCCCGAGCCCGGGCGGGAACCTCACGGTCGGGCGCAGGCGCACCCCGGACCGGAGCACGGGCACCACCAGCGGCAGGGTCATCGCTGCCACCCCGGCCGTGGTCCCCCAGCCGAGCCAGGCCACGGCGGCGGTGGACAACGCCCCGGGGTCGTTCACCGCGGTGCCCGCCAGGCTCCGGAACACCAGGTAGCTGGCGCTCACCACCAGCGTGGAGGCGATGGGGGCGGCGGCGGGCCAGAGGAAGCGTCGTTGCGCCTGGAGCACACCCGTGAGAACCACGCCCACGCCGTAGAGCACGACCTGGGGGGAGAAGACCACCAGGAGTGTGGCTGCGAGCTCCGTCGTCGCTGCGACGAGCTCGGGGTCGGCGCCCGGGTCGGCGGGGCGGATGAGGGCCCCCACGAGCGGACGGGACCAGAGCGCCAGCGCCAGCGCCCCGGGTGTCAGGACCAGCACCGTCCAGGTGAGCAGCGCCGAGGCGATCCTGTCGACGTCGTGGGCCATGCGGCGTGCGAGCGGGCCGGCCAGCAGCGGCACGACGGCACCCGCCAGCGCACCGCCGGCCACCACCTCGAACAGGATGTTGGGCAGGTAGTTGGCGGTGGTGTACGCGGTACCGGTGACGGTCGGGCCGACTGTGCCGGCGTGCACGAACCACCGGCCGAACCCCAGGACCCGGCTGAGCACGGTCACCAGCGCGATGAGGCCGGCGGCACCCGCGACGCCGGTCAGGAGCGCGCGGCGGGTCACCGTGGCGGTGCGGCGACGGGCGCGGCG
>NZ_AXCZ01000396.1 GCF_000767165.1 Cellulomonas bogoriensis 69B4 = DSM 16987
CCACCCGGACCGTCCATCCCCGCGCCTGCAGGCCGGCGGAGACCTGGGCCACGTGCCGGGCCACCCCACCCGCGCTCGTGCCCAGCACCTGGAGCACCCGTCCTCGTCCGGTCACCGCACCGTGCCCTTCCCGTCCCGTCCGCCACGTCCTACCACCCGCCGCAGGCGCCCTGCGGCCCCCGCCGCGGTCCCGCGGTCCAGCAGCAGCACCACGGCGACCATGAGCACCGCCGCACACAGCCCACCCACGACCCCGGACACCACAGGTACCGTCACCGCGTCGGTGACCCACCTGCCGACGAGGGCACCGCCGACCGCCCCCGCACCGGAGACCGAGACGGTGCGGGTCACCCCCCGTACCGACTGCACACCGGCGACGTGCCTCACGATCACCAGGAGCACCGCACCGGCGACGGTCATCCCCACGGTGTTGCCGGACGCGAGCCCGACGAGGGTCGCCCGACCGTCGCCGCCGTCGGGTGCCAGGGCGCGTACCGCGACCAGGGAACCGACCAGGACCGCGCCCCAGCCCGCGGCCACGCCGAACGCGACCGCGCGGGTGCGCTCCATCGCGAACAGCACCCGCGACAGCTGGAACACCAGCGCGTACCCGACCAGGCCGGGGGCGAGGATCGTGAGGGTCGGGGTCAGGGCCTCCATCGCCTGCTGGTCGCCGCTGACGTCCACGGCCCCGAACATCTGGGTGACCGCCGGTGCCGCGGCGGCGAGCACCGCCGCACCGAGCGCGCCGACGACCACCACCGCCCGGGTGCCCGCGGAGAC
>NZ_AXCZ01000399.1 GCF_000767165.1 Cellulomonas bogoriensis 69B4 = DSM 16987
CCCTGCGGGCAGCGGGCGTCGCCGCACCCCTCGCGCTGGTCCTGGGCCTGCTGCTGGCCCTGTGGCGCACGACCCGCCGCTGGTGGCTGCGCGCGCCCGCGGTCGCGGTGGTCGAGGTCTTCCGCGGCCTGCCCGTCCTGCTCGTCATGTTCTTCGGCCTGCTGGGCTTCGGGTGGTCGGCGTTCGCGTCCGTCGTCCTGGGCCTGACCGTCTACAACATGGCGATCATCGCCGAGATCCTCCGCGCCGGTCTCGCGTCCCTGCCCAAGGGGCAGGCCGAGGCGGCGTACGCGTTGGGGCTGTCCCGCACCCAGACGCTGCTCACCGTCCTGCTGCCGCAGGCCGTCCGGATCATGGCCCCGAGCCTCGTCGCCCAGCTCGTGGTCCTCCTCAAGGACTCCTCGCTCGGCTTCATCATCGGGTACGCCGAGCTCCTGCGGGCCGTCCAGAACAACGCCTGGTACTTCGGCAACACCTACTTCGTGGCCCTGTTCGTCGCGGGCGCCAGCATCTACCTGGTGGTGAACCTGTCCCTCTCGCGGCTCGCCCACGTGATCCAGCGCCGCTCGACCCGGGTCCCGGTCGCCGCCGTGGTCGACGCGGTCGACCCCAGCGCCGCACCGAGCCCGACCGGGACGGACACCGGCCACACCACCCGCACCTAGATGTACTGACCCGCAGCGTTGTTGACGCGGTCGATGGGTCGTAGGCCGCCGATGCCGAGGTGGGGTCGCTCCAGGTTGTAGTGGCCGGGGACGCGTTGGACCGG
>NZ_AXCZ01000400.1 GCF_000767165.1 Cellulomonas bogoriensis 69B4 = DSM 16987
GAACTAGTGATCCGGCGGTGGCTTGTGGAAGCGCCGTCGCTCAACGGATAAAAGGTACCCCGGGGATAACAGGCTGATCTTGCCCAAGAGTCCATATCGACGGCATGGTTTGGCACCTCGATGTCGGCTCGTCGCATCCTGGGGCTGGAGTAGGTCCCAAGGGTTGGGCTGTTCGCCCATTAAAGCGGTACGCGAGCTGGGTTTAGAACGTCGTGAGACAGTTCGGTCCCTATCCGCTGCGCGCGCAGGAAACTTGAGAAGGGCTGTCCCTAGTACGAGAGGACCGGGACGGACGAACCTCTGGTGTGCCAGTTGTTCCGCCAGGAGCACGGCTGGTTGGCTACGTTCGGAAGGGATAACCGCTGAAAGCATCTAAGCGGGAAGCCTGCTTCAAGATGAGGTTTCCACGGGGCTTGCCCCGAGAGGCTCCCAGCTAGACCACTGGGTGAATAGGCCGGATGTGGAAGAGAGGACTAACGACTCTCGCAGCTGACCGGTACTAATAAGCCGATAACTTGACACACTCTTACATTGCTACGCGTCCACTGTGCGGTTCCCGAGATACGGTCGGGATCACACCGACGAACATCTCCATAGAGTTTCGGTGGTCATAGCGAAGGGGAAACGCCCGGCTCCATTCCGAACCCGGAAGCTAAGCCCTTCAGCGCCGATGGTACTGCACGGGAGACTGTGTGGGAGAGTAGGTCGCCGCCGAACACCACTTCCAGAGAAGGCCACCCCACCACCGGGGTGGCCTTCTCTGCATCC
>NZ_AXCZ01000402.1 GCF_000767165.1 Cellulomonas bogoriensis 69B4 = DSM 16987
ACGCCGACGCCACCGCCGACGCCGTCGCCACCGTCCTGGCCGCCGCCCTCCTGGACGCCCTGGGCCAGATCGGCGACGGGGCCGGTGAGCTCGCCGACGGGCTCGGGGACCTGGAGGGCGCGCTCGCGGACGCGACCGGGGGCCTGGACGCCCTGGAGCCCCCGCCCCTGGACGACGTGCTCGCCGGGCTCGACCTGGACGGGCTGCTCACGGACCTGGCCCCGGACCCCGGGCAGCTGCTCGCCGACGCCGACCTCGACGCCCTGGGCACCGAGCTCACCCGGGCCCTGACCGCCGAGCTCGAGGGTCTGGACCCCCTCGACGGGCTGGACGACCTGGACGTGGACCCGGCGGTGCTCGACCGGTTGCTGCGGCAGGCGTTCGAGGGGCTCGAAGGTGAGGTCGACCTGCGGGACGCCCTGGCGGCCCTGGACGTGGAGGCCCTGCTCGCCGAGCTCGACCTGGCCGGCCGGCTCGCCGACCGCGTCGGCCGGGTCGACCTGGGTGAGGTGCTGCGTGACGTCGTCGCGGACCTGGACCTGGACGACCTGGACCTCGACCTGCACCTGGACGACCTGGATGCCCCGTCCCCGGCGGACGTCGCCGCCCACCTGCGGGCCGTCGGTGAGCGCGTGGGGGTGACGCTGGCCGCCGCGCAGGCGGTGCTCGACGCGATCGAGGCCGTGCTGGAGGACCCCCAGGGCCCGCCCGCCACGGGGCCGGGCGGTGACCTGGACGAGCTGGCCGAGGCCGCCGCCCTGGT
>NZ_AXCZ01000511.1 GCF_000767165.1 Cellulomonas bogoriensis 69B4 = DSM 16987
AATCAGGTCCTACCGCCGCCCTTCCATGGGCGAGCACCGTGTACATCGGCTGGGCCCGGGCACGCATGAGGGATTCCTCAGGCCTGGCGCGAGCGGGCACGCGGTCGCCTCGCCGGCTCACGGGCAGCACGAAGGGGCGGGCACCTGGTGGCGCCCGCCCCTTCGGCGGTGATCGCTGCTGGTGACCGAGAAGGAGATCAGCAGCAACCGGGCATGCTCAGCACTGATGGGTTCAGCACTGATGGTTCAGCGCTGGTGGGATCAGCGCAGGAGCG
>NZ_AXCZ01000513.1 GCF_000767165.1 Cellulomonas bogoriensis 69B4 = DSM 16987
CCCCGGACCTGCTGCCCTCGGACATCACCGGCTCAGCGGTGTGGGACCCGGGGACCTCGTCGTTCGAGTTCCGACCCGGCCCGGTGTTCACCGGTCTGCTCCTCGCCGACGAGATCAACCGCACCGCCCCCAAGACCCAGTCCGCGCTCCTGGAGGCCATGGCCGAACGCCAGGTCACCGTCGACGGCACCACCCGCCGCATGGCCGAGCCGTTCCACGTCATGGCCACCTCCAACCCCGTCGAGTACGAGGGCACC
>NZ_AXCZ01000462.1 GCF_000767165.1 Cellulomonas bogoriensis 69B4 = DSM 16987
ATGGTCCGACTCGCCGTCGGCTACCCCGACCGGGACGCCGAGGCCGACGTCCTCGCCCGGCGCCTGGCCCGACGCCGCGAGGAGGCCCCCGTCCGCACCGTCGTCGACGCCGCCACCCTGCTCGCCATGCAGGCCGGCGTCGAGGCCGTGCACGTGGACCCCGACGTCGTGGGCTACTGCGTGGACCTGGCCGCGGCCACCCGCAGCCACGACTCGGTGGAGGTCGGTGCCTCCCCCCGCGGCTCCCAGGCCCTGGTGCTCGTCGCGCGGGCGCTCGCGGTGCTGTCCGGGCGGAACTTCGTGGCACCGGAGGACGTGAAGACGGTCGCGGTCGCGGCGTTGGCGCACCGCATCACGTTGACCCCGGCGACGTGGGCGGCGGGTGTCGCTGCCGAGGACGTCGTGCGTGAGGTCACCGCCCGGGTGCCCACCCCGGCCACCACCCGCGAGGACAGACGGTGACGGCCCCCGGCCCCACCGGCGGGCC
>NZ_AXCZ01000485.1 GCF_000767165.1 Cellulomonas bogoriensis 69B4 = DSM 16987
CGGCGACGCCCCACCGCGCGCAGCCGCCCGCGGCGCGCTGCGGGCGGTCGCGCGCTCCTGAGCCCTCAGCGGGCCTCGGCGAGCGCCTCCTCGATGATCTCGACGAACACCTCGGTGGGCTGGGCCCCGATCACGCCCCGCCCTGCCACCAGGAAGCTCGGGGTCGACGTGGCGCCGATCTGACGCCCCTCCTCCTCGTTGGTGGCCACCGTCGCCGCGACCTCCTCGGAGTCCAGGTCCCGGGCGAACTGCTCGGTGTCCAGGCCTGCGCGGTCGGCGAGGGCGATCAGCCCGTCGGTCGTCAGCTCGTTGCCACGGCGCACCTCGCCGCCCTCGAACAGCAGGTCGTGGTACTCCCAGAA
>NZ_AXCZ01000487.1 GCF_000767165.1 Cellulomonas bogoriensis 69B4 = DSM 16987
CGGCCGCGGCGGCGGCCCGACGGGAGTCGGCGCCCAGGACGTTGATGTCACGCCACTCGATGCGCAGGGCGCCGGCCTCGGCGTAGGCGAGCATCGTCGGCTGGGTCTGCTCGGCCCACAGCCCGCAGTAGGGGCACTGGTAGTCCGAGTACACGATCAAGGTCACCGGGGCGTCCGCCGGCCCGGCCGCCATCGGGTCCCCGGGGATGCGTCGTGCCAGGTCGACAAGGATCTGCTCCTCGACCACCTCACCCGGGTCCCCGGCCCCCGGCTGCCCGGGCTGCTCCTCGGGCGCCAGCGGCTGCTCGGTCCCCACCGGGGGGCCTCCCTGCGGCGCGGGCGGCACCGTCTGGCCCG
>NZ_AXCZ01000406.1 GCF_000767165.1 Cellulomonas bogoriensis 69B4 = DSM 16987
CCCGCCGCCCGGCCACCGGCCGACCTGACCACCACGTCGCTGGTCCGGCTCGAGCAGACGGGCTTGCGCACCTGGCCCTCGGGCCTGCCCGACCAGGAGATCCCCGACGAGGTGAGCACCGAGGTCGACGGCATGACCGTGCGCGGGTACCCCGCGCTCGTCGCCGGAGCCGCGCGCCAGGCGGTCGCGCCGGTGGACCTGCGGGTACTGGCCGGCCCCGGGGAGCGGGACCACGAGCACCCACGCGGGGTGCGGGAGCTGCTGCTCGGGGAGCTGGCCCTGGCCACCGCGCGGGTCACCTCACGGTGGTCGCCCCAGCAGAGCCTGACCCTCGCGGCCAGCCCCTACCCCTCGACCGCCGCACTGGTGACCGACCTGCAACGGTGCGCGCTCCAGGCCCTGTGCACCGAGGCCGGCACACCTCTGACGCACGTCCGCACCGAGGCCCGCTACCGAGACCTGCGGGCGACGTTGCGCGACACCCTGGAGGACCGCACCGCCCAGGTCGCCGCCGCCACCGCGGACGTCCTGACCGCCGCGCGCGACCTGGACGCCCGCCTCCGGTCGAGCACCAGCCTGGCGCTGCTCGGGACCGTCGCCGACGTACGGGGCCAGCTCGACCGCCTGGTCGGGGACGGGTTCGTGGCCCGGTCCGGGCAGGGGCGCCTGCGGCACCTGGTGCGGTACCTGCGGGCCGCGGACGTCCGCCTGACCAAGGCC
>NZ_AXCZ01000407.1 GCF_000767165.1 Cellulomonas bogoriensis 69B4 = DSM 16987
GAGCTGCACCGCCGGATGACGCGCAGACCCGTCCTCGAGCGCCGCGTGCCGGCGTGAGGGCACCAGGGCCCGCCCCGATGACGAGGGGCGGGCCCTGGTGCGTCCACGGGCTGACACCGCTCCGTGACTTAATCGTTTCGGCATAGGGAGTCCCCCGGGTGCGGTTGTCTAGCGTGGCCGCACACGCGCCGCGAGACGGTGCTCGACCGTATGGAGGGGAAAGCGTGGCAAGGACGCTACGACGTACAAGAACACTCATGGCCGGTGCGCTGGCAGGCGTGCTCATGGCAGGCGGTGCCGCAGTCGCGACCGCCGCTCCGGTCCCGGCCGCGACCGGTGCCGGGTGCACCGTCGACTACCGGCTGACCTCGGAGTGGTCCGGTGGCTTCGTCGCCGACGTGACCGTGACCAACCTCGGCTCCGCCGTGGACGGTTGGACGCTGAGCTGGACCCTCCCGCAGGGGCAGCAGATCAACAACCTGTGGAACGGCACGGTCGGCAGCTCGACCAGCGGTGCCGTGCAGGTCAGCAACGTCGACCACAACCGGAGCATCTCAGCGGGCGGGTCGGTGACCTTCGGGTTCGTCGGCAACGCCAGCGGCTCGGCGTCGGTGCCCAGCAGCTTCAGCCTCAACGGCACGACCTGCAACGGGACGTCCACCCCGGCGCCCACCCCGACGCCCACCCCGCCTGGGCCCACGCCCACGCCCACGCCCA
>NZ_AXCZ01000408.1 GCF_000767165.1 Cellulomonas bogoriensis 69B4 = DSM 16987
ACCACCGGTGAGGGGATCACGGTCGCGGTGATCGACGGTCGGATCAACCCCGACATCCCGGAGTTCGAGGGTGCGGACCTGCGGGTCCGGGAGGACTCGTTCTGCACGGACGTGTTCGACTCGAGCATCGTGGAACCGGCGGTGAGCAAGGGTTCCTTCGCCGACCATGGCACGAATGTGACAGCGATGGTGGTCGGCGGCGGTCGTGGGATCAATGGCGAGAAGGGAATTCGAGGAGTTGCTCCCGGTGCCACGGTGCTCTTCTACGGCGCTAGCGCCGAGGGAGACGGTACTGGTCTTGCCTGCGTCGATGTGGACGGCGTGGACTCCGTCGGCAGCGCGATCAGCAACGCTGTGGACGATGGTGCAGACATCATCAGCCTTTCTCTCAGTACCGCCTACAGGCCGGACATCGCGGATGCAATGCTGCGAGCCCATCGGTCCGGTGTGATCGTCTTGGTGGCGTCGCCGCAGGGTAACGACCTCCAATCAGGCTTCGGTCCGAGCATGATGGTCAACACCAACGGTGTTGTAGTCGTGGAGTCGGGCGGGCCTGATGGTGGGTTGGTCGAGGGGTTGTCGTTGTCGGATCCGTTGGTGACGGTGGTGGCCCCTGGTGCGCACATGCGTACGGTCAATGGGCATGCTGGGTGGGGCGGCTACCGGTTGCAGCACGGTTCGTCGTTTGCGACGCCGTGGGTGGCGGGTGCGTTGGC
>NZ_AXCZ01000410.1 GCF_000767165.1 Cellulomonas bogoriensis 69B4 = DSM 16987
CCCGGGCGTCATCCGCTACGGCGCGCAGGTCCACGACCCGCAGGCGCTCGGGGCGGCGCATGACGTCGTCGTCGGGGCCGACGGCCTGCGGTCTCGTGTCCGCGCCGGCGGGTGGCCCGACGAGGCCGGGCCCGTGTACGCGGGCTACACGGCCTGGCGTGCGCTGGTCCGCGCACGGGTGGACGTCACCGAGGTGTGCGAGACGTGGGGGCGCCGCGAACGATTCGGCGTGGTCCCGGTGGGCGAGGGGCTCGTCTACGTGTTCGCGACCGCCACCGTCGCCGCGCAGCAGCACGCGGACGGCGCCGCCGGTGAGGTGGCGGAGCTGCGACGGCGGTTCGCCGGGTGGCACCCGCCCGTCCCCGCGCTGCTGGACGCCCTGGACCCGGCAGCTGTGCTGCGGCACGACGTCCACGCCCTCCCCCGTGTGCCCTCACGGTTGCACCGCGGCTCCACCGTGCTGCTCGGTGACGCCGCGCACGCCATGGAGCCGAACCTGGGTCAGGGCGCCTGCCTGGCGATCGAGGACGCCATCGTGCTCGCCCACGTGCTCGCCGACGGGGCGCCCGTCCACGCCGCGCTCGCCCGGTACACCGCCGCCCGACGCCCCCGGACGGTGACGACGAGCCGGATGTCCGCACGCATCGGGTGGCTCACCCAGCGCACCGGCCCCGTGGGCGCCGCCGTGCGTGACG
>NZ_AXCZ01000411.1 GCF_000767165.1 Cellulomonas bogoriensis 69B4 = DSM 16987
CGGGGCCCCACCGGCGCAGCCACCACGCGGTGTAGGTGGGCCGGGTGGGTGTACCCACGAGCGCGACCCGCGGGACGTGGGCGTCGATCGCGGCGAGGACGTCGGGCCAGGCCTCCGGGCGCACGGCGTCGAGGTCGGTGACGGCGTACGCGCCGCCCCGGTCGCGCTCCTCGGCGGGGCACCGGTCGGTGTACTCGTCCCACCCGTCCACGGTGTCGGTGGCCAGGTCGTGCCCGGTGGGGTCCTGCGTCGGGTCGGGGACGGCGAGGACGTGCACCCCGGTGCGCACACCCAGGGCCGCGAGGGCCGGGCCGTGCGCACGGGCCTGCTCGGCGTCGACGGGGACGAGGGTCTCGGGGTCGTACCAGTCGGCGGCCGGGGTGCCGGGCAGGACGAGCTGGTGGGCGGGCAGCAGGTCACCGTCCTCCGTGGTGATCAGAACCTCTGACCACCACGGTTCGGGCGCGGGTGCGGGCCCGGCACCCGAGGCGTCGGTGAGGAGCCCCAGGACGGTGGCGGTGAGCAGGTCGGTGCGGTCGTCGGGGTCCTCGTCCGCCGCGGCGAGCACCAGGTCGCGCAGGGCCGCGGACCGCAGCAGGGCGTGGGGGTCGACCCTCTGGGCGCCGAGGCGCTCGAGCCAGGCGTGACCCGCCTGCGGGTGCACCACGCGCAGGCCCAGGGCGCTCAGCG
>NZ_AXCZ01000069.1 GCF_000767165.1 Cellulomonas bogoriensis 69B4 = DSM 16987
TACATCGGCCGTGCCGGCGATCCCATGAGGGATCGGACCGGACTGCCCGGACGTGGCTGGGCCCCCGGTCGCAGCAGGGGGGGCGATGCGACCGGGGGCCCAGGTTCGGGGGACGGGTCCTCAGCCCACGGCGAGGACCTCGTCGGCGCCGGCGTGGCGGGGGGCGCCCTGCGCGGCAAGGGCGACACCGCTGCCGGCCTGCTGCGCGGCCCGGGCCGCGACCTGCGCGAAGTAGGCGCGTCGACGACGCTCGGCCACGCCCTCGGGACGGTCGGCGACGGGCAGCATCTCGGGGGCGAGGCTGGCGTTCATGCCGTCCTTCAGCAGGGCCAGGGCCTCGGTGCGCAGCTGGGAGATGCGGGACTGGGTCACGCCCAGCTCGGCGGCGACCTCTGCCACCGGCCGGTCGTGGAAGAACAGCTGCTCCACCACGTGCCGCAGGCGATCGGGGAGCGACTCGACGCCGGCCCGCAGGTAGTGGAGCTTCTCGGTGGCCACGACCTGGTCCTCGGGGGTCAGGTCGCCGTCGGCGACGGCCTCCACACCGGTGGCCTCGAGACCGTCGATGCTCAGGACGCGGACGTCGGCGTCGCTGCGCGCGGTGTCGATCTCGCTGACCGCCACACCCAAGGCCTCGGCGAGCTCCTCGCGTGAGGGCACCCGGCCGAGGCTGGCGGTCAGCTCGTCGGCCACCTCGTTGACCCGCCGCACCCGACGGCGGGCCCCGCGGGAGATCCAGTCCATGCCGCGCAGCTCGTCGACGAGCGCGCCGCGGATCCTCAGGGCTGCGTAGCGTCCGAACGGCACCCCCGTCGCCTCGTCGTACGCGCGGCTCGCCTGGACCAGCGCGAGGTGCGCTGCCGAGGCGAGGTCGGCACGTGAGACGTACGACGGCACGCGGCTCAGCATCGAGTTGACGTGGTACCCGACGAGGGCCAGGTTCTCCACGACGAGCGCGTTGGCTGCGGTGTTCTCGGTCACAGAGCGGGTTTCGTCGCTTCCCGAAGTTGACTTGAGCAACCCGACCGGGTGAAGGGGCTCGTGTACGCCGTTCGGTGTAGCCGCAGGTCAGGGGCTCTTGAGAGCCCTTGTCCCGGAAGTGCCCGATTCTGGAAGCCACATTCCCGACACTTCCGACTTGCGCGTGTGACATAGATCACATCTGGCACAGGGTGAGCGTTCACATCGAAGACGTCGCCGGGAATCGGTCACAATCGACGGACGCCGGTCGATGAGGCCAGATGAACCGGCGCACGACCGAACGCCGGATGACGGAGGAGTCGTCGCATGGGCCTGAACGAGCTGTCCGGGGTGCTCTGGCGTGAGCGCCAGCTCCTGGAGCTCCTGCTGTTCAAGCTCGAGGAGGAGCAGCTGATCCTCACCAGCGGACGCACGCAGTGGCTCGGCCACGCCACCCGCGAGGTCGAGAGCGTCCTGGAGCAGATCCGCAGCGCCGAGCTGGGCCGGGCCGTCGAGGCGGATGCCGCCGCCCGCGAGGTCGGTGTCCCCGAAGGCTCCAGCCTCACCGCGCTGGCCGCCGCCGCCAAGGCGCCCTGGGACGAGCTGCTCCAGGAGCACCACGAGGCCTTCGTGTCCCTGACCGACCAGATCAACGCGCTGGCCGAGGGTAACCGCGACCTGCTCGCGTCCTCGCACCGCGCCGCGCAGGAGACCCTGATGAACCTGCAGGAGAACGTCCAGACCTACGACCCCAAGGGCGGCGCCCACGGGACGGACGGCGGCAGCATGCTGCTCGACCAGGCGCTGTGAGCACACCATGAGCACATTCTCCGGCCTGTCCATGGCCCTGTCGTCGATGATCGCCCAGCGTCAGGCCCTCGAGGTGACCGGGCAGAACATCTCCAACGCCAACACCCGCGGCTACACCCGCCAGCGCGCCGACATGGCAGCGGTCCAGGCGCTGACCGCCCCGTCCATGCACTCCGCCGGCATGAACGCCGGGAACGGCGTGCGGGTCAGCAACATCAACCGCCTCGGCGACGCGTTCCTGGATGCCAGGCTGCGCACCGAGACCTCCGGGGCGGCGTTCCAGGCCGCCCAGGCCAAGGCGCTCAACCGCCTCGAGCAGACGCTCACCGAACCGGCCGACACCAGCGTCTCGGCCCAGCTCGCCACCTTCTGGGCCGGCTGGCAGGACGTCGCCAACAACCCGGGCGACCCGGCGGCGCGCAACGTGCTGCTGGGCGACGCCCAGGCCCTGCTCAGCCAGATCTCCGGTGGGTACCGGGCGGTCGAGACCCAGTGGTCGCAGCTGCGCACCGAGACCACCGCACTCGTCGACGAGGTCAACACGACCGCGGCGGCCGTGGCCCAGCTCAACGAGCAGATCCGCGCGATCAGCGTGTCCGGCGACTCGCCCAACGAGCTCATGGACCGCCGCGACCAGCTCGTCACCACCCTCGCCGGCCTCGTCGGCGCCACCGCGCGTGAGCGCGACGACGGCACCGTCGACGTGATGGTCGCGGGCAACGCCCTGGTGCGCGGCACCTCGGCCAAGCCGATCGCCGTCTCCGGCTCCATGCTCATGAACGAGGCCGTCGCGGAGCCGCCCTCCGGGAACCAGGTGCGCCTGGTGTGGGCCGAGAGCACCGGCACACCGCTGACGCCCGAGGGCGGCACCCTCGCGAGCCACGTCTCCACGCTCGGGCCCGGCGGGCTGCTCAGCGGCGCCGCGCAGGCGTGGAACGACCTCGCGACCTCCGTCCACGACACCGTCAACGCCGTGCACGTCCAGGGCACCGGCCTGGACGGGACCGACGGCAGGACGTTCTTCACCGCAGGGCCCGGCCCGGCCGCCACCTCCCTGACGCTCACCAGCACCGACCCGAACCACGTCGCCGCGGCGGCCGCCGGCCAGGGTGGGCTCGACGGGTCGATCGCGGACGCGATGTCCCAGCTGGGCGCCGCCCCGGGTGGGCCCGACTCCACGTGGCGCGCGTTCGTCGTCGACATCGGCGTGCGGACCCGTGCCGCCGAGCAGACGTCCACCGTCGCCCAGGCCGGCCTCGCCACCGCCCAGACGCTCCAGATGTCCGCCGCGAGCGTGGACCTCGACGAGGAGGCCATCAACATGCTCGCCTACCAGCGGGCCTACGAGGGCGCAGCCCGGGTCCTGACCGTCATGGACCAGATGCTCGACGTACTCATCAACCGCACCGGTGTGGTGGGGAGGTAGCCCGATGATCAGCCGCGTCACGCACCAGACGGTGCAGAAGTCCACACTCGCGAACCTCCAGATGAACCTGGACCGCATGTCCCGCCTGCAGGCCCAGATGTCCGGCGGCAAGGTCATCACCCGGCCCTCGGACGACCCCGGCGGCACCGCAGCGGTGCTCCAGCTGCGGTCCGACAAGCGCGCAGCCGAGCAGCACTCCCGCAACATCGACAACGGGCTCGGGTGGTTGGGGTCGATCGACTCCGCACTCACGACCTCGCTGGCGTCGCTGCGACGGGCCCGCGACCTCACCGTGCAGGGCGCGAACGGGGCCAACAGCGCCCAGGCCCGCGAGGCCATCGCCATCGAGCTGGAGGGCATCCGCGACGCGATGCTGTCAGAGGCGAACACCACCCACCTGGGTCGCTCCGTCTTCGCGGGGACGTCCGACGCCGGGATGGCGTTCACCGGCCCTGACGGGACGCCCCCGTACGCGTGGACGGGCGCCACCTCCTCCTCGGTGGAGCGACGCATCACCCCGGACACCACCGTCCGTGTGGACGTCGACGGCGCCGCGGCCTACGGCCAGGGCGCGGAGTCGGTGTTCGCGCTGATCGACTCGATCGTCACCGGGCTGCGCACCGGAGGTGACGTCGCCCCCCTGCTGAACGGACTGGACGACCGCATGAAGGCGATGCTCGGCGAGCTCGGCAGCGTCGGCACCCGCTACGGGCAGCTCGAGACCGCCCAGCAGGCCAACCAGAAGACCCTCATGGACCTCAAGAGCCAGATCTCGGGGATCGAGGACATCGACCTCGCCGAGGTGATCGTCGAGCTGCAGTCCCAGGAGGTCGCCTACCAGGCGGCGCTGGGCGCCACCGCTCGCGTGCTCCAGCCGAGCCTGCTGGACTTCCTGCGATGAGCGTCGCCGTCGCCGTGGAGTCCACCACCGAGCGCCCGACGAGGACGGTCGTGGACCGGATCGCGTTCGACCAGCCCCTGCCCGGCATGGGCGAGCTGCGGACCTTCACCCTCGTGCCGTTGGACGAGACCGGGTTCCTGTTCGCGCTCCGCAGCACCGAGGACCCGGGCACACGGCTGTTCGTCGTCCCCCCGCGCGCGTACTTCCCCGAGTACGACCCCACGGTCGTGCTGAGTGCCACCGGCCCCGAGCCGGTGCTCCTGGTCGTGGTGCACCCCGGCCAGGACGGCGGCGGCCCCACCGCGAACCTCCTCGCGCCGATCGTGATCGACCCCACCACCGGTCACGCCGTGCAGGTGGTGCTCGACGGTGACGAGTGGCCCCTGCGCGCACCGCTGAGCAGCGCCTCGACCGCCGCCTGAGAGGCTCACCCGCCCGAAGGGTCACATCAGGCACCGCCCGGCCGATGATCAGCACAGGAAGACACCGGCCCGAGGAGCACACGTGCACGCCACCACCCCGACCGACCGTACGCTCTCGGCCGTCCACGACGTCCCCGAGCTCCCCGACGGGGCCCTGACGACCGTCCACCGCGACCCCGTCGCCGACCTCGAGGGTCGCGTGGTGGGGTACACCGTCACCGTCTCGGTCGACATGTCACGGGTGCCGAACCCCCAGGAGCCGAACCGTCGGCGCACCGGCCCGCACCCCGTGCCCAGCGAGCTGCTCCACGCCCGGTACATGGCGCTGGACCTGCCGAACCTCGTGGCCGACAGGTACGTCTTCATGCCCGCGACCCCGCAGATGCTCGACGGGTTCTTCCCGACCCCCGTCGTACCCGGGCGCCTGGTGCTGGAGCTGCCGGAACGGTTCGAGTACAGCCCCGAAGCAGCCGAACGCGCCGCAGCCCTCCGGGGCCTGGGGGCCCAGCTGAGCCTGGTCGGGTTCCGGGGCGAGCCCGAGCAGGTCGCGCTGCTCCCGCACCTGGGCTTCGTGGTCCTCGACGCCGGCGCCCCCGACCTGCCCCTGGCCCAGCTCGTCCACCAGGCGCACGCCGGCGGTGCGCGGGTCCTGGCCGACGACGTCCGTTCGCCCGTGGTCGAGAACGAGTGCAAGGCCGCCGGCGTGGACGGCCTGCGCGGCGGGTACGGTGCCCGCGCCGACGCCTCCGCCGCCGCACAGCCCGCCGGACCCACCCAACCGCGCGTGCTGCGCGCCGGTGAGCTGCAGTGCCTGGCCGTGATGCACCTGCTCAACGAACCGGACGTGGACTTCGGGGCGGTCGCCCAGGTCATGGACACCGACCCGGTCCTGACGCTCCGGGTCCTGCACCTGGTCAACTCCGGGGCCTTCGCACTGGTGAACGAGGTCGACACGGTCCACCAGGCCGTCGTGCTGCTGGGGGTGCGTGAGGTCTCGACGCTCGTCTCGGCCCTCATGCTGGATGCCCGCACCGACGCGATGGACTCGCTGTGGTTCATCCTCGCCCGGGCCCTGACCTGCGAGACGCTCGCGGACGACTCCGCCGGCTACACGGTCGGCATGCTGTCAGCACTGGCGGTGCAGCTGGGGGTACCGGCCGAGGTGATCCTGCACACCGTCGGCGTCTCGGCGGCGGTCGCTGACGCCATCCGCGCCGAGGAGGGCCCCTACGGCTCGGTGCTCGCGGCGGTGCGCGCCCACGAGCGCAACGACCCCGGCGCCGTGCTCGCCGCCGGCATGCTGCCCGCCGAGGTCTCGTCCGCGTACGTCCGCTCGGTGGCCAACGCCCTGGAGACTGCCCGCACCGTCACCCGCGAGCAGGGCTTCTGAGCAGCGGCACGACCCCGCTCACCAGCCCACGACCACCTGCACGCTGATGATCTTCACGATCATGCCCAGCGCGAACAGGGCCGCGTACCCGGCATCGACCCGCTCGTCCACCACCCGTGACGAGGCGTACGCCAGGACCGCCGGCTGACCGATCACACCCGCGAGCGCACCTGCCGCGCGTGGTGCCGAGACGCCGACCAGGCGCGCCCCGGCGATCACGAGCAGGCAGGTGAGGGTGACCACCACGGTCGCCAGGAGGGCGACCCGCAGGCCGGTGGCGGTCAGGGCCTGCTCGGCGAACGCCTGACCGGAGGCCAGGCCCACGGCCGCGAGGAACAGCAGCAGGCCCAGCTGGCGGATCGTGAGGTTCACCGACGGCGGCATGCCCCACACCAGGGGCCCGCTGCGCTCGAGCCGCCCCAGGACCATCCCGACCAGGAGGGGCCCGGCGGCGGACCCGAGCGCGAAGACCGCTCCTCCGGGCAGGGGGAGGGTGACCAGTCCCAGGAGCAGGCCGAGCGCGAGCCCGATGCCGACGGTGACGGCGTCGATCTCGGAGATGCGTCGCTCGGAGTCGCCGAAGAACCGGGTGACGTCGGCGAGGCGTTCACGGGGCACGACGGCCAGCACCCGGTCACCGAGCTCGAGGGTGAGGTCGTCACGGGCCAGCAGGTCCAGGTCGCCGCGTCGCACCCGGGTGACCACCCCGTCGAACCGGCCCGGTACGTCCAGCTCACCGACGGTGCGTCCGGCGACCCGTCGGTCGGACACCACGAAGCGCCGGTGGTCCACGACCCTGCGGTCGTGGGCGAGGTGCTCGTCGATGACCTGCCCGAGGTGCTCCACGGCCCGCCGGACGTCGTCCCCGGGGCCCACCACCACGACCCGGTCGCCGGGGTGCAGCTGCTCGGCGGGGGCGACCACGCGCACGGCCCCGTCCCGGGCCAGGTAGGACAGCCGCACGGCGTGGTCGCTGAAGCCCGGCACGGCGTTCAGCGGCGTGCTGGCCCGGACCTCGACGGTGACGGCCTCCAGTCCGAGGCCGGCGGCCGGCTGGGGGTCCCGCTGCCCCGGCCAGGCACGCCGGACCGTGGCGGCGATCACCACGATCGCGACGGTCACCCCGATGGGGTAGCCGAGGGAGTAGCCGACGGCGGGCTCCTGGGTCCCGGCTGCGGCCGTGGCGGCCGCGAGTGCCGGTGTCGACGTCAGCGCGCCGGTGTACGCCCCGCCGGTGAGTGGCCCACCCAGGCCGAGGGCCGCGCCCACGAGCAGGGTCACGACGCCGGCGAGGAGCAGAGCGACGACGCCGACGGCCATGAGGGGCAGCTGGCGGCGCAGGTCACGGAAGAAGGTGCTGCCCGCGGCGAGGCCCACCGTGTAGACGAACAGGGCCAGGCCCAGCGTCTGGACCAGGGCCAGGCCCTCACCGAGCCGGGGGTCCAGGGCCCCGAGCGCGAGGCCCACGAACAGTGCGCCCGCGGCACCGAAGCGGATGGGTCCGACGGGGACGGCGCCGAGGGCCGTCCCCAGGGCGACGACCACGAAGATCGTCAGGAGGGGTGAGGCGGCGAGGACGTCGAGCACGGGCACACCTGAACGGTAGGCCAGGGGCTCCGTGGACGGCGGCGGACGGGGCAGCCGGAGACGGCCGCCGGCATGGCACCCTGGGGCCGTGCCCCGTCGTGACACCCCACCACCGTCGGCCCGGATCCGTCCACCGCACCTGGACCCGCGACTGGTCCTGGTGGTGGCCGCCGGTGGGGCGGTGGGCACGGCGGGCCGGTACAGCCTCACCACGACCCTCGGTGTCGAGACCGCGCTGCCGTACGCCACCTTGGCCGAGAACGTCCTCGGGGCGTTCCTGCTCGGCCTGCTGCTGGAGGGGCTGGTACGTCGAGGTCCGGAGACCCCCACCCACCGGACGGTGCGGCTCGCGATGGGGACGGGTGTGCTCGGCGGGTTCACGACCTACTCGGCGCTGTCCATCGAGCTGGAGCGGCTGCTGGTCGGCGGGGACCTGGGTGCGGCTGCGCTGTACGCGGTCGCGACGGTGGTCCTGGGGTTGGGGGCCTGCGCGGCGGGCGTGCTGCTGGGGACCAGGAGGGGCCGATGATCGTCCTGCTCGTGGCGTTGGCCGGTGGAGCGGGCGCGGCGACCCGGTTCGTGCTGGACGGGTTGGTGCGGGCCCGGTGGCAGCACCGTCTACCGCTCGCGACGATCGCCATCAACGTGTCGGGGTCGCTGCTGATCGGTCTGCTGACGGGGGGCCTGCTCTACCAGGGGCTGCACCCCGAGGTGTACGTGGTGCTGGCGCTGGGCTTCTGCGGCGGGTACACCACGTTCTCCACGTCCATGGTCGAGACCGTGCGCCTGGTCCAGTCCGGCGAGCACGCCGGTGCGGTCACCAACGTGGCGGTGTCCCTGCTGGCGAGCCTGGCCGCTGCGGCCGTGGGCGTCGCCCTGATGCGGGCGCTCGCCGGGTGGTCATGACGCCGTGACGCGGTCGCTGAAGGCCGCTCCCACCACGATCCCGGTCTCGGTCCAGGTGGCCGCCCGGTGGCGACCCGCGTGCTTCGCGGCGTAGAGGGCGGCGTCGGCACGTCGCAGCAGGGTGTCGCCGGCTTCCGCCTGCGCGGACCGGGCCGCGATCCCCATGCTGGCCGACACCCCCGGGAAGCCTTCGACCATCAGGGCCCCCAGCCCGTCGGCGACGCGTGTGGCGTAGCGGCGTGCCGCGTCGACCCCGGCGCCGGGGAGCGCGACGGCGAACTCCTCGCCACCGAGGCGGGCGACGAGGTCGCCCTGCCGGGACTGGGAGAGGAGCACGGCGGCGACCTCCTGCAGCACCCGGTCGCCCTCGGGGTGGCCGCGCCGGTCGTTGATGCGCTTGAAGTGGTCCAGGTCGATCATGAGGACCGCGAGATCGCCCGCCGGGGGTGCGTCGCTCACGGCCTGCATGAGCATCGGGTCGAACGAGCGGCGGTTGAGCAGCCCGGTCAGCGGGTCGGTCTCGGCTGCGACGGCGAGGCGCCTGCGCAGGCCCTGCTCCCGGTTCTGCATGGCGGCCACGAGCGCGGCCATGCCGCTGACCGTTGCCAGGACCCCGATGAACGCGTCGAGCTTGAGATCCTCGGTCGGGTTTAGGAGCAGACCTGCCGACAGCCCGACGAACCCGAGGAGTCCCGTGGCGACCAGGGTCCGCGGGGTGGAGAAGTACGCGATGAACACCACCGGCCACAGGTAGAAGACAGGGGCCATCCCCAGGGGCGTGGACAGGGCCACCAGGACGCTGATGACGACGACGCTCCAGACCGCGGCTGCGGTGAGCAACCGGCGGGTCGGCCGACGCACCATCGCGACCACCGCTCCGGTGAGGAGCAGCACGACCGCGACCGCCGCCTGGGAGACCTGCGACACCGGTGTGGCCTGGGTCGTCCAGACACCCAGCAGGCAGACGGCGCCGCCACCGACGAGCATGCCGACAGCCACGCGCCGCATCATCTGCAGGTCGTTCGCCCCGTCGGGCTGGCCGGAGCGGTGGCCCCGGAGCACGGCGACGGGGGCGCCGTCCGCCTGACTGTCCCGAGAGCTCACACCTCCACTATCGACCAGTCGCGCCCCACCGGTGAGTGGTCGTGCCCTCGGCGGAAGGGTGACATCCTGCCCGCAGGGCTCAGACGGGCTGCTGGAGGCGGGGGCGGGCACGGCGGTCACGGACGCTGCCCTTGGTGCGGGCCTTGGCGTCGTACATGTCGGCGTCGGCCAACGACAGGACCTGGTCGCGGGTGGTGACCGATCCCGAGCCGACCGCCGCGCAGCCGATGCTGGTGCGACAGGTGAGGGTCGTGGTGCCGAGCTCGACGGGTTCGGCGGTGGCCTGCGCCACGGCCTCGCGCACCCGGGGCTCGACCTTGGCGGGGTCACCGGTGCACACCAGGACGAACTCGTCGCCCCCGAACCTGGCGACGAGGTCGTCGGCCCGCAACGCGCCCGTCAGGCGTCGCCCGACCTCGATGAGCAGGGCGTCACCGACCGAGTGCCCGTGCTCGTCGTTGACGATCTTGAAGTCGTCCAGGTCCAGGAACGAGACGACCACCCCGTCGGCGTCACCCTGGGCGACGGACGCCAGCGTGCGGTCGAGGTGGTCGTTGAGCGTGCGCCGGTTCGGCAGGCCGGTGAGCTCGTCGTACGCGACGAGCAGGGACAGGCGCTGCTCGGCACGGGCGTGCAGCATCGTCAGCTGGGCGATGCGCAGCAGCACGAGCGGCACCAGGGCCACCGTCCCGGCCGACAGCAGCAGCCAGTCGACCTCACCACCGGTCAGGGCGGTGAGGCCGGCGAGCACCGGGTTCAGCCCGAGGACCAGCCCCAGGAACACGAAACGCGAGGGCGTCAGGCGTCCGGCCGTCCGCACGTCCGGGTCGCCCAGGTGCACGTTGGCCGGGTGCAGGGCACCGGCGCCCAGCGCCAGGTACCCGGTGATCCACAGGATCGCGATCCACCACGGCTGGGCACCGGTGACCGGGTCCCTCAGCATGCCGCCGACGACGTTGCCGGACATCGTCATCACGACCGCGAGGAGCAGGTACATGAGCACCGGTCGCGCGCGCCGCGAGATCATCAGGGCCCGCACCACCGACCCGGCGATCGCACTGACCAGAAGCAGGACGATCAGCTCGTAGGCGAGGTCCCCGATCCCGGCGCCCCGCTGCACGAGCGTGGGTTGCAGCACCAGCGCCCACAGGACGCTGGCGCACCCGATCGCGACCACCACCCCGTCGATCACCCCACCGACGTCGCGCTGGGCGAACGGGAACGCGACGATCGCCGCCGCGACCAGCATCGCCAGGTACGCCACCGGCAGGGTGATCCGGGGGCCGATCCCGGTGACGGCGGGCGCCCCGAGGATCCCCACCTCGATCAGGGACCTGACGTTGTGGAACGTGAGGATCAGCAGGCCGAGCACCACGATCCACCACGGCGCGGGCCGCGGGATGCGCCGGCGCACCAGCTGGACCAGCAGCAGGGCCGCCGGCAGCGCCGAGGACGTCAGGACGGCCACCCGTCGGGGCATCCCGTCCAGCTGCGCGGTCCCGACCAGCACGACGAGCACGGCGAAGAACACACCGTGCACCTGCATGGACCGTGACCTCACGGCTCTACCATCGGCAGACGCGCGGGACGTCGTAGAGGTCCGTGGCGAGTCTCGGGCGCCGCAGCCCTGGTCGTCGGGCGCGGTCCGGCCGGTCGCCCCGGTCACACCATCGCGGCCACGGGGTTCCACACGGCGCTGGTGTGCAGCTCGTGGGAGGCGCGCACCGCCAGGTCACCCCGCGGGCCGTCGGCGTCGGCGACCTGCCGACCACCGACGTGCACCGACTTGAGGTTGCGCAGCGAGCACGCCAGGACGTACGTGGCGACGACGTCGTGCCGGGGACCGGTGTCCGGGCGGCGTGGGTCCACGACCACGAAGTCCGCGAGCTTGCCGACCTCCAACGACCCCACGCGGTCGGCGGCCCCGATCGCCGCCGCCGACTCCAGGGTGTGCAGCCGCAGCACGTCGGCGGGCGTCATCACACCCGCGTCCCGGTGCGCCGCCCGCACCGCGTACAGACCCATGCGCATGTTCTGGAACGGGTCGGACACGTCCGTGCAGGACTGGTCGTCCAACCCCATCGCCACCGGGATGCCCGCCTTCCGGTAGCCGATCACGTCGGCCAGCCCCGACCCGAGCCGCCCGTTCGAGGTCGCCTGCCACACCACGCCGGCACCGGTCTGCGCGACCCGGTCGACCATCGGCCCGGTGGGGTGCACGAAGTGCCCGAACCAGAACCCCGGCCCCAGCGCGCCGGCCCGGTCGTACCAGTCGAACTTGGTGCGCTGCAGCTCGATGCCCTCGGCGGTCTCCACGAAGTGCGCCTGGTTGAGGACCCCGTGCTCCCGCATCGCCCGGACCTCCAGCTCGGCGGTCCGTGCCGACGCCGCCCACTGCACCGACCCCATCACCGCGCTGCCCAGGTGCTGCGGCCCCGGTGTGCGCTCCGCCGCGCCGTGCACCATCTGCGCGAACGTCCCGGTCGCGACGTCCTCGTCGAACCAGTCGTCGTCCAGGCGGAACGCGTGCACCACCCGCAGGCCGGCGTCGGCCGCGCCCTCGACCTGGGCGTGCACGAACCCGGGGTCGTGCACGCGCGCGGCCGTGCCCGTGCCGGTCTGCCCGTCGAACATCACGATCACCCGCGACTGGGTGAAGTTGAACGCCGAGGTGATGCCGTTGCCCAAGAAGTCCAGGCTGCCGTGCACCGTCGCCCAGTACATGTCCCGGGCCTCGGCACGCACGAGGATCTCGTTGTTGGCGCGCACCCACGGGTACAGCGACTCCGAGTGCGCCACCCCGCGCATCCCTGAGGTGTACAGGTGGCTGTGCGCCGAGACGAACCCCGGGGCGACGAACGCGCCGCCCACGTCCAGGACGTCACCCTCGACTCGCGGCGGGTGCCCCTCACCCATGGCGGTGATGCGACCGTCGTGCCCCACGGTCATCCACCCCCGCCACCACTGAGGTGCGGTCGGGTCGCTGCTGACGGGGATGACGGTCGCGTCGAGGACGGTCAGTGCTGTGCGCATGGGGGACTCCTGAGCCGGTGCGCCGAGGTCCGCCCCGGGTATGGGACGGAAGGCCGGCTCGGCAGGCACCGTCCGCACACTATGTCCACTCGCCTGCGGGAAAACCGCTGGTCACAGCGATTTCATGAGGTGGTGACCGGGGCGAAACACCTCGTTGGGCCGTTCGACGGAGGTCGGTCACCGGGCAGAAACACCGCCGGACTACCGTCGACGGACCCCCGCGGTGCCCCCGTGCCGCGACCCGTTCCTGAGGAGGCGCCGTGCCCGCACCGGTGACCACGTCCGTGGAGTCCCTGCAGCCCCTGGGACCGGCCGTCCGATCGGGCCCGGGTGCGACGTACGTGCCCGCCACCCCCTCGACCGTGCTGTGGGGGCGCCTGCCCTGCGAGCACGACACCCCGGTCCTCAGCGTGGACCCCGGCACGAGCGTCTGGTTCGACACCGTCAGCCACGAGGGGATCCTGGACGACCAGGGCCGGGACCCGGTCGCGTTCTTCACCGACCGGGGCGTGCGCGCCCAGGACGTCCTGGACGACGCGGTGCGCGTGGCGTCCGAGGTCCCCCGGCACGACGAGGACGGCCCGCACGTGGTCACGGGCCCGGTGCGGGTCCGGGGCGCGCAGCCCGGTGACGTGCTCACCATGACCGTCGAGGTGCTGCGGCTACGTGCCGGGTACGGGGTGGTGTCCAACCGTCACGGCCGCGGCGCCCTCCCCGAGGAGTTCCCCCTGCCCGGCGCCGGCCCGACCGTGTCGATCCTCGCGACGGTGGACCGTGAGCCCGGCCCCTGGGACGAGGGCGTCGGGTCGATGCCCGTCGCGGAGGCGGACCCCCGCCGGGTGCGGTTCCCGCTGCGTCCCTTCCTGGGGATCATGGGGGTCGCGACGGCGGGCGACGTCCGCGCCCACTCCGTTCCGCCCGGTGACCACGGGGGCAACCTCGACGTGTCCCTGCTGGGGGTGGGGTCCACCCTGCACGTGCCGGTCCAGGCGGAGGGGGCGCTGGCCTACGTCGGCGACCCCCACTACGCCCAGGGGGACGGCGAGGTCGCGCTCACGGCGTTCGAGGCACCGTTGCGCGCCCGGGTCCGCCTGGACGTCCTGCCGCCTGCGCGGGCGTCGATGCCACGCACCCTGTGGGCCGAGACGTCGGACCTGCTCGTGCCCATCGGCATCGACGCCGACCTGGACGAGGCCATGCGCATCGCCACCCGGTCGGCCGTGACCCTGCTGATCAACGCGGGGATGGACCCCGCGCACGCCTACGCCTACCTGTCGGCCGCCGGGGACTTCGCGATCTCCCAGGTCGTGGACCAGGTCACGGGGGTCCACGGCAAGATCCGCAAGGCCGACCTCGTCGAGCTCCTCACCGAAGGCCCCTGACTCCCCCGGCCCCCACACACTCCCGCCCCACCCCCTGACCCACCTGCCCCGCCCCTCGCCGTCCCGCAGGCGCACGGAGTGGGACCGATCTGTTGCGGATTCCGTGACAGATCGGTCCCACTCCGGTTGCGGCGGGCCGTCGGGCCGACGCGGGCGTCGGCGGGGGGTGGGGTCAGGGGG
>NZ_AXCZ01000442.1 GCF_000767165.1 Cellulomonas bogoriensis 69B4 = DSM 16987
ACGGTGCCACCCGTGGGGGTGGTGGGGGCGCGACGGTGCCTTTGTGGGTGGTCCGGTGGGGTGGTCCGGTAGGTGGTCGCAACGACGACGGCGGAAGCGACGGGCGCGGGAGCCGGGGCGCGTGGTCGTGCGTGGGTGGGCGATCTACGCTGCGGTGGGTGGACGTCGTGGTGGTGGGTGCGGGTCTGGCGGGGCTGGAGTGCGCCCGCACGTTGCACGCCCTGGGGGTGGGGGTGCGGGTGCTGGAGGCCGACGACGGTGTCGGTGGCCGGGTGCGCACGGACCAGGTGGACGGGTTCTTGGTGGACCGCGGGTTCCAGCTGCTGAACGCCGCGTACCCGGCGGTGCGTGACCGGGTGGATGTGGGGGCGTTGGACCTGCGGACGTTCCTGCCGGGGGTTGCGGTGCGTGGTGACCGTGGCCTGGCGCTGCTCGCGGACCCGCGTCGTGCGCCGCTGCTGCTGGGCCGCACCGTGGTGGACGGGGTGCGGTCGGGGTTGCTGCGCCCGGGTGAGCTGGTGCGGTTGGCGCGGTGGGTCGCGCCGGCGGTGGGCCC
>NZ_AXCZ01000423.1 GCF_000767165.1 Cellulomonas bogoriensis 69B4 = DSM 16987
TACACCCTCGATTGCGATGAGCCTCTTTCATCGGGCCGTGGTGTGAGGTCCGGGCGCGGCTCGGTGGTCGCGGCTGGTCCGATTCTGCCGTGCGGGTGTGACAGGGTCCCCGCTGTCGTGCGGGGTGGGCGCCGGTTCCTGGTCCGGGGGTCGTCCTGGGGTCGTCGGGGTGGTCGGTGCGGGGTGTCAGCCGGGGGCGAGAGCTCCCAGCCGTTCCAGACCAGCCAGGACGAGTGAGGAGAACGGCGCACGGGCGGCCAGGTGCAGGCGGACTCGCCGGCCGGAGCGGGCCAGGGTCGCGGGGATGGTGAAGAGCCGGAACCGCTGGGCCTTGGGTTCCCAGCGGCGGGCGGGGTGGTCGTGCAGGGCGAGCATGCCCATCCAGGCGGTGATGTCCGCGGCGAGGGCGACGACGGCGCACCAGATGCGGTTGGCGGCGAAGGAGTGCAGGGGCAGGTTGGCCAGGCCGGTGTCCTTGGCGATGCGGATGCGGTCCTCGACGCGGGCGCGGCGGCGGTGGCGCAGCTCCAGGTCCGCGAGCTGGCCCTTGGTCGAGTTGGTGACAAACGCGGTGATCCGCATTCCGTCGACGTCCTCGAACCGCAGCTGCGCGCCGGG
>NZ_AXCZ01000447.1 GCF_000767165.1 Cellulomonas bogoriensis 69B4 = DSM 16987
CTCCAGCTCCCCGAGCACGCCCGTCAGCTGCGCCGCCACGACGGTGCCCATGGTGCGCTGGACCTCGGGAAGGATCACCTCGCGGGCGAAGACCAGGTGGGAGGCGTCCTCGGGTCCCACCCGACGGCGCTCCGACGCCACGGCGTCGTCCCAGACCCGCTGACCGTCGCTGACCCAGGCCGTCCACCCGTCCGACCAGTGGCGCATGCGCGCCCGCCCGGTCGGGTCGGGGTACCAGCCGGCCACGAGCCGTCCTCGGTCGACCATCGGAGCACACTCCTCCACATCGGGGGCCCAGGTGGGCACCCTGAACCTAGTGGTTGGGCAACCGCCGGGTTCAGGCCTGTGGGGAACGCTCAGCCGGACGGGGGCACGCCGTAGCCGCGCAGCCACCCGCACATCCCGGGAACCGGGCTCGTCCCGGGCGTCGCTCCGGCCCGGTAGGTGCGGGACCCGCCCAGGTGGGACGCCCGCCCGGTCGCGAGGTCGGTGAGCCACTGCTCGGTGCGTGCAGCCTGCGCCCCGGGACCGGCCGCCCACGTG
>NZ_AXCZ01000414.1 GCF_000767165.1 Cellulomonas bogoriensis 69B4 = DSM 16987
CGCCGGCGGCGTCAGTGGCGTCCTGGTGGACGCCGTGCGCGAGGGCATAGGCGCGGGAGGCGGACGTGACCGCCCGGTCGCGGCGCGCTCGGGCGAGGTCGTCGAGCCGGCTGCCCGGGGAGGACGCGAGCGGCTCGTGCGTCGCGGTGTGTCTGCTGCGGTCCTCGTCCACGGCGTGAGGCTAGGGACAGGCAGGGTCCGGGTCTGGGCGGGGGTCGTGCCCTGTGGACCGACGGGTCAGGCGTCCGCCACCACCGCGGCGCTCAGCCCGGGCCCGACGTGCGCGCCGACCACGGCACTCACCTCAGCGACGTGCACCCGGTGGACGGCGGGCACCTGGGCCTCGATCCGCTCGGCGAGGTCCGCGGCGAGGTCGGGGTCACCCAGGTGGTGCACCGCGACCACCGGTCGGCGACGGCGACGGGCGTCCTCGACGGTGAGGCTGACCACCCGGTCGCGTGCACGGGCGCTGGTGCGGACCTTGTCGACGACCTCGATGCGCCCGTCCCGGACGCCGAGGACCGGTCTCATGCCCAGGACGGTCCCGAGGGCGGCGGCGACCGGTCCGAGACGGCCCCCGCGCCGCAGGTGCTCGAGGGTGTCAACGGCGAACAGGACGGTGCTCCCGTGCGCCCGGGCGGCTGCCGCGCGCGCGG
>NZ_AXCZ01000461.1 GCF_000767165.1 Cellulomonas bogoriensis 69B4 = DSM 16987
CGCGCCGCGCTGACCACAGCCCACGAGCACGCGCTGGTGTGGCCCGCGGACGACGGGTTGCGCCCCTGCCCCGGGCTCGCCGACCTGCTGGGGCCCTACCCCGCAGGCCTCGGACCGCCCTTGGCCACCACCCTGGACCGACGTGACGACGCGGCCCTGCGGGCCCTCGCCCACACCCTCGGGCCGACACCCGACGAGGACGGGCCCCCGGCCGTCGTGGTCACCGCACTGGTCTCGGCTCTGACCGACGCCGGGACCGTGGACCTGCTGCTCACCGACGCCCCACCCGGCGCCCGCCGCGTCCTGGACGCCCTCACCTGGGGCCCCCCGGTGGGTCGGGCACCGGACCCCGCGACACCCTCACCCGCCCGGGACGCCGTCCTGTGGCTGCTGGAGCACGGGCTGCTCGCCGGCCAGGACGACCAGCACGTCGTGCTGCCCCGCGAGGTCGCGCTCGCCCTGCGTGAGGGCCGCACCCACCGGACCCCCGCCCACCCG
>NZ_AXCZ01000455.1 GCF_000767165.1 Cellulomonas bogoriensis 69B4 = DSM 16987
TGCTCGGCCTTCCATGCCCACATCGCCAGCCTGGCGCAGTACCCAGTCTGCGACCCGCGCCAGTTCAACTGCGTTCCCGGCCAGATCCAGGAACTCAGCCTGGATCTCGGTGAGTGCAGAACGCGGGTGCTCGCCGACGATCTGCAGTGCCTCTGACGGGCGCATCAGCTTCGTCCCTTCCGATTGCCACGTACGACAACGATCACGATCACGGCTGCCAAGGTCAGGACAAGCGCTCCGCCGGCCACCACGGCCCCGAGGACCAAGCCACGCGGCAGGGCCCTGTTCTCCGTGGGCGGCGGGTCACCTTCACCTGCCCCTGGGGTGGGCTCGGTGCCCTGGTTCTCTGGTGGTGGTGTGCCGGTGATGTCGGCGATGGGCGGGTTGACCAGGGGTTCATCGCGGAGAAGGGGGTTGGTGTCGGGGTAGGTGGTGGGGTCGGCATTGAGCATATTGAGGATGGAGACCGTGCCGTATCCGATGGCGTCGTTGTGACGGCTCAGGTCGCCGTTGTTCTGGAAGG
>NZ_AXCZ01000004.1 GCF_000767165.1 Cellulomonas bogoriensis 69B4 = DSM 16987
CCAGCAGGGCGCCGGTCGCGGTGCGGGTCAGCACGCCGCCGGCATCGTGGACCGCCGCCAGCACCGCGTCTGCGGCCGAGGCGTCACCGATCCTGCCCAGTGCACGAGCCGCGACCTGACGGACGTCATGGTCACGGTCGCGCAGGAGCGGGACCAGGGACGCGCCGTCCTCGCGGCGACGTGCGGCCCCGAGCAGGTCGGCACCCCGCGCACGGCGTACGGCGCTGCGCGACCCGCAGTCGCGGGCGGCACGCTTCAGCGTCCCCCGCCGCTGGAGCAGACCCACGAGGTTGCCGTGGGCCTCACCGGAGACCTTGCCCAGGAGCCCTGCGGCGACCGGCTCGACGGCAGACCAGTGGCGCGCGTCCAGGCCCGCGAGCCAGGCGAGATCGCGGTCGTCACCCTCACCCGCCACGACCCTCATGAGGACCGGTCGTGCGGGCGCCGCGAGCCGGCGCCGGCTGCGTTCACGGACGGCGCGCACCCCGCGACCGAGCCCGGCGACCAGCGCGAGCACGAGGATCACTGCGAGGAGGACCGCAAGGACAGCACCTGCCGCCCCCAGCGTCACGTCGAGGCCCTGGCCAGGACCGCCTGGACGCGGTTGACGAGCTCGCGGGGGCTGAACGGCTTGGTGACGTAGTCGTCGACCCCCGTGCGGAAGCCGGCGTCGACGTCGGACTCCTGGGACCGTGCGGTCAGCATGATCACGGGGACCTGCGCGGTGGCAGGGTGGCGCCGCAGCTCGCGGGTGACGTCCAGGCCCGACAGGCCCGGCATCATCACGTCCACCAGTGCGAGGTCCGGCGGCTCGGCCAGGGCGAGCGCGAGGGCCTCACTGCCGTCCCCCACGGCCACGACGGTGAACCCCGCCTGCTCGAGCTTGAAGACCACCAGGTCACGCACGTCCGGGTCGTCCTCTGCGACCAGCACTCGTCGACCACTCACCGCGCCCCCCGCTACGACTCCCCCGCCGCCGACGGCGCCGGGTCTGCACCTGCCCTGCCGGGACCTAGTCCCGGGAGAACTCCGCCCCGAGGGCCCCGAGCTTGTCCATGAAGTGCTCGTACCCACGGTCGATCAGCCTGATCCCCCGCACCTGGGAGGTCCCCTTCGCCGTGAGCGCGGCGATCAGGTGGCTGAACCCGCCGCGCAGGTCCGGTACCTCGATCTCTGCAGCGTAGAGGGGTGTGGGGCCGGACACGACAGCGGAGTGGTAGAAGTTGCGCTGCCCGAACCGGCAGGGGTGCCCGCCCAGGCACTCCCGGTACACCTGGATGGTGGCACCCATACCCCGCAGCGCCTCGGTGAAGCCGAACCGGTTCTCGTAGACGGTCTCGTGGACGATCGACAGGCCTGTGGCCTGGGTGAGCGCGACGACCAGGGGCTGCTGCCAGTCGGTCATGAAACCCGGGTGGACGTCGGTCTCGAGCACGATCGAGCGGAGGTCGGCGCCCGGGTGGTAGAAGCGGATGCCGTCGTCGAGGACCTCGAACGCCCCGCCGACCTTGCGGAACGTGTTCAGGAACGTGGTCATCTCGGGCTGGGTGGCGCCCTTGACGGTGATGTCCCCGCCGGTCGCGAGCGCGGCGGAGGCCCAGGAGGCGGCCTCGATGCGGTCCGAGAGGGCGGTGTGCCGGTACCCCTCCAGCCGCGGGACGCCCTCGATGCGGATGACGCGGTCGGTGTCGACCGAGATGATCGCGCCCATCTTCTGCAGCACGTTGATCAGGTCGAGGATCTCGGGCTCGATCGCGGCGTTGGACAGCTCGGTCAGGCCCTCGGCCCGCACGGCGGTCAGCAGCAGCTGCTCGGTGGCACCCACGCTCGGGTACGGGAGCGCGACCTTGGTGCCCCGCAGCCCTCGAGGGGCGCGGATGTGGATGCCCTGCTCACGCTTGTCGACCTCGGCGCCGAACTGGCGAAGGATGTCCAGGTGGTAGTTGATGGGTCGGTCACCGATGTGGCACCCGCCCAGGTCGGGGATGAACGCCTCGCCCAGGCGGTGCAGCAGGGGCCCGCAGAACAGGATCGGGATCCGGCTCGCCCCGGCGTGGGCGTCGA
Organism: Cellulomonas bogoriensis 69B4 = DSM 16987; assembly: GCF_000767165.1. Classification (GTDB taxonomy): domain Bacteria; phylum Actinomycetota; class Actinomycetes; order Actinomycetales; family Cellulomonadaceae; genus Actinotalea; species Actinotalea bogoriensis. Next base: position 2,065 of record NZ_AXCZ01000004.1, read on the forward strand.
TGTCGGCGACGTGGGCGACCTCGACGTTGCGGGGGTCCATGTGCAGGACCCCCGTGGCGGGGTCGGCGGTCACGATGACCCCGTGCAGCTCCAGCAGGCCGGTGACCACACCGACGTCGCGGATCACCGGGACGTTGCGCAGCTCGCTGGGTGTATCACCCAGCAGGGCCGCGACCATGGCCTTGGAGACGAAGTTCTTGGCACCGCGCACGGTGATCTCACCGTTGAGGGGGTTGCCACCGTTGACGTAGAGGACGTCGTGCATCCGCCTATGGTCGCTCACTGCGTCGCTCCAGTCATGTCCGTGCCCCAGACCCGTGGACAACGGGGGATGGGCCTGAGGCGCCCAGGATCTCACGTACGTCCGCGGACGCGGCACGGCCCCGGCGCGGCGTGAGCCGCGGCGGGGCCGTGCCGGACCGGGGTGGTCTCAGCCGAGGGCGTCGTCGCCGTGCAGCGCCACGGGCCGGGCCGGGCGGACCTCGACCGGCGGCAGGTGCTTGGCGGGCAGCGTCGTGGGACGCCAGCTGTCGCGGGTGGACTCGAACGCGGTGATGTCGGTCTCGTGCTGCAGGGTGAGCCCGATGTCGTCCAGGCCCTCCATGAGCCGCCACCGGGTGTAGTCGTCGACCTGGAACGAGGCCACGACGTCCCCGCAGGTCACCTGGCGGGCTTCGAGGTCGACGGTCACCTCGGTGCCCGGGTGCTCCTCGAGCACCTTGAGGATCATCTCGACGTCCTCCTGGGCGAGCTGGGCGGCGAGCAGACCCTGCTTACCGGAGTTGCCGCGGAAGATGTCGGCGAAGCGTGAGGACAGCACGGCCCGGAAGCCGTAGTCCTTGAGCGCCCACACCGCGTGCTCGCGGGAGGAGCCGGTGCCGAAGTCAGGGCCGGCGACCAGGACCGAGCCGGACCGGTAGGCGTCCTGGTTGAGGACGAACTCGGGGTCGCCCCGCCACGCGGCGAACAGCGCGTCCTCGAACCCCGTCCGCGTCACGCGCTTGAGGTAGACCGCCGGGATGATCTGGTCGGTGTCGACGTTGCTGCGGCGCAGCGGGACCCCGACACCGGTGTGCTGGGTGAACTTCTCCACGGTGTTGCTCCTTGGGTGACGAGGTCAGGCGGGCTGGGCGGCGGAGGTCACGTCGAGTGGGCTGCCGTCGGGAACCTCGACGTCGGGCCCGAGGTCCGCCACCGACGAGAGCGTGCCGCGGATCGCGGTGGCGGCCGCCACCAGCGGGGAGACCAGGTGGGTACGCCCGCCCTTGCCCTGGCGTCCCTCGAAGTTGCGGTTGGACGTCGAGGCGCTGCGCTCCCCCGGCTTGAGCTGGTCCGGGTTCATGCCCAGGCACATCGAGCAGCCGGCGTTACGCCACTCGGCGCCGAAGTCCAGGAAGATCTGGTCCAGGCCCTCGGCCTCGGCCTGCAGCCGCACCCGGGCGGAGGACGGCACGACCAGCACCCGCACGTCGTCGGCCTTGCTCCGGCCCTTGACGAGCTTGGCGACCGAACGGAGGTCCTCGATGCGCCCGTTGGTGCAGGACCCGATGAAGACGGTGTCGACCTTGATGTCGCGCAGCGGTGTTCCCGGGGTCAGGCCCATGTACTCGATGGCACGCTCAGCGGTGACCCGCTCGGTCTCGTCGGCGATCAGCTCCGGGACGGGCACGTCGGCCGACAGCGGCAGGCCCTGGCCGGGGTTGGTCCCCCAGGTCACGAACGGCTCGAGGTCGGCGGCCTCCAGGACGACCTCGGCGTCGAAGACGGCGTCGTCGTCGGTGCGCAGGGTCTTCCAGTACTCCACGGCGGCGTCCCAGTCGGCGCCCTCGGGGGCGTGCGGGCGGCCCTTGAGGTACTCGAACGTCGTCTCGTCCGGGGCGATCATCCCGGCGCGGGCGCCGGCCTCGATCGACATGTTGCACACGGTCATGCGGGCTTCCATGGACAGCGACCGGATCGCCTCGCCCCGGTACTCCAGGACGTAGCCCTGGCCGCCACCGGTGCCGATCTTGGCGATGATCGCCAGGATGATGTCCTTGGACGTGGTGCCCTTGGGCAGCTCCCCGTCGACCGTGATCGCCATGGTCTTGAACGGTGCGAGCGGCAGGGTCTGGGTCGCCAGGACGTGCTCGACCTCGCTGGTCCCGATGCCGAACGCCAGGGCACCGAACGCACCGTGGGTCGAGGTGTGGGAGTCCCCGCACACGACCGTCAGGCCGGGCATGGTCAGCCCGAGCTGGGGCCCGACCTGGTGCACGATGCCCTGGTCCGCGTCACCCAGGGAGTGCAGGCGCACACCGAACTCCGCGGCATTGTTGCGCAGGGTCTGGATCTGGGTGCGGGAGGTGAGGTCGGCGATCGGCCTGTCGATGTCGAGGGTGGGGGTGTTGTGGTCCTCGGTCGCGATCGTGAGGTCCGGGCGCCGCACGCCGCGGCCCGCCAGGCGCAGCCCCTCGAAGGCCTGCGGGCTGGTCACCTCGTGGATCAGGTGGAGGTCGATGTACAGGAGGTCCGGGGCGCCGTCGGTGCCGCGGCGCACGATGTGCGCGTCCCATACCTTCTCCGCCAGCGTCCTGGCCATGTGCTGCTCCCTCGATGCGTGTCAGACCCGGGTCTCGGGTACCAAATCCGGCCGAGGTACTTGCGTCTCAGCCCGCGAGACGCCAATATCGACCTATGGACAACTCTAGCGGAGTCGGCGTGCTGGACAAGGCCGCATCGGTCCTCAGTGCCCTCGAGGCAGGACCGGCGACCCTCGCGCAGCTCGTCGCAGCCACGCACCTCGCCCGTCCGACCGCGCACCGACTGGCGGTCGCACTCGAACATCATCGCCTGGTCGCACGGGACATGCAGGGGCGTTTCGTCCTGGGCCCGCGCCTGTCCGAGCTCAGCACCGCCGCCGGGGAGGACCGCCTCCTGGCAGCCGCCAACCCGGTGCTCACGGCTCTGCGTGACCACTGCGGTGAGAGCGCCCAGCTCTACCGCCGCCAGGGCGACCAGCGGATCTGCGTCGCCGCGGCCGAGCGGCCGATCGGCCTGCGCGACTCGATCCCCGTCGGTGCGACGCTCACCATGCAGGCCGGCTCGGCGGCCCAGATCCTGCTGGCCTGGGAGGAGCCCGACCGCCTCCACCGGGGCCTGCAGGGCGCGAAGTTCACGGCCACGATCCTGTCCGGCGTGCGACGCCGCGGCTGGGCCCAGTCGGTGTCCGAGCGCGAGGCGGGCGTGGCGTCGGTGTCGGCGCCGGTCCGGGGCCCCTCGGGACGCGTGGTGGCGGCGGTGTCCATCTCGGGCCCGGTCGAGCGGCTCAGCCGCCAGCCCGGCCGCCTGCACGCGGGTGCCGTGGTCGCGGCCGCGAACCGTCTCACCGAGGTCCTGCGCCGCACGAGCGACTGACTCGCACGTCCCTGGCGCCGGGGACCAGCACTCCCCCGGCGCCAGGGACCCAGGCTCTTCCACGTGCGCCGTGCGCATGGGCGGTGGCTGCACACGACGAAGGCCCGATCACCGTAGTGATCGGGCCTTCCGCTGTACCCCCAAGGGGATTCGAACCCCTGTTACCGCCGTGAGAGGGCGGCGTCCTAGGCCACTAGACGATGGGGGCCTGTCGTGCATTCATCCCTTTCGGGAGGAACGAGAGAACTCTACCTCATGCGGACCAGTGCTGGTAACCAGCCTCACCGACTGCTTACGTCGCGCTGACCTGCGCTGGGGTACCAGGACTCGAACCTAGACTAAGTGAACCAGAATCACTCGTGCTGCCAATTACACCATACCCCAAGGGGTATAACGCCCGTCCGACCGGAGCCTCAGCACCGTTCGAAACGACACGTCGTACCGCCGGAGGACTCTACCCGAGCCCGGCCGGTGCACCAAACCCGAGGACGAGGTCGGGGAGGCGGCCGAGGTCGGTCACCACCTCCACCCCCCTCTCCGTGGCGGCGCCGACCTCCCGCTGCTCGACACCGACCCGGCGCGGGCCAGGCCGGTCGAGCCACACCCCACGCAGGCCGGCGGCGACCGCCGCCACCGCGTCCACGTCGAGCTCGTCCCCCACGTAGACCGTCGCGGCAGGCTCCGTGCCCAGGCGGGCGCACGCCTCGGTGAAGACCCGCGGATGGGGCTTGCCCACCCCGAGCGTGTCCACGCCCACCAGCACGCCCAGCCAGCGGTCCAGCCCGGTGCGAGCCAGCTTGGCCTCCTGGTAGGCGGTTGCGGCGTTCGTGAGGGCTCCCAGCCGCAACCCTGCACGCGTCAGGGCCTCCAGGGCAGGAGCGGCGTCCGGGTGCGCCCGCCACGCGCCGCTGAACCGCTCCTCGAAGAGCTGGTCCCACTCCTGGTAGGCCTCCTCGTCCAGGGGCGGCCCCCCGAAGGTGGCGTGCAGCTCGTTGGCCCGCGCCATCCGCTGGGTGCGGTGGTCGACCTCCCCCCGGGTGTAGCTGCGGTAGTGCCCGGCCACGTCGGCCCGCCACGCCGCCAGGACCTCGGCCTCCCGACCGCGCGCTCCCGGCAGGTAGCGGTCCACGATGGCACCCAGGGCGGCCTCGAACGCGCCGCGGGTGTCGACCAGCGTGTCGTCGATGTCGAGCAGCACGCCCCGGACCGGGGTCACAGGGTGGCGCGCAGCGCGGCGAACCTGGCGAGGGTGGACTCCTTGCCGAGGATCTCCAGGGACTCGAACAGCGGTGGGGACACGCGCCGTCCGGAGACCGCGACCCGCAAGGGCGTGAACGCCAGCCTCGGCTTGATGCCCAGTCCCTCCACGAGCGCGTCGGTCAGGGCCACCTGGACGGCCTCGGCGGTGAACGCCGCCCCGTCCAGCGGTGCCAGTGCGGCTGTCGCGGCGTCCAGGACCTGCCCGGCCCCGTCCCGCAGCGCCTTGCGACCGTCCTCGGTGACCTCCAGGTCCGCGTCGTGGACCAGCAGGAAGCCGAGCATGCCCACGGCCTCGCCCAGGACGGTGATGCGCTCCTGGACCAGGGGGGCGCCGGCGTCCAGGACGGCGCGCTCGGCGGGGGCGAGGTCCTCGTAGCCCGCGGCCGACACGAGCCCAGCGGCGTGCAGGTACGGGACCACCCGTCCGCGGAAGTCCTCGGGGGCGAGCATCCGCACGTGCGTGGCGTTGATGGCCTCGGCCTTCTTGAGGTCGAACCGTGCCGGGTTCGGGTTCACGTCCGCGACGTCGAACGCCTCGACCATCTGCTCGACGGTGAAGACGTCGTTGTCGGGGGCGATGGACCACCCCAGCAGCGCGAGGTAGTTCAGCAGGCCCTCGGGGACGAACCCGCGGTCACGGTGCAGGAACAGGTTGGACTCCGGGTCGCGCTTGGAGAGCTTCCGGTTGCCCTCCCCCATGACGTACGGCATGTGCCCGTACACGGGCTCCACCGATGCCACGCCGAGCGCAGCCAGGGCCCGGAACAGCACGACCTGCCGGGGCGTGGAGGACAGCAGGTCCTCGCCGCGCAGGACGTGGGTGATGCCCATGAGCGCGTCGTCCACCGGGTTGGTGAGGGTGTACAGCGGCTGACCGTTGGCCCGGACGATGACGAAGTCCGGGACCGACCCGCCCTTGAACGACAGCTCACCGCGCACCAGGTCGGTGAAGACCACGTCGTCCTCGGGCATCCGGACCCGGAGCACGGGCTCGCGCCCCTCGGCACGGTAGGCCTGACGCTGGGCGTCGGTGAGGTCGCGGTCGTAGCCGTCGTACCCCAGCTTGGGGTCGCGCCCGGCGGCCCGGTGCCGGGCCTCGATCTCCTCGGGGGTGGAGAACGACTCGTAGGCGTACCCGGCCTCCACCAGGCGGCGCGCGACGTCGGCGTACACCTCCAGCCGCTGCGACTGCCGGTACGGGCCGTGCGGGCCCCCGACCTCCACGCCCTCGTCCCAGTCCAGGCCCAGCCACCGCATCGCGTCGAGCAGCTGGTCGTAGCTCTCCTGGCTGTCACGTGCGGCGTCGGTGTCCTCGATCCGGAACACGAACGTGCCGCCGGTGTGGCGCGCGTACGCCCAGTTGAACAGCGCGGTGCGGATCAGCCCCACGTGGGGGGTGCCGGTGGGCGAGGGGCAGAAGCGGACGCGGACCTGCCCCGGGGCGGGCGCGGCGGTCGGGGCGGTGGGCGTGGCGAGGTTCTCAGACATGGTGCGGTCAGCCTACTGTCGCACCGGCCGCGGACCAGGTCAGTCGCGGCGCAGCACCGGGTTGCGCAGCACCCCGATCTGCTCGACCTCGCACTCCACCACGTCCCGGTGGACCACCGGCCCGACGCCTGCGGGGGTCCCGGTGAGGATCACGTCACCGGGCAGCAGCGTGAAGGCCTCGGAGACGTAGGAGACCAGGTACGGGACGTCGAACACCAGGTCGCTGGTGCGCCCGTCCTGCCGGGTCCCGCCGTTGACGCGGGCACTGACCGCCAGGTCCTCCACGTCGAGCCCGGGCACGACCCACGGCCCCAGGGGGCACGCACCGTCGAACCCCTTGGCGCGCGACCACTGGTCCTCGGCACTCTGCACGTCCCGCGCCGTGACGTCGTTGGCGACGGTGAAGCCGAACACGTGGTCCAGGGCTCGCTCCGGTGAGACGTCCTTGGCGACCTTGCCGATCACCACGGCCAGCTCGGCCTCGTGGTGGACGTCCTGGGACCAGGACGGCAGCACGATGGGGTCGTCCGGGCCGATCACCGAGGTGTTGGGCTTGAGGAACAGCAACGGCGAGGTGGGCAGCTCGTTGCCCATCTCTGCCGCGTGGTCGGCGTAGTTGCGACCCACGCCGATGATCTTGGACCTGGGGATGACGGGCGCCAGGAGCCGCACGTCGTCGGTCAGGGGCACCTGCTCACCGGTGGGCTGGACCGGCATGTACAGCGGGTCGCCGCTCAGGACGACCAGCCGCTCGGCGCCGGGCTCGCCGTCGACGAGAGCGAAACGGGGGTCTCCACCGGTGCTGAACCTCGCGATGCGCATCTGCGCAGCGTAATCGGCCGCGCCGCCGCACCAGCACCCGGGGGTCGTAGGCTGCACGACGTGAAGCGCGTCGTGGGGGCGGACGTCGCCCGAGGCCTGGCGGTGCTGGGCATGTTCACCGCCCACCTGGGCGACGAGAGGTCCGTGACCTTCGCGTCGCTGAGGTGGATGGAGGTCGTGGACGGCCGGTCCGCGGCCCTGTTCGCGTTCCTGGCCGGGGTGTCGGCCGCGCTGCTCAGCGGCGGCCCACGCCCCGTCACGGGGGCGCGGCTGGGCCACGCGCGCGTGCGGGTGCTGGGGCGCGCGGTGCTCCTGTGGCCGTTGGGCGCCGTGCTGATCGCGCTCGCCACCCCGGTGATGGTGATCCTGCCCGGGTACGCGGTGATGTTCGGGTTGACGGCGCTGCTGCTGTCGGTGCGCACCCGCTGGGTGCTGGTGGGCGCGGCGGTGGTGGCGCTGGTGGGCCCGGTGGTCGTGAGCCTGGTCCGGGAGGCCACGCCGCTCACGCGGCTGCCCCAGCCGGTGGACGTGCTGGTGGGCGACCACTACCCGGCGGCCGTGTGGATGGCCTACCTGCTCGCGGGCCTCGCCGTCGGTCGCACCGACCTAGCCGGCACGCGGGCCCCGTGGCGGCTGCTCGCGTGGGCGGTGCCCCTCGCCACGGTGGGCTACGGGTCCGGGCTCCTGGCCCGTGAGGTGCTCCCCCCGGACGCGTGGCGCACCCGGGCGCTCATGGACGTGGCACCGCACGCGAACACCACCCCCGAGGTGGTGGGCAACGTGGGGGTCGCACTGGCCGTCCTGGGCGTGAGCCTGCTCGCCGCCCGCCACCTGCGGGGTCTGGTGGTCCCGCTCGCCGCGACCGGCGCCCTGGCGCTGACCGCCTACTCGGGGCACATCGTCGCGATCGCGGTCATGGGCAACGCCGTGGTCTGGCAGCCGTCCAACGCACGCCTGGGCGTCTTCATCCTGGTCACCGCAGTCGTGGCGACCCTGTGGCGGCGGTTCGTGGGCCGGGGGCCGCTCGAGGCCGGTCTGCACCTGGCGTCGACCGCCTTCGCCGACGCCCTCGTACCCGCCGGGCGTCGACGACCGGACCCGATCCCCGGGGTGATGGGCTCAGACGCGGACCAGCAGCCAGCCGTGGAGCACCGCGAACCACCCGTCGGGAGCCGCACCCCAGGTGCGCCACCCGTCGGCGACGACCTCGAGGGCGACGTCGTCGGCGAGGGCGTGGGTGAGGGCCTGGCGGGCGAACTCCGAGGACGTGACCCGCTCGGCCCACAGCCCTGACCACCAGGCTCGGTCCTCCGGGGTGGTGTAGCACCAGGTGTCCGCCCCGGCCTCGAGCCGTTCGGCGTCGAACCCGGCCTGCCGCGCCCAGGACAGAAGCCGTCGGCCCGCGTCGGCCTCGACCCCGTTGGCGGCCGTGACCTCGTGGTAGAGCTCGAGCCACTCCGTCATCCCCGGCGACGGCGGGTACCAGGTCATCGCGGCGTAGTCGGCGTCGCGGACGGCCACCAGGCCACCGGGGCGGGCGACCCTGCCCATCTCGCGCAGGGCCGCGACGGGGTCGGTCAGGTGCTGGAGCACCTGGTGGGCGTGGACCACGTCCATGGAGTCGTCCTCGAACGGCAGGGCCAGGGCGTCGCCCTGCTCGAAGCCCACGTTGGTGACCTCGGCGTCGGCGGCAGCCCCCCGTGCGACGTCCAGGACGGCCGCAGAGGCGTCGAGGCCGGTCACGTGCCGCACATGACGGGCCAGGTCCACGGTGACCGTCCCGGGCCCGCACCCCACGTCCAGCAGGGTGTGGTCGGGACGCAGGTGCGGCAGCAGGTAGCCGGCGGAGTTCGCAGCGGTCCGGCGCCGGTGGGCGCGCAGGACGCTCTCGTGGTGTCCGTGGACGTAGACGGTGGTCACGAGCCCAGTAAGGCGCACCTCGCCCCGCGTATCAAGACGCAAGACCGAACGTCTCACACTCCGACACCCGAGGTCAGGCGTCCTGACGCGCGACCTCCACACCCCTGTTGGCGAGCTGGTCGGCGCGCTCGTTGCCGACATCACCGGAGTGCCCCTTCACCCACACCCAGGTGACGGTGTGCCGCGCGACCTCGGCGTCCAACGCCTGCCACAGCTCCTTGTTCTTGACCGGCTTCTTGTCACCCGTACGCCACCCGTTGCGCTTCCAGCCCACGATCCACCGGCTCATGCCGTTCATCACGTACGTGGAGTCCACGTGCAACGTGACCGCGCACGGGCGGGTCAAGGCCCGCAGGCCCTCGATCACCGCCGTCAGCTCCATGCGGTTGTTCGTGGTGGCCGCCTCCCCGCCGAACAACTCGCGCTCGTGGCCGGCGGTGCGCATCCACACACCCCACCCGCCCGGCCCCGGGTTCCCCTTGCAGGCACCGTCGGTCCACATCTCCACGACGGTCAGGTCAGGTGCAAGGGGGTCGGTCACGGCCCACACCCTAGGGCCCCAGGCACCCCGAGGGTGCACGCGCCTGCGCACGACCCCGCGGCGCCCGACACCTAGCCTGGTCGGGTGCAGCCCCACACCGCCCCCACCCGCGACGCCGGCTCCGTCCTGCCCGTGGCCGTGTGGCGTGCACGCCAGGAGCAGCACGCCGCCCGCGCCGACGACCTCACGGCCGGGCACCGGGCACGCCGCGCCTCCGGCCGACGGCACCCGGTCGAGGACTTCCTGTACGACTACTACGGCACCACCCCGGCGACGGTCCGCCGCTGGCACCCCGGGGTCGGGGTGGGCCTGGAAGCGCCCACCGACGACACCACCGAGCACCTGGGGCGGCGGTGGTACACCCGCACCTCCCAGGTGGTCCACCTGGACACGCAGGCGTTCCTCGCCGACCGCGGCGACACGGTGCGCTACGTCCACCACCTGCTCACGGCGACCGCGTCCCGACCCGCCGCGACCGGGTGCTTCGGCCTGCACGAGTGGGCGATGGTCTACCGGCAACCGGCATCGGAACGGCGGCACGCACTCCCCCTGCGCCTGGGACCGGACGGCACCGACGCGGTGGTGGAGGAGCACCAGGTCCGGTGCACCCACTACGACGCGTTCCGGTTCTTCACCCCGCAGGCCACCGGCCGCAACCGGTGGCAACCCACCCGCCGCACGCAACCGGACCTGGAGCAGCCCGGGTGCCTGCACGCGAACATGGACCTGTGGAAGTGGGCGTCCAAGCTCGGCCCCGCGGTCCCGGGCGAGCTCGCGCTGGACTGCTTCGCGCTCGCGGCCGAGGTGCGCCGCCTGGACATGCAGGCCTCCCCGTACGACGTGTCCTCGCTCGGGGAGCCCGCGGTCGCGATCGAGACCCCGGAGGGCAAGGCCGAGTACGTGGCGCGGCAACGGGAGCTGGCCGAGCGCGCCTCGGTGCTCCGCGCAGGGCTGATCGAGGTGTGCGAGGCACTGCTGGACGGTTCCGTGCCACCATCGGCCCGGTGACCATCCGCTACCCGCGCCCCTTGAGCCCGGGCGACCTGATCGGTGTGACCGCGCCATCGGCAGGCGTCCCCGATGCCTTGCGCCCGCGCCTGGAGGTGGCGATCGGGCACCTGCGGTCCCACGGGTTCGACGTCCGGCTGGGCCGCTGCCTGGGGACGCCCGGCCCGACCAGCGCGCCGGCTGCCGAGCGCGCCGCCGAGCTCACCGACATGCTCACCGACCCCGAGGTCCGGGCCGTGGTGCCGCCGTGGGGCGGGGTGCTGGCCATGGACCTGCTGCGGCACCTGGACTGGGACCGGATCGCCGCGGCCGAGCCGACCTGGATGGTCGGCTACTCCGACGTCGCCATGCTCCTGACCGCCCTGACGGTCCGCACCGGGACCGCGACGTTGCACGGGCAGAACCTCATGGACACCCCCTACCGGGTGCCCGCGCCCCTGCTGCCCTGGCTCGACGTGGTCACGGCCCCGGCGGGCGCGGTCCTGACCCAGGGGCCCTCACGGATGCACCGTGGGGAAGGGTTCGACGACTGGGTCGCCGACCCGACGACCACGTCGTACACGCTGACCGGTTCCGGGACGTGGGGCCGCTTGGACGGCGAGGGCGACGTCCAGGCCACCGGGCGGCTGCTCGGTGGCTGCATCGAGGTGGTCGCGAACCTGGCCGGCACCCCGGAGGGCGACCTGGCCGGGTTCGTCGACCGCCACGCACCCGAAGGTCTCCTGGTGCACCTGGAGGCGGCCGAGGCGTCGGCGCTGGAGATCGGCCGCCGGTTGCACGGCCTGCGGCGCGCCGGGTGGTTCGACCACGCGAACGCGGTGCTCGTGGCACGCACCCACGCCCCGGACTCCCCCGGGTACTCCCAGCGCGACGCCGTCGCGGACGCCCTGGGCGACCTGGGGGTGCCGGTGCTGGTGGACGTCGACTGCGGGCACGTGCCCCCGCACCTGGCGCTGGTCAACGGCGCGCTGGCCACGGTGCGCTGGACCCCCGGGCAGAAGGCCCTGACCCAGACCCTCGTCTGAGGTGCGCGGGCAGGAGGTACGCGGCCGGGAGACGCTCGCCCGGCACGGCCCGCACCTGGGAGGATGACCGGGATGACGAGCACCGGTACGACCCTGACGTTGGCCGAACGCGTCCCGGCGGACCCGACGGACCCCGACGCCCTGTACGAGGCGTTCGTGGGATGGGCCGCGGACCAGGGCCTGGCCCTCTACCCCGCCCAGGACGAGGCGCTGCTGGAGCTGGTGACCGGGTCGCACGTGATCCTCTCCACACCCACGGGGTCAGGCAAGTCCCTGGTGGCCATGGCCGCCCACTTCGTCGCCCTGGCCCAGGGGCGACGCACCTACTACACCGCCCCCCTCAAGGCGCTGGTCAGCGAGAAGTTCTTCGACCTGGTGCGCGCGTTCGGCTCCCAGAACGTCGGGATGATGACGGGCGACTCGGCGGTCAACCCCACCGCACCGATCCTCTGCTGCACCGCCGAGATCCTCGCCAACGTCGCACTGCGCACCGGCGGCGGCGCGACCCACGAACCGGGCCGCCGTGACGACCCGGCCGTGCCCGGCGCGGACGCGGTGGGCCAGGTCGTCATGGACGAGTTCCACTTCTACGCCGACCCCCAGCGCGGGTGGGCGTGGCAGGTGCCGCTGCTCGAGCTGCCCCGCACCCAGTTCCTGCTGATGTCGGCCACGCTCGGCGAGGTCGACTTCTTCACCGAGGACCTGCGACGTCGCACCGGTCGTGAGGTCGCGGCCGTGACCAGCGCCGAACGACCTGTTCCGTTGACGTTCTCCTACGTGGTGGAGCCGCTGCACGAGGTGGTCGAGGAGCTCGTCCAGACCCGCAGGGCACCGGTCTACCTGGTGCACTTCACCCAGCGCGACGCCGTGGAACGCGCCCAGGCGCTGCTGTCCACGACCGTCGCGTCCCGGCAGCAGCGCGACGAGATCGCTGCCGAGCTGGGCTCCTTCGGCTTCGGCACCGGGTTCGGCAAGACCCTGTCCAAGCTCCTGCGCCACGGGGTGGGGGTGCACCACGCGGGGATGCTGCCCCGGTACCGCCGGCTGGTGGAACGCCTGACCCAGAAGGGCCTGCTGACCGTGGTGTGCGGGACGGACACCCTGGGTGTGGGCATCAACGTGCCGATCCGGACGGTGGTGATGACGTCCCTGGTCAAGTACGACGGGGTGCGCATGCGGCACCTGACGGCCCGGGAGTTCCACCAGATCGCCGGCCGCGCCGGACGCGCCGGGTACGACACCCTGGGCGAGGTGCTCGTGATGGCCCCGGACCACGTGATCGAGAACCGCAAGCTGCTCGCACGGGCGGGTGACGACCCCAAGAAGCTCAAGAAGATCGTCCGGAAGAAGGCCCCCTCGGGTGCCGTCAACTGGACCGACAAGACCTTCGAACGGTTGCGCGACGCCGCCCCCGAGCCGCTGACGTCGAGCTTCGCCGTCACGCACGCCATGGTGCTCAACGTCCTGGCCCGCCAGGACACGGACCCGGTCGCGGCCATGACCCGGTTGCTGACAGACAACCACGAGCCCGACGCCGCGCGCAGCCTGCACCTGAGGCAGGCGGTCCGCATCTACCGGTCGTTGCGCACCGCCGGGGTCGTGGAGCGGGTGCGCAGGCCGGACGGCGCGGGGTGGACGGTCCGCACCACCGTGGACGTCCCGCAGGACTTCGCGCTCAACCAGCCGCTCTCGCCGTTCGCGTACGCGGCCCTGGAGGTGCTGGACCGCGAGGCACCGTCCTACGCCCTGGACGTCGTCTCGGTGGTCGAGTCCACGCTCGACGACCCCCGCCAGGTGCTCGTGGCCCAGGAGAAGCGGGCACGCGGCGAGGCGATCGGGGCGATGAAGGCCGAGGGCTACGACTACGACGAACGCATGGCCGCGATCGAGGACATCACCTACCCGCGGCCGCTGGCCGAGCTGCTGGACGCCACGTTCACGATCTACCGCCGCGCGAACCCGTGGGTCGCCGACCACGTGCTCTCCCCCAAGTCCGTCGTACGGGACATGGTCGAGCACGCGATGACCTTCACCGAGTACGTGTCCACCTACGGCCTCGAGCGCACCGAGGGCTTGCTGCTGCGGTACCTGGCCGACGCCTACCGGTCGTTGCGCCAGACGGTCACGCCCGAGTGGCGCAACGAGGAGCTGGAGGACCTCCTGGAGTGGTTGGGCGAGCTGGTGCGCGGCACCGACTCCAGCCTGCTCGACGAGTGGGAACGCCTCTCGGACCCTGATGCGGTGGCCACCGCGAGCACCGGGGACGGGGACCTGGGCGAACGCCCTCCTGTCGCGATCACCGCCAACCGGCGCGCGTTCAAGGTCCTGGTCCGCAACGCGCTGTTCCGGCGGGTCGAGCTCGCCGCCCGGGAACGCTGGGGCGCGCTGGGCGCCCTGAAGGACGTGGACGCGGACGGCGCGGCGTGGGACACCGACCGGTGGCACGCCGCCCTGGACCCGTACTTCGACGAGCACGAGGAGATGGGCCTGGGGCCCGACGCACGCGGACCCGGCCTGCACCAGGTGACCGAACGGACCGGCCCCGCCGGGGAGGTCTGGGAGGTCCGGCAGGTCCTGGACGACCCCGCCGGGGACCGCGACTGGCGGATCGACGCGGTCGTGGACCTGACCGCGAGCGCCGAGCGCGGCGAGGTGGTGCTCCGGGTGACCGCAGCAGGGAGGTTGTGAGGTGGCCAGACGGTCGCGGACCGTCGGGACCCCGGCGCTGGTGGCCCTCGAGCGCGCCGGTGTCCCGCACACGGTGCACACCTACGCCCACGACGCCCGCAACGACGTGGGCTACGGCCTCGAGGCCGCGCAGGCGCTCGGCCTGCCGGCCGACCACGTCCTCAAGACGCTGATGGCCGTGGTCGACGGCGCCCTCGTGGTGGCCGTGGTGCCGGTGACGGCGACGGTCGACCTCAAGGCGCTCGCGGCGGCCGTGGGCGGTAAACGGGCGGCGATGGCCGACAAGGCCGTCGCGGAGCGGGCGACGGGGTACGTCGTGGGTGGGATCTCGCCCCTCGGGCAGAGGAACCCGCACCCCACGGTCATCGACGAGGGCGTGCGTGACGTGGACCCGGTGTACGTGTCCGGTGGACGACGGGGGCTGGACGTCGGGTTGTCCGCGGGAGACCTGGCTGCCTTGACGGGAGCGAGGTTCGGGCCCCTCGCCCGGAGGTGACTGGCGTCAGCGCCCGTACCCGGCGAAGGGCCGGTCGGTGCTGACGATCTGCTTGCCCAGGGGCAGCAGGGACACGGGGATCAGCTTGATGTTCGCGATCCCCATGGGGATCCCGATGATCGACACGAACAGCGGGATGGCGGTCACCACGTGGCCGATCGCGAGCCAGATGCCGGCGACGACCACCCAGATGATGTTCCCGATCGTGGACAGGGCGCCGGCGGTGGGGCGGTCCACGACGGTGCGCCCGAACGGCCACAGGACGTAGGCGGCGATCCTGAAGGACGCGATCCCGAACGGGATGGTGACGATCAGCACGAAGCACAGCAGCCCGGCGAGGGCGTAGCCGACGGCGAGCCAGAAGCCGGCGAACACGAGCCAGATGAGGTTCAGGAGGGTCTTCACGGCACCACTGTGCACCCTGCGGGCCCCCATAGGGTTGCCCTGTGCACGAGGAGCCCGGTAACCGCGCCCTGACCCGCCTGGCGGAGGTCCGTGCCCGTGTCGACGCCGCGGCGAGGGGCGCCGGACGCGACCCCGCTGAGGTGCGGGTGATGCTCGCGACGAAGACGCAGTCCGTTGCGGACGTGCAGCCGTTGGTGGCGGCGGGCGCGAGGTTGCTGGGTGAGAACCGGGTGCAGGAGCTGGTGGCCAAGGGCCCCGAGCTGACGGGCATGGGGGCTGAGGTGCACGTGATCGGGCACCTGCAGTCCAACAAGGTGAACGCCGCGCTGCGGTGGGCCGCGTGCGTGCAGAGCATCGACGCCCTGGACCTGGCGGAGCGGCTCTCGCGGCGCTGCGAGGCCGTGGGACGGGACCTGGACGTGATGGTCCAGGTGAACGTCTCCGGTGAGGCGAGCAAGTTCGGGGTGCCTCCTGCGGAGGCGGGCGGGCTGGCCGTCCGGGTGGCGGCCCTGCCGAGGCTCCGCCTGACGGGCTTCATGACGATCGGCGCGAGGTCCTCGGACCGTGCCGAGGTCCGCGCCGGGTTCGCCCGCCTGCGGGCCGTACGTGACGAGGTGCTCGGTGCCGGCGCTCCCGGGACCGCGGAGGCCCGAGAACTGTCGATGGGCATGAGCGGAGACCTCGAGGACGCCGTGGCGGAGGGGGCGACCATCGTGCGCGTCGGGACCGCGGTGTTCGGGGCGCGACCGGCTCCCTGAGCACAGCCCTGCGACACCATGCGGCGAGCGCGCTTGGCACGCCTGTCGGATGGCTGTCCCTTCCGCTGACCTTCGCCATCGCCCACGCCGTGCCGGCCATACGAGCGACGCACCGGGGTGCGGCCTGCTCGCGCTGGTGGCAGGTTCGAAGGTGCCCGGCCGACCCCACCGCGGTAGGATTGTTGAATGTTGAACCATCCCAGGAGGAACGCGTGAGCGAGCAGACCACAGACACCGGGCAGACCGACTCCGAGCACCCCGAGCACAGCGAGGGCGGGCGCTACACGAGCAAGGGCAAGGAGTTCACCCGGGACACCCGCTACATCAGCACCCGGATCACGCGGGACGGCCGTGACGGATTCGCCGTCGAGGCGGGCCGGTACCGTCTGGTCGCCGCCCGGGCGTGCCCGTGGGCCAACCGGACCCTGATCGTCCGCCGCCTGCTGGGCCTGGAGGACGCCCTGTCCGTCGGGATGCCCGGGCCCACGCACGACGCCCGCTCGTGGACGTTCGACCTGGACCCCGACGGCAAGGACCCCGTCCTGGGCATCGAGCGCCTCCAGGACGCCTACCTGGCCCGGGACCCGGAGTACCCGCGCGGGATCACCGTCCCGGCAATCGTGGACACCACGACCGGTGCGGTCGTCACCAACGACTACGCCCAGATCACCCTGGACATGTCGAGCGAGTGGGTGGACCACCACCGCGAGGGCGCACCCGACCTGTACCCCGAGCACCTGCGCGCCGAGATCGACGAGGTCAACGACCGCGTCTTCCGCGACGTCAACAACGGGGTCTACAAGTGCGGTTTCGCCGGGTCCCAGCGCGCCTACGACGCCTCGTACGCGCGCCTGTGGAACGCCCTGGACTGGCTCGAGGACCGCCTCGCCGGGCAGCGGTACCTGGTGGGCGACTCGATCACCGAGGCCGACGTCCGGCTCTTCACGACCCTCGCCCGGTTCGACGCCGTCTACCACGGCCACTTCAAGTGCAACCGCAACAAGCTCAGCGAGATGCCCGCGCTGTGGGGCTACGCCCGGGACCTGTTCCAGACCCCCGGGTTCGGCGACACGATCGACTTCGCGCAGATCAAGGAGCACTACTACGTGGTGCACACGGACATCAACCCCACGCAGATCATCCCCCAGGGGCCCGACCTGAGCGGGTGGCTGACGGCGCACGGTCGCGACCAGCTCGGGGGCCGCCCCTTCGGCGCCGGCACCGCGCCAGGCCCTGTCCGGGACGACGAGAAGGTCTCCGTCGGCCACTCTCCCCTCACCTGACCACCGGGTCGTGGTGCGGACCCCGGACTGCCCGGGTCCGCACCACGCTCACGACCGGTTCTCGACCCCCGCGTGCAGCAGGCCGTACACGATCGCGTCGACCAGCGCCTCCCACGAGGCCTCGACCACGTTCGGGCCCACGCCCACGGTGCTCCAGGTCGTCTCCGCCCCGGTGTCCATCGTCTCGACCAGAACCCGCGTGACCGCGTCCGTGCCGTGCTGGGTGTCGAGCAGCCGGACCTTGAAGTCGATCAGCTCGAACCGCTCGACCTCGGGGTACGTGGGCAGCAGCGCCTCACGCAGCGCGTGGTCCAGCGCGTTGACCGGGCCGTTGCCCTCACCGGTCGACAGCACCCGGCGACCGCCCACGTGGAGCTTGACGGTGCCCTCGGCACGCGCGTCCGTGGGGTCACCGGCGGCTGTCTCGACGATGACCCGCCAGCTCTCGGCGCGGAAGAACGCCAGACGCTCACCGTCGAGCTCCTCACGCAGCAGCAGCTCGAACGAGGCGTCGGCGGCGTCGTAGGTGTAGCCCTGCGCCTCGGCGTCCTTGACCCGGTTGGTCACCCTGGTCAGGAGCTCGCCCCGACCGGCGAGGTCGAACCCCAGCTCACGCCCCTTGAGCTCGATCGACGCCCGCCCGGCCATGTCCGAGACCAGCATCCGCATGTCGTTGCCCACGGCCCTGGGGTCGGTGTGCTGGTACAGGTCCGGGTCGACCTTGATGGCGCTGGCGTGCAGGCCTGCCTTGTGGGCGAAGGCGCTGGCACCGACGTACGGCTGGCGTGCGAACGGGGCGATGTTCGTGACCTCGCTGATCGCGTGGGCGATGCGGGTCACCTCCCGCAGACCGCTGTCGGCGAGCAGGCGCCGGCCTTCCTTGAGCTCGAGGTTCGCCACCACCGTGAGCAGGTCGGCGTTGCCGGTGCGCTCGCCGTAGCCGTTGACCGTGCCCTGGACGTGCACCGCACCCGCAGACACCGCCGCCAGGGTGTTGGCCACCGCGCACCCGGTGTCGTTGTGGGCGTGCATGCCCAGCCGGCCGTCGACACGGTCACCGACGGCGGTGACGATCTGGTGCACCCACTCGGGCAGCATGCCCCCGTTGGTGTCGCACAGGCACACGCACTCGGCCCCGGCCTCGAAGCCGGCGACCACGGCCCGCACCGCGTAGTCGGGGTCGTACCGGTACCCGTCGAAGAAGTGCTCGGCGTCCACGATGACGCGCCGACCCTCGCCCACGAGGAATGCGACGCTCTCGGCGATCATGGCGAGGTTCTCCTCACCGGTGGTGCGGAGCGCGCGCTCGACGTGCCGGATGTCGTGCTTGGCGACCAGGGTCACCACGGGAGCCTCGGAGTCGAGCAGGGCCCGCACCTGCACGTCGTCGTGGACCCGGCTGCCGGCCTTGCGGGTCGCCCCGAACGCGGCGAGCTGGGCGTGCTTGAGGTCGAGCTCCTTGCCGGCGCGCTTGAAGAACTCGGTGTCCTTGGGGATGGCGCCGGGCCAACCGCCCTCGATGAACCCGACACCCAGCTCGTCGAGCAGGGGCGCGATCGCGAGCTTGTCGGCGACCGACAGGTTCATGCCCTCCTGCTGGGCGCCGTCGCGCAGCGTCGTGTCGTAGACGTCGAATGTCGTGCTCACCACAGCGGGCTCTCTCCGTTCGCGCCGACGTGGGGTCGGCGGGCGCCGGCGCAGGCCGGCAGGGCAGTTCGCGTGACCAGAGTCCGGCGGGTGCGGGTGGCACCGCCCGTGCGTGCCGGTGGGGGCAGGGTCGCTGCTCCGACCAACAAAAAGACCCCCCGGGTTCGGGAGGTCTGCGCGTCCGGTCTGGCGTCCGGACGCGCTACACGATGATGAGGGTGAGTTCGGTCACACGGGTAGTGTGCCACACGGCCCGGGGCGTGAGAAGCGACCCGGGCCGTGCGGCCCCTGCGATGCGTGCGGTTCACCCGACGTCGTGGCTCACCTGGGCGGGAGCAGCCGGTGCATCCACCCGTGGTGGTCCTGGGCGCGCCCGTACTGGATGTCGGTCAGCTGGGCCCGCACCGCCGCGGTGACGGGCCCGGTGCCGCCGTCGCCGACAGGCAGGTCGAAGTCGTCGCTGGCGAGCCTGCCGATCGGGGTGACCACGGCCGCCGTCCCGCACGCGAACACCTCGGCCACCGCGCCCGAGACAAGTCCGTCACGGACCTCCGCGAGCGTGATGCCGCGCTCGGTGACCTCACGACCCGCCTCGCGCAGCAGCGTCAGGACGGAGTCGCGGGTGACGCCCTCCAGGATCGACCCGGTCAGGGCCGGGGTGCTGACCGAGCCGTCGGCTGCGACGACGAACACGTTCATGCCACCCAGCTCCTCGAGCTCGGTGCCGGTCGCCGCGTCCAGGAAGCACACCTGGTCGCAGCCGTGGGCCTGGGCCTGCTGCTGGGGCAGGAGGCTGGCGGCGTAGTTGCCCCCGCACTTGGCGTACCCGGTGCCACCCGGCCCGGCACGGTGGAAGTCACGCACCACCCAGATCGACACGGGCTTGACCCCGCCGGGGAAGTACGGGCCCACCGGTGACGCGATCAGCACGTACTCGGCCTCCCGGGTGGGTCGCACCCCCAGGAACGTCTCGGAGGCGAACATGAAGGGCCGCAGGTACAGGCTCGTCTCGTCACCGCCGGGCACCCACGCGGAGTCGACGGCCACAAGCGTCTCGATCGAGGTGAGGAAGTCCTCGACCGGGAGCTGGGGCAGGGCCAGGCGGTGCGCGCTGGCGGCGAACCGCGTGGCGTTGGCCTCCGGCCGGAAGGTCCAGACCGACCCGTCGGCGTGCCGGTAGGCCTTGAGCCCCTCGAAGACCTCCTGCCCGTAGTGCAGGACGGCCGCCGCGGGGTCCAGGCTCAGCGGCCCGTACGGGACGACCCTGTGGTCGGCCCACCCCGCGCCGGCGGTCCAGGTGACCCGGGCCATGTGGTCGGTGAACACGGTCCCGAACGCGGGCGCGGCGACGAGGCGCTCACGTTCCTCGTCCGAGCGTGCGTCCGGGTTGGGGTGGTGGTGGAACGTGGTCGCGGTACTGGGTGGTGCGGTGGTGCTCATGTCCGTGGGTCCTTTCACCAGGCGGCGACCGACGTTGACGTCGGTCTGACGGTACCGGTGGTGACGGCCGACGGGATACGGGCGGCTCAGCCGGCGATGCGCGCGGCGAGGTCCGAACCCACCTCGGCCGTCGACCGTACTCGGTCCCCCCGCTCGGCGAGGTCCGCCGCGACAGCGGCCTCGACCTTGGCCGCGGCCTCGGTCAGCCCGAGGTGCTCCAGGAGCATGCTGACGCTCAGGACGGTGGCCGTGGGGTCGGCCTTGCCCTGCCCGGCGATGTCCGGCGCCGAGCCGTGCACAGGCTCGAACATCGACGGGCTGGTGCGGTCGGGGTTGATGTTCCCCGAGGCCGCGAGGCCGATGCCGCCGGTGATGGCGGCGGCCTGGTCGGTCAGGATGTCGCCGAACAGGTTGTCGGTGACGATGACGTCGAACCGCGACGGGTTGGTGGTCATGAAGATGGTGGCGGCGTCCACGTGCAGGTAGTCGGTGGTGACGTCGGGGAACTCGGCGTTGACGGCCTCGACGGTGCGTCGCCACAGGTGACCGGCGTGAACCAGCACGTTGTGCTTGTGCACGAGGGTCAGGTGCTTGCGCGGGCGGGCGGCGGCACGGGCGAACGCGTCACGGACCACGCGCTCGACACCGAAGGCCGTGTTCACGCTGACCTCGTTCGCGACCTCGTGGGGGGTGCCCACACGGATGGCACCGCCGTTGCCGACGTACGGGCCTTCGGTGCCTTCACGCACGACGACGAAGTCCACCTCGCCCGGGTCGGCGAGCGGGGACCGCACCCCGGGGAACAGGCGGGCCGGGCGCAGGTTGACGTAGTGGTCCAGCTCGAAGCGCAGACGCAGCAGCAGGCCCCGCTCGAGCACTCCCGAGGGAACGCCCGGGTCGCCGATGGCACCCAGCAGGATCGCGTCGTGCTCCCGCACGGTCGCGAGGTCCTGGTCGGTCAGGGTCTCGCCCGTGGCGTGCCAGCGGCGGGCACCGAGGTCCAGCTCGGTGGTGGTGATCTCCACCCCGGAGCCGGCGACGGCGGTCTCCAGGGCCCGCAGACCCTGCTCGACGACCTCGGTCCCGATGCCGTCTCCGGCGACGACGGCCAGCTTCACGTTGCGCGACATGCTCAGGATGGTACTGCGCGTCCCAGCAGGCGGGACCGCCATCTTGACCTCTGGACACCCGGGAGATCCGTGGCCGTCAGCGCTCTCAGGGGTACAGCACCTCGAAGCGTTCGAGCACCATGACGGGGTCGGCGTCCGGCGACTCGCCGGGCGCCCCGGCGGCGCGCAGCTGGTCCTGCTGGGCCTCGCGCCAGGCGTCGACGGAGCTCTCGCCCTCACGCCGTGCGTGCTCCTCGTCCACCTGGGAGAAGTGGACCGAACGGACCTCCGTGGTCCGGATCAACGCCCGGGGGTTCCCCTTCCCGTCGAGCACGATCGAGAGGTCGTCCACCTCAGGGGCGCGCTCGTCGACGCCCTCGAGCGCAGCGAGGGGTGTCGAGACCGCGGTCCGCTCCCCCGCCAGGACGGCGTCGACCGCGGCGTCGGCGGCTTCGGGCTCGTCACCGAACGCCCATGCCGCCGGCGGGACGACGGCCAGGGCGTCCGTGCCCAGGTAGACCGACAGCACCCCCACGCCGGAGTTCTTGCGGGCCAGCTCCCAGAACCTCAGGATCTCCTGCTCGTCAGCAGCGTGCTCCTCGGCCCCTGTCACACTCGCGTCGCTCATCCGCTCATCCTCGCAGGTCTGCACCCTGGCACGAAGGTCGACTCCCCCGGGAGATCTCGTGTCGGCACGCGCCACGAGGGCCCGTGCACCTCGTGCACGGGCCCTCCTGGTCGTCGCTCACGGGTGTGAGCGGTTGCTGCCGGTCAGCGCGCGGCGCTGCCCTCGACGTAGTCGGAGTCCGACGGCTTGATCCACGAGAACATCTTGCGCAGCTCGCGGCCCGTCGCCTCGATCGGGTGCTGCTCGCCCTTGGCGCGCAGCTCGGCGAACTCGGTGCCACCGGCGTCCTGGTCGTCGATGAACCGCTTGGCGAACGCGCCGTTCTGGATGTCCCCGAGAACCGCCTTCATGTTCTCCTTCACCTCAGGGGAGATGACGCGCGGGCCCGACACGTAGTCGCCGTACTCGGCGGTGTCGGAGACGCTCCACCGCTGCTTCGCGATGCCGCCCTCGACCATGAGGTCCACGATGAGCTTCAGCTCGTGCAGCACCTCGAAGTACGCGACCTCCGGCTGGTAGCCGGCCTCGGTCAGGACCTCGAAGCCGTACTGGACCAGCTGGGACGCGCCACCGCACAGGACGGCCTGCTCGCCGAACAGGTCCGTCTCGGTCTCCTCGGTGAAGGTCGTCTTGATGCCACCGGCACGCAGGCCACCGATCGCCCGGGCGTACGACTTGGCCAGGTCCCACGCCTTGCCCGACGCGTCCTGCTCGACAGCCACGATCACGGGCACGCCACGGCCGGCCTCGTACTCGCGGCGCACCAGGTGCCCGGGGCCCTTGGGGGCGACCATGACGACGTCCACGCCCTGCTCGGGCTTGATGTAGCCGAAGCGGATGTTGAAGCCGTGGCCGAACACCAACGTCGCGCCCTCACGCAGGTTCGGGGCGATCTCGTCCCGGTACACGTGCCGCTGCACCTGGTCCGGGGCGAGGATGACGACCACGTCGGCCTCGCGGACCGCGTCGGCGACGGTCGCGACGGCCAGGCCCTGCTCCTCGGCCTTGGCGCGCGAGGCGCTGCCTTCACGCAGGCCCACGCGCACGTCGACGCCCGAGTCGCGCAGGTTGAGCGCGTGCGCGTGCCCCTGGCTGCCGTAGCCGATGACGGCGACCTTGCGGCCGGCGATGATGGACAGGTCGGCGTCGTCGTCGTAGAACAGCTCAGCCACTTGGGTGTCTCCTTGGTTCGTCGGTGATGAAGAGGACTTGGTCGGGCTCACGCCCGGGGGTCAGGCGGAGCGGCTCACACGCTCGAGCGCGCGGTCGGTGATGGACCGCCCGCCACGGCCGATCGCGACCGTGCCGGACTGGACGATCTCACGGATGCCGAACGGCTCGAGCGCGGCGAGCAGCGCGTCCAGCTTGCCCGGACCGCCCGTCGCCTCGATCGTCACGGCCTCGGGCACGACGTCGACGACCCGCGCCCGGAACAGCTCGACGACCTCCAGCACGTGGGACCGGATCGACAGGTCCGCACGGACCTTGACCAGCAGCAGCTCGCGCTGCACGGACGCATCCGGCTCGAGCTCGACGATCTTGATGACGTTGATGAGCTTGTTCAGCTGCTTGGTCACCTGCTCCAGCGGCAGCTCGTCCACGTCCACGACCACGGTGATCCGGGAGATCTCCGGGTGCTCGGTGGGGCCGACCGCCAACGAGTGGATGTTGAACGAGCGCCGGGCGAAGAGGCCCGCGACCCGTGTCAGGACGCCCGGCTTGTTCTCGACGAGGACCGACAGCGTGTGCCTGCTCATGCTGCTCCTTCTTCCGTGGTCGACGCCGCGCGCCCGTCGGCGGCGATGGGGCCCGTCTCGGTCGTCACTGCTGCTCCTCACGGTCCCAGGCAGGGCTGATGCCGCGGGCGTACTGGATCTCGTCGTTGCTGACCCCGGCAGCGACCATCGGCCACACCATCGCGTCGCGGGAGACCGTGAAGTCCACCACGACCGGCTGGTCGTCGATCTCCATGGCCCGCTTGATCGTGGCGTCCACGTCGGCCGTCGTCTCGCAGCGCAGGCCCACGCACCCATAGGCGTCCGCGAGCTTCACGAAGTCCGGGATGCGACGCGTGCCGTGCCCGGTGTGCAGGTCGGTGTTGGAGTACCGGGACTCGTAGAACAGGGTCTGCCACTGCCGGACCATGCCCAGGGACGAGTTGTTGATCACCGCCACCTTGATCGGGATGTCGTTGATCGCACAGGTCGCGAGCTCCTGGTTGGTCATCTGGAAGCAGCCGTCGCCGTCGATCGCCCACACCGTGCGCGACGGGTCGCCCACCTTCGCGCCCATCGCAGCGGGCACCGAGTACCCCATGGTGCCGAGTCCCCCGGAGTTCAGCCAGGCGTTCGGGCGCTCGTACCGGATGAACTGCGCGGCCCACATCTGGTGCTGGCCCACACCCGAGGCGTACACGGCCTCCGGACCCGCGAGCTCCCCGAGACGCTGGATGACGTGCTGGGGCGCCAGGTGGCCGTCGTCGGGCTCGGTGAAGCCCAGCGGGAACGTCTCGCGCCAGTCGTCGATCTGACGCCACCAGCCCTCGAGGTCGGGCTTGCCGTGCTGGGCGTGCTCGCGCTCCAGCTCGGGGAGCAGGTCGCCGATGACCTCCTTGAGGTCACCCACGATCGGCACGTCGACGCGGCGGTTCTTGCCGATCTCGGCCGGGTCGATGTCGGCGTGGACCACGGTCGCGTGCGGCGCGAACGACGACAGCTTGCCGGTCACCCGGTCGTCGAACCGGGCCCCGAGCGCCACGATCAGGTCGGCCTTCTGCAGGGCGGCGACGGCCGGGACCGTACCGTGCATGCCCGGCATGCCCAGGTGCTGCGGGTGGGAGTCGGGCAGCGCGCCCCTCGCCATCAGCGTGGTCACCGCCGGCGCACCGGAGGCGTCCACGAGGCGGCGCAGCTCGGCCGACGCCCCCGAGCGGATCGCCCCACCGCCCACGTACAGGACGGGCCGTCGGGCGGTGGCGAGCAGACGCGCCGCCTCACGGATCTGCTTCGCGTGCGGCTTGACCACCGGGTGGTAGCCGGGCAGGTCCATCTCCGTGGGCCAGCGGAACGTCGTGGCGGCCTGCATCGCGGTCTTGGCGATGTCCACCAGCACGGGACCGGGGCGACCCGTCCGGGCGATGTGGAACGCCTGCGCGATGGCCCGCGGGATCTCCGCGGGGTCCGTCACCAGGAAGTTGTGCTTGGTGATCGGAAGCGTGATGCCGACGATGTCGGCCTCCTGGAACGCGTCCGTGCCGATCATCGGTGCACCCACCTGGCCGGTGATCGCCACCATCGGCACCGAGTCCATGTTGGCGTCGGCGATGGGCGTCACCAGGTTGGTGGCGCCCGGCCCCGACGTCGCCATGCACACCCCGACCTTGCCGCTGGTGTACGCGTACCCCGACGCCGCGTGCCCCGCCCCCTGCTCGTGCCGCACGAGGATGTGCCGGAGCTTCGTGGAGTCCATCAGCGGGTCGTACGTCGGCAGGATCGCACCGCCGGGGATGCCGAAGACGTGCTCGACACCGGCCGACTCCAGGGACCGGACGATCGACTGGGCACCCGTCATCTGCTCACCCTGGCCCGAGACGACCGGCCGGACGACGTCCGCCGGAGTCACGGCCGTGGGCCTGGGTGCGGTGCGGTCGTTCGACGCGCGACCGGTCGTCGCCGGTGGCGTCGGGTGGGGCCCCTGGACCATCGTTGCTCTCCTGTGGCTCGGCGGGGGTGGTGCTGGCACAAAAAAACCCCTCGGCCCGAAGGCTGTGCGAGGGGTGGCGCGCGGACGAGACCTGGGCTGGTACCGAACGGCGCCTAGGTAACTACTACGAGGATCGTCTGCACGTACGCGAGCCTACGCCCCCGTGGGCACCTTGTCACGCACCAGACGATGCGTCTCACCTGGTGGATTACGGGTCCACCAGGTGAGAGGCCGGCGCGGCGCGGTGCGCTCGCGCCGGCCTCTCCTGTCAGGTCAGGACAGCGCCGGTGCTGGCCGACTGCACGAGCTTGGCGTACTTGGCGAGGACGCCCCGGGTGTAGCGCGGGGCGAGGGGCTCCCAACCGACCCGCCGCGAAGCGAGCTCGGACTCGTCGACGAGCAGGTCGAGGGTGCCGTTGGCGACGTCGAGCCGGATCCGGTCCCCGTCCCGGACGAACGCGATGGGACCGGCATCCACGGCCTCGGGGGCGACGTGCCCCACGCACAAGCCCGTGGTCCCGCCGGAGAAGCGCCCGTCGGTGAGGAGCAGGACGTCCTTGCCGAGCCCGGCGCCCTTGATGGCACCGGTGATGGCCAGCATCTCACGCATGCCCGGCCCGCCCTTGGGGCCTTCGTACCGGATGACGACGACGTCCCCCGCACGGATGGTGCCGTCCTCCAGGGCGTCGAGGGCGGCACGCTCACGCTCGAACACGCGCGCGGTGCCCTCGAAGACGTCGGCGTCGAAGCCGGCGCTCTTGACGACCGCACCCTCGGGTGCCAGCGAACCGCTGAGGATGGTGATGCCACCGGTGCGGTGGATGGGGTTGTCCAGTGCCCGCAGGATCTTCCCGTCCGGGTCGGGGGGCGCGACGTCCGCGAGGTTCTCGGCGACGGTCCTGCCGGTCACGGTCAGGCAGTCGCCGTGCAGGAGCCCGGCGTCGAGGAGAGCCTTCATGACCACGGGCACTCCCCCGATGCGGTCGACGTCGTTCATGACGTAGCGACCGAACGGCTTGAGGTCGCCCAGGTGCGGCACCTTCGCGGCGACGCGCGAGAAGTCGTCGAGGGTGAGCTCGACCTCGGCCTCGTGGGCGATGGCAAGCAGGTGCAGAACCGCGTTGGTCGACCCGCCGAAGGCCATGACGACGGCGATCGCGTTCTCGAACGCCTCGCGGGTCATGATCTGCCGTGCGGTGATCCCACGACGCAGCATCTCGACCACGGCCTCACCGGAGCGGACGGCGAACGAGTCCCGCCGCCGGTCGGCCGAGGGCGGGGCCGCGGAACCCGGCAGGGACATGCCCATCGCCTCGGCGACGGACGCCATGGTGTTGGCCGTGTACATGCCTCCGCACGCCCCCTCGCCGGGGCAGATGGCCCGTTCGATGCGGTCGACGTCCTCGCGGCTCATGAGGCCGCGTGAGCAGGCGCCGACGGCCTCGAACGCGTCGATGATGGTGACCTCCTTCTCGGTCCCGTCGGAGAGCGTGACGAAACCGGGGGCGATGGACCCCGCGTAGAGGAACACCGAGGCCAGGTCCAGACGCGCAGCGGCCATGAGCATGCCGGGCAGCGACTTGTCGCACCCTGCGAGCAGGACCGAGCCGTCGAGCCGCTCGGCCTGCATGACGGTCTCGACGCTGTCGGCGATGATGTCGCGGGAGACGAGCGAGAAGTGCATCCCCTCGTGGCCCATGGAGATCCCGTCGGAGACGGAGATCGTCCCGAACTCCAACGGGTACCCCCCGCCGGCGTGCACCCCGTTCTTGACTGCCTTGGCGAGGCGGTCGAGGGACAGGTTGCACGGGGTGATCTCGTTCCAGGAGCTCGCCACACCGATCTGGGGCTTGGCGAAGTCCTCGTCGCCGAGGCCGACGGCGCGGAGCATGCCTCGGGCGGCGGTGCTCTCGAGCCCGTCGGTGACCTGGCGGCTGCGGGGCTTGATGTCGACGGTGCCGTCGGGACGCGACGGGCTCGCGGTGCTCATGGCCTGAGTCTAGGTCTCGGCGCAGGCACGGGCGGCGCCGGGTCGTAGTGCGGACGTTACTGACGTCCGCACCACGCACAGGCCCAGGCACGGGGACGACGAAGGGCGCCACCCGGGGGTGGCGCCCTTCGTGTCCGGCTGACGACGTCAGTCGCGCTCGACCGTGGTGGTGACCCACCGGTTGTCGTCGAGGGAGACACGGTGGACGTCACCGGTGAGGGTGAGGGCCGCCTCGGTCTCCTTGGTCGCGACCGAGGGACCGACCCACAGCTCGACCGCACCCGGCTCGACGATCTTGACCATGTCACGGTCGGAGAACGCCAGACGCGTGGTGGGCACCGTGAAGGTCACGGTGGCCGTCTCGCCCGCGGCGAGGCGGACGCGCTGGTAACCCAGGAGCTGGGCGACGGGCCGGGTGACGGAACCGACGACGTCACGTGCGTACAACTGGACGACGTCCTCGCCGTCACGGTCGCCGGTGTTGCTGACGGTGACCGTCGCGGTGAAGGTGTCGCCCGCGGCGACCTCGTCAGCAACCGTGAGGCCCGTGTGGGTGAAGGTCGTGTACGACAACCCGTGCCCGAACGCGAGGACGGGCTCGGTGGGAAGGCTGCTGACCTGGCTGGAACCACCGAGCTGGGGGTGCAGGTAGGAGTAGGGCTGGGCACCCGCCGAGCGGGGCAAGGTGATGGGCAGGCGACCGGAGGGGTTGACCCGACCGGACAGGATGCCCGCGACCGCGGCGCCACCTTCTTCGCCGGGGAAGAAGCCCTGGACGACGGCGCCCTTCTCGAAGGCCCAGTCGACCGCGTACGGCCGACCGGTCAGCAGGACCAGGACGACAGGCGTCCCGGTGGCCTGGACGGCCTCGACCAGCTGACGCTGGACGCCGGGCAGCTCGAGGCTGTCCGCGTCGTTGCCCTCGCCGGAGGTGCCGCGGCCGAACAGGCCCGCCTGGTCCCCTGCGACGACGATGGCCACGTCCGCGGCGGACGCCGCGGCGACGGCCGCGTCGAACCCGGAGGTGTCCTCACCCTCGACCTCACAGCCTTGCGTGAAGGTGATGTCGGCACCTGAGAGCTCCTCGCGCAGCGCGCTGAGGACGCTGGGCGCCTCGAAGCCCATCTCGACGTCCGCGTGGTGCGCGAGCACGTGGTTCGCGAACGAGTAGCAGCCGAAGAGCGCCTCGGAGCGGTCGGCGTTGGGCCCGATGACCGCGACCTTGGCCGGGGAGGTGAGGGGCAGGACCCCGTCGTTGGCGAGCAGCACGACCGACTCCTCGGCGAGCTGGAGCGCGATGCGGCGGTGCTCGGGCGAGTCGAGGTCGACGCTCGTGGGCGGCTCGCTCTCGAAGGTCTCGTCGAGCAGTCCGAGCTCTTCCTTCTGCTGCAGCGCCCGGGTGCAGGCGAGGTCCACGAGGGCCTCGTCGACCAGACCGGCACGGATCTTCTCCGCCAGGGGCTCAAGGTAGGCGTTGCCCGTCGGGAGCTCGATGTCGACACCGGCCTCGAGCGCCTTGCCTGCAGCCTCACCGAGGTCACCCGCCACGCCGTGCAGCGCCTGGAGGAACGCGACACCGAAGTAGTCGGCGACGACGGTCCCGTCGAAGCCCCACGTCCCACGCAGCAGGTCGGTGAGCAGGCGACGGTCGGCCGCGACCGGGATCCCGTCGATCTCGGAGTAGGAGTGCATGACCGAACGGACCTTGCCGTCCAGCACCGCCATCTCGAACGGCGGGAGAAGCACGTCGGCCACCTCGCGGGGACCTGCGTGCACCGGCGCGAGGTTACGGCCGGCACGGGAGTTGGAGTAGCCGACGAAGTGCTTGAGCGTGGCGTGGACGCCGGTGCTCTGCAGCCCGCGGACGTACGCCGTGGCGATGGTGCCCACCACGTACGGGTCCTCGGCGATGCACTCCTCGACCCGCCCCCACCTGGCGTCACGGATGACGTCCAGGACAGGGGCGAGACCCTGGTGGATGCCGAGTGTGCGCATCGACTCACCGATGGCCACGCCCATCTCTTCCACGAGCTCGGGGTGGAAGGCCGCCCCCCACGCCAGGGGCGTGGGGAACGTGGCGGCCTTCCACGCGGCGAGCCCGGTGAGGCACTCCTCGTGAACAAGGGCCGGGATGCCCGGGCCTGGCTGGTTCACCAGCGTGCGCTGGGCCTCCCAGAGCCACTGGGCTCGTTCGATCGGGTCGACCGGACGTGTGCCGTAGACCCGGGTGAAGTGACCCAGGCCGTGGCGGGTGGCGTCCTCGAGCTTGGCGGAGGACGCCATCTCCCCCTGCATGGGGGCCACGACGTCACCCCCCTCGTCGACCCAGAAGCCGACGATCTGGGCGAGCTTCTCCTCCAGCGACATGCGCTCGAGGAGGCCCTGGACACGCTCGGACACCACGTCCGAACCGTCCTTCCCTGCGGTGGCGGCCGCAGGCACGGGCGGCTGTAGATCCGACACTGAACGAACTCCCTTGGTCCTTGGTCCGGCTGACGTGGAGGTGAGGGCTCAGCCCTTCACCGCACCCGTCAGCCCGTTCACGATGTAGCGCTGCATCAGCAGGAAGAACACCAACGCCGGGATCATGGAGAGCGACGTGAAGGCCAGCACGGCCGCGGTGTCCTGCGTGTACTGCGTGGAGAACGTCGCCACACCCAGGGGGAGCGTGAAGTTCTCGGGACGACTGAGCAGCAGCAACGGCAGCAGATAGGCGTTCCACGACCCGATGAAGGCCAGCACTCCGACCGTCACCAGGCCGGGACCCGACAGCGGCAGGGCGATCCGGAAGAAGAAGCCCAGACGGGTGGTCCCGTCGATGAGCGCCGCGTCCTCCAGCTCGGTGGGCAGGGCCCGCAGGAACGGGCGCAGGATGACGATCGTCATCGGGAGCCCGAACGCTGCCTGCGGAAGCGCCACACCGAGTGGGCTCTCGGTGAGCCCGAGGTCCCTGGTCAGGATGAACAGCGGAAGGATCGCGACCGTGACGGGGAACAGCAGGCCGAGGACGAAGAAGGTGAAAAGACCTTCCCGGCCCTTGAACTGGTACCGCGCCAGGGCGAATGCCGCCATCACACCGAAGATCACGACGATCGCCGTCGTGATCAGTGCGATCACGGTCGAGTTGAACACCTGCTGCCAGAACGAGCTCGAGGTGAGCACGTTCGCGTAGTTGGTGAAGATCCACGGGTC
The DNA here is from genome assembly GCF_000767165.1 of Cellulomonas bogoriensis 69B4 = DSM 16987. GTDB lineage: Bacteria > Actinomycetota > Actinomycetes > Actinomycetales > Cellulomonadaceae > Actinotalea > Actinotalea bogoriensis. The sequence goes on from NZ_AXCZ01000004.1 coordinate 32,863, forward strand.
GGGAAGACCCGCAGGGTTGGCGGCCAGCGCACCGGTGGAACGGAAGCCACCAAGGACGATGTAGATGACCGGGCCCAGCGTGATGCCGATGAGCGCGAGCGCCACGAAGTACACGAAGGGCTGGCTGAAGTTGAACCGGCGCCGACCGGCGAGCTCGAGGTTACTCATGATCAGCCCTTCCTTCCGGACACCGGGTCCTGCACGTCACGGGCCAGCACGAACCGCTGGTAGAAGAGCGCGAGGATGAGCGAGAACGAGAACATGATCACCGCGACCGCGCTGCCGTAACCGAAGCGGAATCGCTCGAAGCCCTGGCCGATGAGGTAGGTCGCCATCGTCTGGGTCGAGTTCGCGGGGCCACCGCCGGTCATGATCCACACCAGGTCGAACAGCTGGATCGATCCGATCATCGACAGGAACGCCCAGATGCGGATCGTCGGGCCGATCATCGGGATGACGATGCGGCGCTGGATCTGCCACCAGGACGCGCCGTCGAGGGCAGCCGCCTCGTGCAGCTCCTCAGGGACGCCCTGCAGGCCGGCGAGGAACAGGATGATCGCGAAGCCGACGTACTTCCACGTCAGGACGCCGAAGAGGGTCCAGAGCGCGATGTCGGGATCAGCCAGCCAGAGCTGCTGCAGGTTCTCCAGGCCGAGGTTCTGCAACGTGGCGTTCGCCGCACCCCTCGGGGTCAGGATGAGCGTCCACATCACACCGGCCACGACCTCGGCCAGCACGTAGGGGATGAAGATGATCGTGCGCAGGGCTCCACGGCCCTTGAGCTTCCGGTTCAGCAGGAGCGCGATGCCCAGACCGATCGGGAGCTGGACGACCAACGAAGCGATGATGATCGTCAGGTTGTTCATCAGGGCGCCCTGGAACACCGAGTTGGTGATCGCTTCGCGGTAGTTCTGGAACCCGATGAAGTCGGTGAGGTCCTGCAGGCCGTTCCACCGGTAGAACGAGTACTGGCCTGCGCGGGTGATGGGGTAGATGACGAAGACGACGTAGAGCAGGATCGCGGGGGTGAGGAAGAAGGCGATCTCCCCGCGCCGGCCCAAGCCCGAGCCTGACCGGCGGCGGGGCCGCCGGTCAGCGGTGGTCGCCGACCGCGCGTGTGCGCGGCCGGCGACCACCGTGTCGCCCGAGCTCTTCGTCGACGTCCGTGCGCTACGCCCGGACTGGTCGCCTAGAGCTCGGTTACTCACTGCTCTGCTGCTGCCCGGACCTCGGCGACCAGACCCTCAGGGTCGATCGAGCCCGCGAAGAGCAGGGCGACTGCGTCGTTCAGAGCCCCACCGACGTTCGGGCCAAGGTAGACGTCGAGGTACAGCTGGACGAACTCCGAGTTGTCACGCGCCTCGATGATCGTCTGCATGATCGGGTCCTCGACGGCCTCCTCGGCACCGGCGGTCACGGGGACCTCACCGATCTCCGCGTAGGCGGTCTGCTGCTCGAGGCTCGCGAGGTAGCCGAGGAACTCGGCGCACTCACGCGGAGCCTGGCTCGAGCAGGAGAATGCGTCGCCACCACCGACGGAGGCGTCGGCGCTACCGGCACCACCCGCGACGGCCGGGAACGGGAACCAACCGAGGTCGTCACCCAGACCCTGCTCGTCCTCGGTGAGGCCGCGCATCACGCCGGCGTTCCACTGGCCCATGAGCTCCATGGTCGCGTTGCCGTTGGCGACGAGACCGGCGGAGCTGGCCGCACCCTGCTGGGCCGCGGTGCCGAGGAAGCCCTCGTTGAACGGCTCAGCGTCGATGAACGCCTGCAGCTGCTCGGCAGCCTCGAGCCAGCACCCGTCCGAGAAGTCGTAGGTCGGAGGGGCGGCAGCGTCGATGATGCTGCTGTCGCAGTTACGCACGACGAAGTAGTTGTAGTAGAACGCCGACGGCCAGCCGTCGCCGACACCCACCGCGATCGGGTCGATGCCCTCAGCCTTGAGCTGCTCGCTGATCTCGAGCAGGTCGTCGACCGTCTCGGGGATGTCAGCACCGATCTGCTCGAAGTGCGCCTGGTTGTACCAGAAGCCCACGACACCGACGGTGTAGGGGATGCCGTAGACGCGGCCCTCGGGCGTGGTCCACCCGGCGACGTTGCCCTCGCCGACACCCTGGATCGCGTCCGGGATCTCGTCGGTGAGGTCCATGAGCAGGCCGGCCTCGACCTGCTCCTGCATCTCGCCGCCGCCCCACTGCTGGAACAGGTCGGGCGGGTCGTTGGACTGGAGCGCCACCGTCAGACGGGTGCGCAGGTCCTCGTTCTGGAGGGCGCTGACGTCGATCGTCACGTGCGGGTTGTCCGCCATGAACTGGTCGGCAGCGTCCTGGAAGAGGCCCAGGCCGGGGTCGTTGTTGTTGTTGTGCCACCACGTGATGGTGACCTGGTCGGGCGAGTCGCCGTTACCGTCGCCCGCAGGAGTCGTCTCCTCCGGGTCGCCGTTGCCACCACAGGCGGCGAGCAGCGCCACGCTCAGACCCAGCGCAATCGCTGAGCCTGCACGAGTTCTCTTCATGATGGGGGGTCCCCTCAGTCGTCGTTGACACTCGGACGTCCGTACCTTCGCAGCCGACCGAGAAGCGTGTCAATCGTTATCGATAACGATATCGACACGGTACTGTTGCGGTGTGCACCCGCTCGGAAGAGTGACCATCGGCGACGTCGCCAGGACGGCAGGCGTGTCCGTGGCGACCGTCTCCAAGGTCATCAACGGCCGGTACGGCGTCGCCGCGGCGACCTCGTCGCGGGTGCGTGCGGTCATCGAGCAGCTCGGGTACGAGTCGAGCCTCGTCGCCCGCAGCCTGCGGTCACACCGCACCCATGTCATCGGCATCCTCGTGGCGGAGTTTGAGCCCTACAGCACCGAACTCCTCAAAGGTACCTCCACAGGCGTGACCGGAACAGGCTATGAGCTGCTCGCCTACTCCGGAGGCGGCCGAGCCGGGGAGGACGTCGGGTGGGAACGTCGGTACCTGTCACGACTGAGCGGCACGCTGATCGACGGAGCGATCCTGGTGACACCCACGGTCGTGGATGTGCAGTTCGGGATACCCGTGGTGGCGGTCGACCCGCACACGGGGCCCTCCGGCCTCCCGACGGTCGACTCCGACAACCTCGCCGGCGCCGTGACCGCCACCGAGCACCTCATCAACCTCGGCCACAAGCGCATCGCGCTTCTCGGAGGCCGACCTGATCTGGAGTCGGCGCGGTTGCGCGAGGAGGGCTACCGCCAAGCCATGGGTGCGGCCGGGATCCCTGTGGACGACGACCTCGTCCGGGTCGGCGGGTACCGGCCCGGGACGTCCGACCGTCCGGCCCGCGAGCTCCTCACCCTGGCGCAGCCGCCCACCGCGGTGTTCGCTGCCAACGACCTCTCCGCGATCCGGGTCATGGAGATCGCCCAGACGCTCGGCTTCCGCATCCCGCAGGACCTCTCGGTCATCGGCTTCGACAACGTGCCGGAGTCGACGATGAGCAGGCCACCGCTGACCACCATCCGACAGCCACTGCAGCAGATGGGCGCCGAGGCCATGCGGATGCTGATCGACCTCATCGACGGCAAGGAGCGTGAGCCGCACCTGTGCCTGCCCACCGAGCTCGTCGAACGGGACTCCTGCGGCCCACCGCGCTGCTGACCGCGTCAGGCCCGCAGAGGCTCACCCCGTCGCGACGTGCGTCGCCCGGTAGTCGTCCTCCAGGATCCCCATCAGCAGTGAGTCGCACCAGAACTCCCCGTCCCGGTGGCTCTCACGCTGACGCCCCTCGACCAGGAACCCCAGGCTCTCGTACAGCATCCGTGCCCGCGGGTTGACGCTCAGGACCTCCAGGGCCACCCGGTGCAGTCCCAGGCCCGCCGGCAGCGGGGCGAAACCGTACGCGAGGACCAGCTCGATGGCCTCCCCGCCGAAGCCCCGACCCCGTTGGCCCGGCCGCAGTGCCAACCGCATCCGCGCGCGCCGGTGTTCCCGGTCGATGTCCTCCAGGACTATCTCGCCCAGGTACTCGTCGGAGCCGTGCGTGATCGCAAGGTCGACGCGGTCGGTGCGGCCGGCGACCTCGGCGCACCACCGCTCCACGTCCTCGCGCGAACGCTCCCGCAGGTCACCGGTCTGACGGCGCCCTTCGGGGTCGCTGAGCATCTCCCACATCGCCTCGACGTCCCCGGGGGCCACCGGCCGGAGCGTGACCAGCTCCCCCTGCAACGGCTCCAGCCACATGCGCGTTCCTCCCTCAGGCGTCCTGCACACGCTCCAGGACGAGCTCACGGACACGGCCGGCGTCCGCCTGGCCGCGGGTCGCCTTCATCACCGCACCGATGATCGCGCCCACCGGCCCCAGGTTCCCGCCACGGATCTTCGCCACGACATCGGGCTGCGCCGCGAGCGCCTCGTCCACCGCCGCCAGGAGGGCGCCGTCGTCCGAGACGACCTCCAGGCCCCGTGCGGTCACGACCTCCTCGGGTGTCCCCTCACCGGCCAGCACCCCGGCGAGCACCTGACGTGCCAGCTTGTCGTTCACCCTGCCGGAGTCCACCAGAGCCTGGAGCCCGGCGATCTGCGACGGGGTCACGGGCAGCTCGGCGAGCTCGACCGCGCGGTCCTTCGCCGCGCGCGCGAGCTCGCCCATCCACCACTTGCGGGCCGCGGCGGGCGCCGCCCCCGCGGCGATGGTGGCCTCGATGAGCTCCACAGCGCCGGCGTTGACCACGTCCCGCATCTCGGCGTCGGCGTACCCCCACTCCCCCTGCAGACGGCGCCGCCGCGCAGCGGGCATCTCGGGCAGGGTGGCGCGGATCTCCTCCACCCACTCCCGGCTCGGGGCCACCGGCACCAGGTCGGGCTCAGGGAAGTACCGGTAGTCCTCGGCGTCGGACTTGACCCGACCCGCGGTGGTCACGCCCGTGTCCTCGTGCCAGTGACGCGTCTCCTGGACCACGGACCGGCCGTCGTCCAGGACCGCGGCCTGACGGGAGACCTCGTACCGCACCGCCCGCTCGACCGAGCGGAAGCTGTTGACGTTCTTGGTCTCGGTCCGGGTGCCCAGGGGCGCGTCGGGGGTGGCCCGCAACGACACGTTGACGTCGGCGCGCACGTTCCCGCGCTCCATCCGTGCCTCCGAGACGTCCAGCGCCCGGAACAGGTCGCGCAGGGTCTGGACGTACGCACGGGCGACCTCGGGGGCCCGTGCGCCCACGCCCGTGATGGGCCTGGTGACGATCTCGACCAGCGGGATGCCCGCACGGTTGTAGTCCACCAGCGAGTACTCGGCGCCGTGGATCCGGCCCGTCGACCCGCCGACGTGGGTGTTCTTGCCCGCGTCCTCCTCCATGTGGGCGCGTTCGATCTCGACGCGGACGACCTCGCCGTCCTCGAGCTCCACGTCGACCCAGCCGTCGAAGGCGATCGGCTCGTCGTACTGCGACGTCTGGAAGTTCTTGGGGACGTCGGGGTAGAAGTAGTTCTTGCGGGCGAACCGGCACAGCGGCGCGATCTCGCAGTTCAGCGCCAGGCCGATGCGGATCGCGTACTCGACCGCACGGCCGTTCAGCGCCGGCAGCGCGCCCGGCAGGCCCAACGACACCGGGGTCACCTGGGTGTTGGGGTCGGCGCCGAAACCGGTCGGGGCCGCGTCGAACATCTTGGTGGCGGTCCCGAGCTCGACGTGGACCTCGATGCCGATCACCGGGTCGAACCGGGCGACGGCCTCGTCGTAGTCCACCAGCGGGGTGGTCATGGTGCTCATCGGTCGCTCCCCTCGGTCACGAGCTCAGGTGCGCGGGCGAGCAGGGGCGAGCCCCACGTCCCCTCCAGCAGCGCCTCCAGCGCCGCACCGACCCGGTACAGGCGTGCGTCCGCGCGCGCCGGTGCCAGGACCTGGAACCCGACCGGCAGGCCATCGTCCGACAGCCCGTTCGGCACGGAGATACCCGGGATCCCGGCCAGGTTCGCGGGGATCGTCGCCACGTCGTTCAGGTACATCGCGAGCGGGTCGTCCAACTTCTCACCCAGCCGGAACGCCGTGGTCGGCGCCGTCGGCGAGACCAGGACGTCGACCTGGTCGAAGGCCGCCGTGAAGTCCCTCTGGATGAGGGTGCGGACCTTCTGCGCGCTACCGTAGTAGGCGTCGTAGTAGCCGGCCGACAGCGCGTACGTCCCGAGGATGATGCGGCGCTTGACCTCGGCACCGAACCCGGCGCCCCGGGTCGCCGCCATCACACGCTCGGCAGTGACCGGGCCCTCGTCCGGCTCGACGCGCAGGCCGAAGCGCATGCCGTCGAACTTCGCCAGGTTGCTCGACGCCTCGCTCGGCAGGATCAGGTAGTACGCGGCCAGGGCGTACACCACGTGCGGGCAGGAGACGCGCACGACCTCGGCACCCGCGCCGCGGAGCAGCTCCAGCGACTCCTCGAACCGGGCACGCACCCCCGGCTGGTACCCCTCACCGTCGAGCTCGTCGACCACGCCGACACGCACACCCGACAGGTCACCCGTCATTCCCTCCCTCGCCGCGGCGACCAGGCCGGTGGCAGGGTCGGACAACGACGTCGCGTCGCGCGGGTCGTGACCGCCGATGACCTCGTGCAGGAGCGCCGAGTCCAGCACGGTGCGCGTGACCGGGCCGGCCTGGTCCAGGCTCGAGGCCAGAGCGATGAGGCCGTACCGGGAGACCCCACCGTAGGTCGGCTTGACCCCCACCGTCCCGGTGACCGCGCCAGGCTGACGGATCGATCCGCCGGTGTCGGTGCCGATCGCCAACGGCGCCTCGTACGCGGCGACCGCGGCGGCGCTCCCGCCCCCGGAGCCACCGGGGATGCGGTCCAGGTCCCACGGGTTGCGCGTCGGCCCGTACCCGGAGTGCTCCGTCGAGGAGCCCATCGCGAACTCGTCCATGTTCGTCTTGCCGAGGATCGGCATCCCCGCCGCGTGCAGCCGCTCCACGAGCGTCGCGTCGTACGGAGGTACCCACCCCTCCAGGATCCGTGACCCCGCGGTGGTGGGCAGGCCCTTCGTCACGACGACGTCCTTGACCGCGATCGGGACGCCCGCGAGCTCGTGCACCGCCTCACCGGCGGCCCGACGGGCGTCGACCTCGCGCGCGGTCCTGAGTGCCTCCTCCGCACTGACGTGGAGGAACGCGTGCACCGCGTCGTCGACCGCCCCGATCCGGTCCAGGTGCGCCTGCGTCACCTCGACGCTGCTCACCTCTCCGCTGCGCAGAGCGGACGCGAGCTCATCGGCCGTGCGCCTGGTCAGGTCCGTGCCGCTCATCAGTCCTCCTCGAGGATCTGGGGTACCGCGAAGCGCCCGTCCTCGGCGGCCGGAGCCCCCGCCAGCGCATCCGCCACCGGAAGGACCTCACCGGTGACGTCCTCGCGGAACACGTTCGTCAGCGGCAACGGGTGGCTGGTCGCGGGAACGTCTGCGGTCGCGATCTCGCTGACCTTGGCGACGGAGTCGACGATCACGTCGAGCTCCCCGGCAAGACGATCCAGCTCGGTCTCGGTGAGGTCGATGCGCGCCAGTCCGGCCAGGCGCGCGACCTCCTCGCGGGAGATGGTGGACATGGTCGCCGAGTCTAGTGGTGCCCCGGCCCGCCAGGGACCCTGCTAGGCGTCGGACGGCGGCCGGGCGGTGCTCTCGCGCACCACCAGCGTGTTCGCCAGGTCCATGCGCGTGCTCGACGGGCGCTCGCCCCGGCTCAGCGCGAGGACCAGCCGGGTGGCCTGCTGCGCCATCTCCATCAGGGGCTGCTCGACCGTCGTCAGGGTGGGCCCCACCCAGACCGCGGCGTCGATGTTGTCGTACCCCACCACGGACACGTCCTGCGGCACGTGCAGGCTCAGGTCCCTGGCCGCCTTGTAGACCCCCAGGGCCTGCAGGTCGCTGCCGGCGAAGATGGCGGTCGGCCGGTCGGCCAGCTGCAGCAGGTCCAGCCCGTGCCGGTGGCCGCCGTCCACCGAGAAGTTCCCGTGCCGGATGAACCGCGGGTCGACGGGCACCCCGTGCGCCTCGAGCGCCGCGCGGTACCCGGCGATCCGCGCCGTGCTGCACGGGACGTCCTGGGCGCTGCCGATCACCGCGATCCGGCGGTGCCCCAGACCGAGGAGGTGCCTGGTGGCGACCATGCCGCCGTTGAAGTTCGCCGAGCCGATCGACGGGACGTCGTCGACCTCCTCACCCACGGGGTCGACCACGACGAAGGGGATGTTCCGGGCCTCCAGCTGTCGCCGCTGCGAGGCCTCCAGGTCCGAGAACACCATGATCGCGCCCAGCGGGCGGCGCTTGAGCACGCTCTCGAGCCACTCCGTCCGGGGTATCCGACCCTCGCCCGCCTCGGAGAGGACGACCTCGACACCCGCCTCGCGGGCCACGTCCTCCACCCCCCGGATGAGCTCCATCGCCCACGGGCTCCCCAGCCGGTGGAACACCAGGTCCACCATCGGGGCGTTCGTCGCAGGCGCCACCCGCCGCCGCCGGTAGCCGTGGTGCTGGATCAGCTCCTCGATGCGGACCCTGGTCGCCTCGGCGACGTCCGCACGCCCGTTGAGTACCTTGGAGACGGTCGGGACCGAGACGCCCGCCTCCTCGGCGATCGTCGCGATGGTCGCTCGTTCGTTGCTGATCGGTCCACGTCCTTCGTCCTCGGCCCGCAGGGCCCCCCGTCTCACCGGACCACGTCCGGCGAAGCGTACCGCCGCGATCCACGGCCATCCCGGGAGCGACACCTCGCCGACCTTGACCCTCCCGTGCGCCCATCCTAGTGTCTGGGCACCGGTGTATCGGAGCATCGGCCGACATTTTCGAGGAGTCTCGGTGCCCACACCCCTGTCAACGGCCAGCAGCAGGGACCGGATCGCGCAGGCGCGGGTGGTGGTGACCTCACCCACGCGCAACTTCGTGACGCTCGTGGTCACCACCGAGGACGGGACCGTCGGGATCGGTGACGCGACCCTCAACGGCCGCGAGCTCGCCGTCGCGGCCTACCTGGACGAGCACCTGGTCCCGCTCCTGGTCGGACGGGACGCCGGACGGATCGAGGACACCTGGCAGTACCTCTACCGCGGCGCCTACTGGCGCGGGGGCCCCGTCGGCATGAGCGCGTTGGCAGCGGTGGACACCGCCCTGTGGGACATCAAGGCCAAGCGGGCCGACCTCCCGCTCCACCAGCTGCTCGGCGGACGCAGCCGGGACAAGGTGCGCGTGTACGGGCACGCGACCGGCGAGACCATCGAGGAGACCGTCGCCGACGTGGGCCGGCTCATCGACCTGGGCTACACGGCCGTCCGCGCCCAGACCGCCGTGCCCGGCGGGACCGGGACCTACGGCGTGAGCCGGCCCGGGGAGATCTACGACCCCGCCCACGGCTCCCTGCCCGAGGAGACCGTGTGGGACACCCGCTCCTACCTGACCCACGTGCCCCGCCTCTTCGAGGCGCTGCGCGACACCTACGGCTTCGAGATCGCGCTCCTGCACGACGTGCACCACCGGCTCACCCCGATCGAGGCCGCCCGCCTGGGGGCCTCGCTCGAGCCCTACGACCTGTTCTGGATCGAGGACCCGACGCCGGCCGAGGACCAGACCGCCTTCCGTCTCATCCGTCAGCACACCCGCACCCCGATCGCGACCGGTGAGGTCCTGAGCTCGGTCCACAGCGTGCAGACGCTCATCACCGAGCGCCTCGTGGACTACGTGCGGACGACGGTGACCCACGCGGGCGGCCTGACCCACCTGCGGCGGATCTTCGACCTGGCCCACCTGTACGGCGTCAGGTCCGGGTCGCACGGTGCGACGGACCTGTCACCGGTGTGCCTGGGCGCAGCGGTCCACCTGGACACCGCGATCCCCAACTTCGGGATCCAGGAGTACATGGCGCACTCCGCGCTCACCGACAGCGTGTTCCCGCACTCCTACCGCTTCGCCGACGGGTACCTCCACGTCGGTGAGGACCCCGGCCACGGCGTGCACCTGGACGAGGAGAAGGCCGCCGAGCACCCGTACTCGCCGGCCTACCTCCCCGTCGCTCGGCTGGCCGACGGGTCCGTCCACGACTGGTGACCCCGACCCGCACCCGATCTCAGTAGATGGTGCGCCCCCGCGCGTCGTCCACACCCGAGGCCCGCCGGAAGTAGGTGTTCACCTGGTCGCGCCACTCCCTGGCCGAGCGGAGCTGCTCGGCCAGGCGCCCCGACACACGTTCAGCGAGCGCACCGTCGACCTGGTCCGCCACCTGCTCCCACCGGGCGACCATGGCCTGGACCTCCTCGACGCCCTGGAAGTGGGTGTCGTAGATGTGCTGGATGACGGTCCTGCCGGAGGCGAGCTCGTGCCCGTACGGCACGTGGTGGAAGAACAGCAGCAGCTCGTCCGGGCAGCGGTCCACCGACTCGTAGACGGAGGCCCACGGCTCCCTGTACTGACCCGTGTAGCCCGTGCCGGTGGCGACGGTGCGGTCCACGCCCACGCCGTCGCGGTCGGCGAAGTGGTACGTGCCCCAGGCCGAGTACTCGTAGCCCTCGATGCTCGGCCCGTAGTGGTGCCCCGGCTCGACCATCCACCCCACCCCGAGCGGTGAGGTGTAGCGCTCGTAGGTGAGCCAGGACCCGGCCAGGATGTCGACCACGGCACGCTGCACGTCGGGCAGGTCCGGGTACGTCAGCCGCGACCACCGGTGCAGCAGGTCGTCGGGGTCCGACGCGGGGTCCCACGCGAGGCGGCCGTAGGCGTACAGGTTGGCCTGCGCCCAGGGGTGGCCCGTCCAGTACACGTCGTCGCCGATGTTGGAGACGGCGGCGACCCCGGCCACGGGGCGCGCGAAGGTCCGTCCCGCCACGACGTCGCGCACGGCCGCGCCGGACGGCGCCCGGGGGTCTGCGCTGCGGGTGTCGAAGTCCAGGACCTGCTTCCACTGCGGCGCCAGGTAGCAGGCGTGCTTCTGCTGCCCGGTGTACTCCTGCGCGATCTGCAGCTCCATGACCACGTTGGTGCGTTCCAGGCCCCCGAGGAGCGGCGACACCGGCTCACGGACCTGGAAGTCCATGGGCCCGTTCTTGACCTGCAGGACGACGTTGTCGGCGAACTCCCCGTCCAGCGGCATGAAGTGGTCGTACGCGGCTCGCGCGCGGTCGGTCCGCCGGTCCCGCCAGTCCTGTCGGCAGTCGTAGACGAAGCAGCGCCAGAAGACGGTCCCTCCGTGCGGCCGCAGTGCTTCAGCCAGCATGTTGGCGCCGTCGGCGTGGGTGCGACCGTAGGTGAACGGACCCGGCCGGTTCTCGGAGTCGGCCTTGACCAGGTAACCACCCAGGTCGGGCACCTGGGCGAACAGCGCCTCGGACGCCTGCACCCACCACTGCCGCACCTGGGGGTCGAGCGGGTCGGCCGTCCCCAGGCCGCCGATCTCGATAGGTGCGGCGTAGTTGATGCTGAGGTAGGTCGCGATCCCGTGGTCGGCGAACGTGCGCGCGAGGTCCGCGACGTCCTGGACGTGGTCGGTCATGAGGCGGGTCTCGGGGCCGTGGACGTTGACGTTGTTCAGGGACAGGGCGTTGATCCCCACCGACGCCAGCAGCCGGGCGTAGTCCTTCACGCGCCGCCGGTCCTGCACGACCGCGCCGTCGGCGTAGAAGATCGAGTCCCCGGAGTACCCGCGCTCCACGCTTCCCATGGGGGCGTCGGCACTCAGGTTGTCCCACTGGTTGACCATCCGGACCGGGCAGGTGGGCTCCTCGCGCCGGGTGGAGCCGTCGAACACCGCGAGCCCGTCGCGCAGCAGCGCGTAGAAGCCGTGCAGCAGGCCACGGGCGTCAGCGGCGGTGAGCAGGTCGGTGCCGGCGTGGGTGGTCGTGACATAGCCTTCCGGACCCAGCCCCACGAGCGCGGGCTCGACGGCCGCAGCCATCCCCGGGTGGGTGAGCGCGAGGTCCTCGTGGGTGGCGAGCAGCAGGGCGTGCTCACCCGGCTTCGTGGTGCCGGGGCCGGGCGCCACCTCCGCCGCCGCCGCGGCGAGCTCCTCCCGGATCGTCGTCTGCAGCCGCCCGTCGCCGAGGACCTGGGGGCCGTGACCGAGCAGTGGCAGGACGTGCTGCGGCCGGAGCCAGCAGGAGTCGGACGTCGAGAACCAGGGCGTCGTCGCCATGTCTTGCCTCTCCTGGGCCGGGGGTCGGCCTCTGAAACTATCGGTGTCAGGTCCGAGAGTTCAGCCTAGCGCCCGGTTCTCCCCCGTCAACACCGACCGAGGACCTCATTCGTGCGCGCTCGCCACGAGCGCCAGCAGTGCGAGTGCGTACGCGTCAGCGGGCTCCTGCGCCCGGTGCACCGACACGGGACGGTCCCCGACACGGGTGGTGACCTCGTACACCGGCACGCCGGTCTCGGCCTCGGCGCCCGCGGCCTCGTCCTCGCCCTCCCCGGTCGCGGCCCGCACCAGGGACTCGAACGCGCCACCGAGGAGGTCGCGCAACTGGTCCTCGCGCGGCATCCACAGCGCTTCCTCCAACGCCACCGAGTCCAGAGCCCACTCGGTGGTGCCGTTGAACCCCAGGATCGTTCCCGTCGGGTACCGGCGGGCCTCGATGGTCATCTCGCTGAGGGTGAAGAGCTCCTCGTCCAACCCCGGCTGCGGGATCACGAACCGGTCGCCGGCCACAGGATCCCACCGGACCCCCTCGTCACGGAGGGCGGCGGCGAGCTCGGCGGAGATCATGGCGCCAGTGTGCGCCACGGGCCCGCCTCCGTGCACGCCGGGCGGTCAGTCCGTCGTGTACACCAGCATGACCTGCCCTCCCGCCGGCCAGTCCCGGTCCGGGCACCGGACCAGCCCGAGCCGGTCGTACATGCGCCGCGCCGCGTGCATCGAGGGCATGGTCGACAGCACCACCGCAGCGGCGCCCGCGGTCCTCGCGCGGTCGATCCCCGCGCGCAGCAGCACCTCACCCACACCCTGGCCACGGGTGCCCGGGTCGACCGCCAGCATCCGCAGCTCCCACTCCCCCTCGGCCGCGACCTCCGCGTACGGCGACCCCGGGGACGCGACGGTGATCGTCCCGACGACCCGGTCGTCCACGAGCGCGACCAGGACGGTCGCCTGCTCGGCTCGTCGCACCGCGTCACGCAGCTCACCCAGGTAGCCGTGGTCCGGAGCCACGAGCTCGTCCGCGAGGTAGGCGCCCGCGGTGAGCTCCCCCACCCGGGCCACCTCCACGTCCCGGACGGGACGGACCTCGACCGTCACGATGACTCGCCCCCGCCCGGGGCGACCAGGCCCACCGCCCCGGGCCCCCCTTCCAGCAGGCGCCGGAAGCCGGCCTCGTCGAGGATCGGGACACCCAGCTCCAGGGCCTTGGCCTCCTTGGACCCGGCGTTCTCACCCACGACCACGACGTGGGTGCGCTTGGACACGCTGCCCGCGGCCCGGCCGCCGCGCACCAGCACGGCCTCCTTGGCACTGTCCCTCGAGAAGCCCTCCAGGGACCCCGTCACCACGACCGTCATCCCCTCGAGGGTCCGCGGCACGGACTCGTCCCGCTCGTCGCGCATCTGCACGCCCGCCGCGGCCCACGACTCGACGATCTCCACGTGCCAGTCGACCTCGAACCAGTCCCGCACCGCAGCCGCGATGGTCGGGCCCACCCCCTCGACGGCGGCCAGCCGCTCCTCGTCGGCGGCCCGGATCACCTCCAGGGACCCGAACGCCGTGGCCAGGGCGCGGGCCGCGGTGGGGCCCACGTGCCGGATCGACAGCGCCACGAGCACCCGCCACAGCGGCTGTGCCCGGGCCTTGTCCAGCTCGGCGAACAGCCTGTCGGTGTTCGCGTGCGGCTTGGACGGGGTGCGGGCGGTCGGCTTGGTCCAGAAGTGCAGCCGGTCCTCCCACATCCCGGTGCCTGCGCCGGCCTTCTTGATCTCCCGCCACACGCGCACGCCGGCCAGGTCCTGCGCGGTGAGGTCGAACAGGCCGGCCTCGCTGGACAGGACCGGCTGCTGGGGTGGAGGGAGCTCCTCGGGTACCGGCCCGTCGAGCCCGTGCGGCCGGTAGACGGAGGCGTCGACGGGGCGGCCGTGCTCGGGCGCGGTCAGCGCGATCGCCGCCTCCCAGCCCATCGCCTCGATGTCCAGCGCGTTGCGCGAGGCGATGTGCGCCACACGTTCGCTCAGCTGGGCCGGGCACGAGCGCGTGTTCGGGCACCGGATGTCGACGTCGCCCTCCTTCGCTGGCGCCAGGAGCGTCCCGCACGACGGGCAGTGCGTCGGCATCACGAACGCGCGTTCGGACCCGTCCCGCAGGTCCACGACCGGCCCGACGATCTCGGGGATCACGTCCCCCGCCTTGCGCAGCACCACGGTGTCGCCGATCAGCACGCCCTTGCGTCGTACCTCCGAGGCGTTGTGGAGCGTGGCCATCTCGACCGTGGACCCCGCCACCTTCGCCGGCTCCATCACGCCGTAGGGCGTGACGCGGCCGGTACGACCGACGTTGACGCGGATGTCCAGCAGACGGGTGTTGACCTCCTCGGGCGGGTACTTGAACGCCACCGCCCACCGCGGGGCGCGGCTGGTGGCGCCCAGGCGGCGCTGCAGCGCCGTCTCGTCGACCTTGACCACGACCCCGTCGATCTCGTGCTCGACGTCGTGCCGGTGCGCGGCGTAGTGGTCGATCATCTCCTGGATCCCGGAGCGGTCTGCCACCACCCGTGTGTGGGGTGAGACCGGCAGGCCCCAGGAGGCGAGCAGCTCGTAGGTCTGCGACTGGCGCGCGGTCGCCTGCTCGCGGCCCGCCCACCGCATGGCCCCGATCCCGTGGCAGTACATCCGCAACGGACGCGAGGCGGTGACCCTCGGGTCCTTCTGGCGCAGCGACCCGGCGGCGGAGTTCCTGGGGTTGGCGAAGGGCGGCTTGCCGGCCGCGACCTGGGCCTCGTTCAGCGCCACGAAGCCCTCGACCGGCAGGAACACCTCTGCCCGGACCTCGATGAGTCCGGGGTGGTCCTCTCCCTGCAGGACGTGGGGCACCCCCTGGATCGTGCGGACGTTGAGGGTCACGTCCTCACCGGTACGACCATCACCCCTGGTCGCTGCCCGGACCAGGCGGCCGTCCTCGTACAGCAGCGCCACGGCCAACCCGTCGATCTTGAGCTCGCACAGGTAGTGCAGGTCCTCACCGGCCTGCTCCAGCTCCCGCCGGACGCGCCCCTCCCACGCCGCCAGGTCCTCGGCCGAGAACGCGTTGTCCAGGCTGAGCATCCGCTCGACGTGGTCCACGGGTGTGAACTCCGTCGAGAACGTCCCCCCGACCTGCTGGGTCGGGGAGTCCGGCGTGCGCAGCCCGTACTGGGGGTAGGCGTCCTCGAGCGCCACGAGCCTGCGCAGGAGCGCGTCGTAGGCCGCGTCGCTCACCACCGGCGCGTCACGCAGGTAGTACGCGAACTGGTGCTCACGCACCTGCGCGGCCAGCTCGGCCCACAGGTGTCGTGCCTGGGTCTGGTCCAGACCGGTGTCGGGCGAAGGGGGATCCACCGTGGCGCTCACCGCGACATCATCGCGCCAACCCACGACACCGCGCTCCTCGGACCACCGCCCGACCCCAGCACACGGCTCCCACGACCGTCCCCGACCCCGGCCTCAGCCCTGCGCGGTGCGCCCCAGGAGCTCGGCGACGCCCGCTGCGACCTGGACCGCCGAGCGGACCTCGCGGGTCTCGGAGAGCACCAGGTCGCCACCGGACAGGCTCGCCGACGTCTCCACGTGCACCACGACGTCCGCCAGGCCGGCCGGGTCCAGCCCGACGGCGGCCCAGGGCCGGGCGATCATCGGCGCGAGCTGGTCGGCCTCGGCCGGACGCCACCGGCGCTGCTGCGGCAGACCGAACCACATCCGCTGCCCGCCCTCG